>NZ_JAYJLJ010000001.1:0-362718 GCF_051948815.1 Aeromonas sp. Lyrl_2
TCTTTAAGGGGTGTTTGACCACAAGGAGTTATCTCTATGAGCCTGAAATGGAAGCACCTCGCCCTGGCCACTCTTCCCTTGTTCGGCATGTCGGCCGCTCAGGCGGCGGTGTTGACCAGCCTTGAATGGCCCCCTTACACCAGCGCAAGCCTCCCTGAGCAGGGCAAGAGCAGTCAGGTGGTGACCGCAGCCTTTGCCCTGGCTGGCGACCCGCTGACCATCAAGTTCTATCCCTGGCAACGGGCCGTGGACGAGGCGACCAACAACCCCGAGGTACTGGGTTATTTCCCCGAGTATCTCGACCCCAAGAGCAGTTGCCTCTTCTCCGACCCCATAGGTAACGGCCCTCTCGGCTTTGCCCAGCGAGCCGATCAGCCGGTCACCTGGCAGACCCTTGATGACCTCAAGGGCAAGAAAATTGGTGTCGTCACCGGCTATGTGAATACCACCGAGTTTGACGAAAAGGTGGCCAGCAAGGCGCTCTCGGCCGACGCCACCAGCTCGGACAGCCAAAACCTGCTGAAACTGGGCAATGGTCGGCTCGATCTGGCGGTTATCGACCAGAATGTGATGACCTATCTGCTGGAAAGCGATCCCCAGCTCAAGGACGTTGCCGCCAACCTCGGCTTCAACGGCAAGATCCTCGAGGACAAATCCCTCCACGTCTGCTTTACCAACTCCGCCAAGGGGAAAGAGGCGCGGGACAAATTCAACAAGGCGCTGGCCAGCGATGAGGTGAAGAAGCTGATGAAGTAGCGGTGCCGCATCCGCTCCATAAAAAAGCCGCCTCTTGCGAGGCGGCTTCTTCATTCAACTTGGTAACCGGAGTTATCAGGCAATCAGCTTGTAGATGATACCGGACATGGCGATCAGGCCGATGATGGTCACGAAGCCGTTGCTGATGTTGCCAGCATATTTGCGCATGGCCGGAACCTTGGTGATGGCGTACATCGGCATCAGGAACAGCAGCATTGCGATGATCGGGCCGCCCAGGTCTTCAATCATGCCGAGGATGCTCGGGTTGATGGTGGCGATGGCCCAGGTGGTCAGGATCATGAACACGGCAGTGACTTTGTTCAGTTGCTTGGTGTCAACGTTCTTGCCCTTCTCGCGCAGCGCCTTGGCCATCAGGCCGTTCATGCCTTCTTGCGCACCCAGGTAGTGACCCAGGAAGGATTTGCTGATGGCAACCATGGCGATCAGCGGAGCCACAGTACCGATAACCGGGTTATCGAAGTGGTTGGCCAGGTAGGACAGGATGGAGATGTTCTGTTCTTTGGCAGCAGCCAAGTCAGCCGGGGAGAGGCTCAGTACGCAGCTGAATACGAAGAACATAACGGTCATCACCATCATGACGTGGGCGCCCAGCAGGATGTTGCTGCACTTCTTCTCGGCACCTTCACCGTAACGACCTTTGTTGTCCACCGCGAAGGAGGAGATGATCGGGGAGTGGTTGAAGGAGAACACCATTACCGGGATAGCCAGCCACAGGGTCTTGATGAAGTCACCGTTGAAGGCGTCGGACAGGGCCGGAGCTTCAGTGATGATGGCACCGTTCCAGTGCGGGATCAGGTAGAACGCCAGACCCATCAGGGTGAGCACGAACGGGAATACCAGCACGCTCATCGCTTTGACGATAACCTGGCCGCCCAGACGAACAACCGCCATCAGACCGAGGATCAGGGCCAGTGACAGAACGGCACGGGGAGGTGCAGACATACCCAGCTGGTGAACAATCACGCTTTCGACGGTGTTGGTGATGGCGACTGAATACATCAGCACGATCGGGTAGATGGCAAAGAAGTAGAGCAGGGTGATGAATTTGCCTGCGGTCTTGCCGAAGTGCTCTTCTACTACTTCAGTGATGTCGCCATCACGGGTAGAGCCGGACAGCACGAAGCGGGTCAGACCACGGTGAGCAAAGAAAGTCAGCGGCAGCGCCAGGATCAACATGGCAACCAGCGGCCACAGGCCACCTACACCGGCGTTGATTGGCAAGAAGAGCACACCGGCACCGATCGCGGTACCGTACAGACCCAGCATCCAGACCACATCGGCCTTGTTGACGCCGCGGGAGGTGTTGCTGGCTAAACGACCATCAGCTGCAATATTCATGTCAGACATACGTTGTTCCTGTCATCTAGGAAAATGGGATTCTTGTTTGGTCGGGCCTTGGCCCGGTTCCATCTCCCTGGAACGCCTGCTGTCCGTCCTTGATAATAACCTCTCGCCCCCCGGCAACCTGGCCATCACTCCTTGTGACAACAGGATTGCAACAAACAACAGTGCGAGATTTTGACCCTGAGGGTCGGCGACCGTCTCACTTAACAACTGATTAACGTGCGCCACTCTTGATGGGCTGACTTTAATTAAATGCCCTTATTAATCACAGCGTTTTTTTGAATTAATCAACCAAAGTTTGATTTTGGTCGCCTTTCGGACGACCAAGATCACACTCAAGGCGCCTTATTGTGAGTTTTTTTTAACAATTCAACTTAGTTTCACTGGAATCAATGGCCTGCGAGCAGCTACATATTTGCAACAAGCCACCCATTTAGCGCGGATTGTGTGCAGCACGGCCTTGGCGTACCCTTGTGACTCACGCCTTTTTGTTGATTGATGATGACCATTACCCGTACCGATCTCGCCGAACTGGCGGTGTTTGCCGCCGTCGCCCGTCACCGCAGTTTCAGCAAGGCCGCCCTCGAACTCGGGGTCTCCGCCTCCGCCCTCAGCCATAGCCTGAAGGGGCTGGAAGCCCGTCTGGGAGTACGGCTGCTCAACCGCAGCACCCGCGCCGTGGTGCCGACCGAAGCGGGCCAGCGGTTGCTCAAGCAGCTGCTCCCCACCCTCAATACCCTTGAAGAGGCGCTTTGCGAGCTGGCCCGCAACAGCGATGAACCGGTGGGACGACTCAAGCTCTGCGCCCCCCGCGGCGCCATCGACAGCCTGCTGGCACCGGTGCTCATCGACTATCTGGCCCGTTATCCGCGGATGCAGGTGGAGGTAGTGGAGCAGGAGCTGATGCCCCGGCTGATTGAAGATGGTTACGATGCCGCGCTCTTTTATGGGGATCTGCTGCCCAAGGAGATGATCGGCATCCCCCTCGGCCCGCCCCAGCGCTATCTGGTGGTGGGCTCCCCGGCCTATCTGGCGGAGCACGGCGCGCCAGAGCACCCGAGCGAGCTGAGCCGCCACGCCTGCATCGGCTATCGCCTCACCCCGCACCACCACTATCGCTGGGCCTTTGCCGCCGACGGCACCATGCTGGAGATTGAAGTGACCGGGCCGCTCACCACCAGCACCCCGGCCCTCTATCTGGGCGCCGCCGAGGCGGGGCTAGGGCTCGCCTACTGTCTGGAAGAGGAGGTAAGCCAGAAGGTCGCGGAGGGGAAACTGCTCACCGTGCTGGAGCCCTGGTGCCCCACCTTTGCCGGCTTCTATCTCTTCTATCCCAGTCGGCATCAGCTGGGCAGCGGCCTGCGCATCCTGATCGACATGCTCAAGGCGCACTACCAAAACCCCGGATTAGTGAGTAATACTCAGCAATTCATCAAGTGAAACCCTGATTATCACCAAATAAGTATTAATCTAGACTAGCTGTTCGATAATCGAACTCCCCGAGAGAACAGATATGTCTGCCTATTTAACACTGCGGCAACGGGCCATGACCCGTCGCTTCTGGGCTTACGCCCTCCCCTCCATTCTTGCCATGCTGGTCTCGGGGGCCTACTACCTCATCGACGGCATCTTCGTCGGCCACTATGTCGGCGCCGCAGGCCTCGCCGGGATCAACCTGGTCTATCCGGTCATCATGGTGCTGATCGGTCTGGCCGCCATGATCAGCATGGGGGCGGCCACCGCCATCTCCTTCCAGCAAGGGGCGAAAAACGACACGCTGGCCCGTCAGGCGCTGGTCAACGCCCTCTGGCTGCTGGCCGGACTCGGGGGCGTTGCGCCGGTGCTGCTCTATTACACCCACACCGATATCCTGCTGGGGCTGGGGATTGAACAGGGCACCGAGACCTGGAAGCAGGCGAGCGACTACCTCACCTGGATTGGCGGCGGTACCCTGCTGCTGGCCAGCAATCTGGCTGTCCCCTATCTGCTGCGCAACGATGGTCGCCCGAAACTGGCCATGGTGCTGGTGAGCAGCGGCGCCGTGCTCAATATCATCCTCAACTACATCATGGTGGGTCGGCTGGGGCTGGGATTGATCGGTACCGCGCAAGCCACCCTGATGGCAGAGGGTGCGGTGAGCCTGATCGGCCTTGGCTACTTCTTTACCCCCTGGGCGCGGCTGCGCCTCAGCTGGCGGGATCTGGTGCCCAACCTCCCCGCCATGCCGCACCTGCTCTTTACCGGTCTGCCGAGCCTGATTGCCCAGTTCAACCTCGGCCTGCTGCTGATGCTGCACAACAGCCAGCTGATGGTGTATGGCAATGTGAAGGATCTGGCGGGTTTTACCGTGGCCGGTTACACCGAGGCGGTCTTTATCGTCATTCTGCAGGGGCTCGCCTTCGGCATTCAGCCGCTCATCAGCAAGGCGGCGGGGGCCAAGCGCCATCGCAACCTCAAGTACCTGATGGAGATGGGGCTCAAGTTCACCTTTATCTACGGCATGCTGGTGTGGCTCACCATCCAGCTGCTGCCGGGACAGGTCGCCATGCTCTATACTGGCGACAAGGATCCCGAACTGCTGGCCGCCGCCATCAGCAGCCTGACCCTCAACCTCGGCGCCATTCCGCTGGAGGGGATCATCATGTTCGGCATAGTGCTGCTGCAATCCATGGCGCGTACCCGTCAGGCGCTGGTCATCTCCATCGCCAAAACCGTGTTGCTGCTGCCGCTCATCTTCCTGCTGCCGCAACTGTGGGGCCGTGATGGGGTGCTGATGGCCCAGCCCGCGACCGTGCTGCTGCTCACCCTGCCGCTCTGCTGGCTGCTGTGGCGCGAGTGGCTGCGCCTGAAGATGGCCTGCGCGCCAAAAGCCAAACACCGCCCACAACCGGCCCGCGCACGCGCCGCCGTCCAGCTGGCCCGTTAAGGCCACCCATCCCGCGTAGCAATAAAAACCGGCATCACCTGATGCCGGTTTTTGCTATATGGGCGGGTCTGCCTGCTCTTACACGAGGATTCAGGTCAACACCGCGGCCCACACTATGCCAATACTTCTGGCCTGAGCTGGGCCATCAGCCCCGGGTTGTCGGAGTAATCCACCGGGATCGCCACCACCGCAGGCCCCTCCACCGCCAGCGCGGCCCGCAGGGTAGCGCGCAGCTCGTCGGCCGAGCGCACCGCAAACCCGGCCGCCCCGAACGATTCGGCATAGCGTTTGAAGTCGATGGGACCAAAAGAGACGCCGGAAGTGCGGCAATACTTCTGCTGCTCCTGCATCGCGACCATGTTGTAGCCGTTATCAACCCAGATGATGTGGACGATATTGCTCTTGAGCCGCACCGCCGTCTCCAGCTCCATGCTCGACTGCATAAAGCTGCCATCACCCGATACCGAGATCACCTTCTCACCCGGCCGCACCAGCGCCGCACCGATGGCCCACGGCAGTGCCACCCCCATGGTCTGCTGACCGTTGGAGATCAACACCTGACGAGCACGGAAGCTGTAGAGGTAGCGGGCAATCCAGATGTGGAAGCTGCCCATGTCGACGCAGAGGGTCATGTCGTCGCGCACCAGATCCTGCAGCTCGCGCACGATACGCAAGGGGTGAACCGGATTGCCGTGCAGATCGTCGGCCCGCATTGCCAGTCGCAACCGCTGCTGGCGTACCCCTTGCAGCAGCCGATCCACCTCGGGGGGACGGATTTTCGGATTGCCCATGATGCGGGTCAGCTGCAACAGGTTGGCGCGGATCGACCCCACCAGCTCGGCGGTCGGGCAGTAGCTGCTGTCGATATCGGCTGGCAGCACGTCGATATGGAGGATGCGCCGCTCCCGATCGCCATTCCACAGCACGGGGTCGTACTCGATGGGGCTGTAGCCGATGCAGATCACCAGATCGGCCCCTGCCAGCAGCTGATCCCCCGGTTGGTTGTTAAAGAGCCCGACCCGTCCGGCAAAGTCATCGAAGTGGCAGCTGTCCACCACCCCGGCGGCCTGATAGGTACCGGTCACCGGCAGCCGCGCCTTGTCGAGGAAGGCGCGCACTGCCTCCGCATTCTCCGGCCGGCTCGCCATCAGGCCGAGCAGCACCACCGGATTCTGGGCGTTGCGCAGCAGGGTCAATGCCTGCTCCATATTCTGTTCGTCGGCGCAGCCCGGCTCCGGCACCTCGCGGGGCACCAGCACATTGCCCTGCACCGGCTTGTTGATGATATCCATCGGCAGGCTGACAAACGCCGCCCCCGGCCGTCCCAGCTCGGCGGCGCGAAAAGCGTTGGCCATCACTTCCGAAATTGCCGCCCCGCTGTTGACCTGAGCGCTGAACTTGGTGACCGGACGGCAGAGGTTGACCGTATCCATGCTCTGATGGGTGAGTTTGAGGCCATCGGCACGGCGCACCGCTCCGCCCAGCGCCACCATGGGGTCACCCTCCGAGGTGGCAGTCGCCAACCCGGTGATGAGGTTGGAGCAGCCGGGGCCCGAGGTGACCAGCGCCACCCCCGCCTTGCCGGTCAGGCGCCCCACGGCGGCCGCCATAAAGGCGGCGTTCGCCTCGTGGCGCACCACTATGGTCTCGATGGGAGAGTCCTCCAGCGCATCGAACACCCGGTCAATCTTGGCCCCCGGGATCCCGAACACCTGCTTGACCCCTTGCGCCTCCAGATGACGAACCACCAGCTCGGCACCGCACTTCCACTGTCTGTTTTCCATGATATTGCTCCTTGTCTATCAGCCTTCGGCGGCCTGAATGGCGCGGTCGAGATCGGCGGGGTTGAGGTCGGCCTGCCGGAAAGCGGGATCCGATGGCAGGGCCAGATTGAGGTGACGCACCACAGAAAGTCGCAGGGTGCCGTGGGCCATGGTGTAGTCGAGCAGATGACCGCCCCCCTTGCGATCGGCGGTGATCATGTGCTCGTGAAAGCCCGCTACATTAACTCCCTGCACGAACGGCGGGCAGCGAAAGCCCACCAGAGTTCCCGCCACCGCGGCAAAGCGGAACAGCGGCTGCTGTTCGATGGCTTCCAGCATGGGACGATAAGGGGGCTCCTGACGCGGCACGGTTCGTACCTTGGCCGTTTCAAACTGGCCGTCGAGGCGCAGGGCGACGAAGACGTTGTCGGATCCCACCAGCCGATCCACCCACTGGTGGATCTCGTCACGGCTGAGGGGGTGATCGAAGCGACGCTCCAGACAGGGGCGAAAATGGGTCATCACCGCAAAGGGGGTCTTCTGATCGGCGCGGGCGGGCCGGGCCGAGCCATCGGAGCGCAACTGGTGGATCTGGCGCTCGAAGGCGATCAGCTCGCCATCGAGGTGATTGAAGGTGCCGAGGCCAAAGTCGCCGTGGCGCAGCAGCTCGCTCATGGTGGTCTCCCCTTCGTAGACCCCCGCCAGCAGGGCGCTCATCAGGGAACTCTGGTAGATCTCGCCACCGTCATGCTGCCTGCGCCAGCGGGAAAACTGCTGGCTCACTTCGAGGGCACAGCTGCACCCGGCACTGTCAGATGTTGCAATATGTTCCATTCGGGTTTCACCTCCACCGTGAATCCTGTTAGCGTTCGGATCCAATGGTGACTTGGTTCACATTTCAACACCAATACGCTGATCCCATGACTTTGAGACTCAATCGATATGGAACTTCGTACGCTCCGCTACTTCATGGCCGTTGTTGAAAAGCAGAATTTCACCCGCGCAGCCGAATCACTCAATATGGCCCAGCCGCCCCTGAGCCAGCAGATCCGCAAGCTGGAGGAGACCCTGGGCACCCCTCTGCTGCGCCGTTTGACCCGCAGTGTCGAACTGACCGAGGCGGGCGAGAGCCTCTATCGGGATGCGGCGCAGATCCTGGCGCTGGCCGATGCGGCAAAACTGAAGGTAAAGCGGATTGCCCGGGGCGAGCAGGGGGCACTGCGGATCGGCTTTGCCGGTTCCACCGTGCTCCACCCCGCGGTGCTGACCCTGCTGCACGACTATCGGGAGCGCTACCCCGAGGTAGCCCTCAGCCCGCAGGAGGGCACCATGCCGGCACTGGTGGAGGCGCTACGCAACGATCGGCTGGATGCCGCCATCTTGCGGCTGCCCTGCCGGGGTAGCGAGGGCTTTGCCCATCACCTTATCGAGCAGGAGCCGCTGCTGATCGCCCTGCCGACCAGCCACCCCAAAGCCAAGCCGGGCCCCTTGTCACTGGCCAGCCTGAAGGACGAGAGTTTTATTCTGTTTCCCCACGCCATCGGGCCCGGGCTCTATGACGGAATAGTGGGTCTCTGCCGGGAGGCGGGGTTCGAGCCGATACTGGGGCCCGAATGCCCGCAGGTGATCTCTACCGTCGGCATGGTGCAGGCGGGCTTTGGCGTAACCCTGGTGCCCAGCTCGGTGGCGGCGCTGCGCCCGCTCGGGGTCAGTTACCACCCCATTGAGGGCAACGGCATGATGACCAGCATCAGTCTGGCAACACGGCCACACCCAAGCAGTGCCGTGCTGCGGCACTTTATCGCCCAGATCCGTGCCGCCCAGATACAACAAGGCCTCCCGAAGGAGGCCCTGTTGAACAAGCTTGAACCGGCCTGATGACCAGCTTGCCTGATGCGACTGCTTATTTGACGGTACTGCTTATTTGACAGTCACTCGGGCAAACTTGCGCTTGCCGACCTGATAGACGGCGGTACCGGCACCGATGAGTGCCTTGCCATCTTCCAGCTTCTCGCCATCCACCTTGACCGCGCCCTGCTTGATCATCCGCAGCGCTTCGGAGGTGGTGGCCACCAGATCGGCCTCTTTCAGCAGGTTGGCAATGGCCAGACCTTCGCCTTCCAGTGCCAGCTCGATTTCCGGCATTTCGTCCGGAATGGCGTTCTTGGAGAAGCGCTGGGTGAAATCTTCATGGGCCGCTTCAGCCGCCGCTTCGTCGTGATAACGGGCAATGATCTCTTTGGCCAGCCAGATCTTCACGTCGCGCGGATTGAGAGTACCGGCAGCGATACCTGCCTTGAACTCTTCGATTTCAGCCAGCGGACGGAAGGAGAGCAGCTCGTAGTAGTTCCACATCAGATCGTCGGTGATGGACATGATCTTGCCGAACATCTCGCCCGAAGCGTCGTGGACGCCGATGTAGTTGCCTGCGGACTTGGACATCTTCTTGACGCCATCCAGACCCACCAGCAGCGGCATCATCAGCACGCACTGGGTCGCCATGCCGGCATCTTTTTGCATCTCTCGGCCCATCAGCAGGTTGAACTTCTGGTCGGTACCACCCAGCTCAACGTCCGCCTTCAGCGCGACCGAGTCATAGCCTTGCAGCAGCGGATAGAGGAATTCGTGAATCGCGATGGATTGGCCGCCGGTGTAGCGCTTTTTGAAGTCGTCGCGCTCCATCATGCGGGCCACGGTCTGCTTGGCCGCCAGCTTGATCATGCCGGTCGCACCCAGCTCGCTTAGCCAGGTCGAGTTGTACTCGATGCGGGTCTTGGCCGGGTCGAGGATCTTGAACGCCTGCTCGGCATAAGTGAGGGCGTTGTGCTTGATGGCCTCTTCGGAGAGCGGCGGACGGGTGGCGTTCTTGCCGGAGGGATCTCCCACCATGGCAGTGAAGTCACCGATCAGCAGGATCACTTCATGGCCCAGATCCTGGAAGGTCTTCAGCTTGTTGAGGATCACGGTATGACCCAGGTGAATGTCGGGGGCGGTCGGGTCCATGCCCAACTTGATGCGCAGCGGGCGCCCTTCCTTCAACTTGGCGACAAGTTCTTCTTCAACCAGAATTTCTTCCGCTCCGCGCTTGATCTCGGCTAGCGCCACCTCGAGCTGGGACATTTTTTGACTCTCCATCACGATTTCACAGGGCCAAACATATTACTGGAATGGCGGGCCAATTGGAAAGGCTGTAAAATCCGTCCATTCTGCCCGACTTCATCTGCTTCTCATGGTTATTTGGCACGCCTTCAACGCACTCCCCCACTGGCACCGCAAGATGGTGCTGATCTTGAGCATCATGATCATGATGCTGGCTGCCTGGCCCAGCGAACAGGCAGTAGCAATACGGGTCGATGAAAACGGCAACGAAATTGCCCTGCGGGAACCGGCTAACGACAACGCGCTGAACGACGAGCTGACGGCCGAAGCCGCCCAGCCCGTTACCCCGCCCAAGCCGCGCTACATCACCAAGCAGGTGAAGGTACGCCGTGGCGACAACATGGGGGTAATCTTCCAGCGCATTGGCCTGAGCACCACGGATCTGCACCTGATCGACCAGCTCGAGGGCAGCGATCCCCTGCGGATGCTGCAACCTGGGCAGGAACTCACCTTCAAGCTCACCGAGAACGGCGAGCTACACAGCCTCTATTACCCCCACAGTCTGGAGCAGGCGCTCAAGGTGAGCCGCAAGGAGGAGACCTTTGTCGCCCGCAACGTCAAAATCGCCCTCGACACCCGCGAACAGGTGAGCAAAGGCGAGATCCGCTCCAGCTTCTGGGGCGCCGCGGTGGATGCGGGGATGACCGAAGATCAGATCATGGACTTGGCCACCATCTTCGGCTGGGACATCGACTTTGCCCAGGACTTGCAGCCGGGGGACAGCTTCCGGGTGGTCTATGAAGACAAGTTCCGCGACGACGAGCGGGTCGCCTCCGGCGATATTCTGGCGGCGGAGTTCGTCAACCAGGGCACCGCCTACCGCGCCGTGCTCAATGAAGATGGCAACTACTACACCCCGGAAGGCAAAGCGATGCGCAAGAGCTTCCTGCGCGCGCCGGTCAACTTCAAATACATCAGCTCCAACTTCAACCCGCGCCGCCTCCATCCGGTGACCGGCAAGATCCGCCCCCACAACGGCATCGACTATGTGGCGCCGGTGGGCACCCCCATCATGGCGGCGGGCTCAGGCAGCGTGGTGGCCGCCGGTTACAACCAGTTCAACGGCAACTACGTCTTTATCAAGCATGCTGGCAACTATGTGACCAAGTACCTGCACCTCTCCAAGCGCACCGTCAACAAGGGGCAGCGGGTGAAGCAGGGCCAGACCATCGGCACTCTGGGTGGCACCGGCCGCGTCACCGGCCCGCACCTGCACTACGAATTCGTGGTGGGCGGCATTCACAAGAACCCGCGCACCCTCACCCTGCCACAGGCAGAGACCCTGAGTGGACGCGAGCTGGCCAACTTCAAAAAGCTGGCGATGCCACAACTGGCCAAGCTCGATAACCCCGCGCTGCAGCTGGCCCAGAACAAGCGGGATGGTCGCGGCAACTAAGCCATCAGGGCTGGCAGGGTGAAGGCCCTGCCAGCCCCTTTTATTGAACCCGCACTAGGCAGCCAGATTGAAATGAGTCCACTCTCAAGCGTAAGATGAGATGGAACACTGGGAGCGGCATGTGGCACGGGCGTAAGGGTTTATCTATCCTGTCTCTCTCACTCTTTTTCCGGTCCGCATTGAGGATGCCCCATGGTTGAGCGTTATATCGGTCTGATGTCAAAGATCACGCCATGTGGCATGGGATGAAAGCTGTTCCCCTCTTCACCCTCTCTGCACACCGCATTTTCAAGCAGCAATGTAAGGAGACACATGGCTGAACGCTATATCGGTCTGATGTCGGGAACCAGCATGGACGGCATTGATGCCGTGCTGGTGATGATCGCCGGGGATGAACTGCGGGTCGAAGCGGCGCTTTGTCACCCCTGGCCGCAAGAGACCGCCCGCACGCTGCATGCCCTCTGCACCCCGGGCGACAACGAAATCGACCGCATGGGGGTGGCCGATAATCTGGTGGCGCGAGAGTTTGCCGCCGCCACCCACGCGCTGCTGGCCAAGGCGAAGCTCGAGCCCAAAGATATTCGCGCCATCGGCAGTCACGGCCAAACCATCCGCCATCGCCCCCAGCTCGGGTTTACCCTGCAGATCGGCAACGCCGCCCTGCTGGCCGCCCTGACCGGCATCGACGTTATCGCCGATTTTCGCACCATGGATATGGCCCTCGGCGGTCAGGGGGCGCCGCTAGTGCCCGCCTTCCATCAAGCGCTGTTTGCCAAACCCGGCGCCCTGCGGGTGGTACTGAACCTCGGCGGCATCGCCAATATCTCGGTGCTGCCGGGCAATCCGGGCGGCGTCTATGGTTTTGATACCGGCCCGGCCAACACCCTGCTCGATGGCTGGTATCGCCGCCATCAGCCCCACGACGGCAGCTATGACGCCGGTGGCAAATGGGCCGCCAGTGGCAAACCAATCCCGGCCCTGCTGGAGAAACTGCTGGCTCACCCCTACTTCGCCGCCCCCGCCCCCAAGAGCACCGGACGGGAGATGTTTACCCTCGATTGGCTCGATGGGGAGCTGGCAGGTACTTCATACACCCCCGTGGATGTGCAGCGCACTCTGCAGGCGCTCACCTGCCACAGCATCGCCCACCAACTGCCCGCCCGGCCCGAATCAGTCGGTACCAGCCAGCCGAAAGCCGAGCTGTTTGTCTGCGGCGGCGGTGCCCATAACGCCCCCTTGCTGAAGGAGTTGGCCAGCCTGCTGCCCGCATGGCGCATCGCCAGCACCGCCGAGCTGGGCCTTGCCCCCGACTGGGTGGAAGGCGCTGCCTTTGCCTGGCTGGCCATGTGCTTTGTTCACCGCAAGCCGGGCAACCTGCCCGCCGTCACCGGTGCCAGCCGTCCGGCTGTGCTGGGGGCGCTTTATCCCGCCTAAGTGATGACAAGGGGGCTGCGGATCAGTGTGCCCCCTTGAACAGACGCACAACCTGTTGCCGGATCGGTGCAAACAGCGGGGGCTTTGGCGGCTCCAGATTGATATGGCGCCGCCCGGCACGGGTTTCACAGCGAAGCAGATTCTGGATGTAGTGGTGGTGGGAGCGATGGATCAGCTGTGAGGCTTGATACGCCCACTGTCTGGGAACGCCCCACAGGGTGCTGGCAATCGCCCCGACGATGCAGAAGAAAGCGGGCTCCTGAATTCCCATCCGGCTGGCGTTCTCCAGCGCCTCCTTGAGCGAGTTGGAGTGGGCAATACAGGTCATGATATTGACCATGAAGGCGTCGTAATCATCCTCCCCACCCTTGCCAACCCGCGCCGTCAGGGTCGCCGCGGGTTGATAACCAAACTGATGGCCGATATTTTCCAACACCGTATTCCGCTGGCGGATCACCTTGCCATAAAACATCAGCATCACCATGCAGTCGATCGCCTTGCACAGCGCCTCGTAGTGGGGATGGCTCTTCTTGGGACGCGGCGCCGTGGCGAGAGCCAGCTCTTCAGAGATGGCCAGCAGGCCCACAGGTACGGCGGTGCTGACAAACGAGAGATCAATCGACAGCTCCAGCCCCTCCTCCTCTTCCATGCGGGCCACAATCACATGTTCGCCAAACAGCCGACGCTGGCGCTCGATAAAGGCGCCAAAGACCAGATCACGAAACTGCTTTTGCGGATAAGGGGTATCGAGCAGGCTCTCGATGGTCATGATGGCGGCGGATACCCGGCCGCGCAGTCGGTAATCGGCAGGAATGGGAAAGCTCTTTCCCAGGCGAGGAGGTAACCGCTGCCCAGATGTTTGACAATACATATCGCCCAGAACGAAACCCAGCATAAATCCTCCACAGTCAGGTAATGATGATCGCGATGCGATCTCGCTTGCCAATCCTGGGCAATGGCCTGCCGGTGCATCGATGCTCTCCGTCAGGGCTCCTTGATTACCTTATTAATCATACGATTAATAGCGATTGAAAAAAGCGACCTGACTCGCAATCACGCCACTAATTAACAGTTTCATCAAGAAACCATAAGAAGCGGTCGATAAATCCATTTTTCGACGCATTTCCCTTTAAAAACAGCATATTGAGCTTTATTCCTGCGAAATCACCTGAGCTGTTCCCGAGCCCTAAAAACCATCCCAATCATCACAACCAGCCACAGATAAGAGGGAGATCAGACAAAGCCGCAAAAAAGTGGAAAAACCTATGACGCGGGGCAACCCCACCCATCGGAGGATGCAACCGGCGTGAAGATAAGCGGATTGCCACCACCGCCCCTCATCCAACGCCACCTCTCATCCAGCACCACAGCTCCCGCACACCGTCACGCCAACGCCAACGCCAACGCCATGCTCCCCACTCCTGTGCAGCAGGAGCAGATCCGCCGTGCAAATTCATGGCATAGAATTTTATGGCGTTAATAACAGATCCCGGCTGCCAGCAAGGCATCATCGAGTATGCCGGAATAATCATTAACAGAGAGGAATGCAAAAGCCGTGAATTATATTCCAGAGGTATCTTTAATAAGGTGGATATGCATATTAACGGGAATTTTCATAGCCCCTTAAAAAATCTGAAAACAGATATTCATGCACCATAATATGCATTATTTGCACATCGGCGCATAATATTAACCCTTTATTCACACGCCAATATCCCGAAGAGGGGGAGAGCAAACCCAGTCAGGGCAAGGCTGTCCGCCGGTTCGGCACCATTTGCGCACAAATTGGCTCCTATTTCGGGTGCATTGAATAGCAGTATGATTAAATTTGCGCCCATTGAGCCATCTCATAGAAATGCAATCAGCGGTTTGCAACCTCTGATAGCCACTCATAGAATCGCAGCGTCTGAAATATCTACCCTGTCCTCTTCTCCCTTATTCCTCTCAGTAATTGAGTGGATCACAAATAATAACCGGGGATGCCGCCGCTGGCGCAGTGGCCGTGGCGCACAACAAGATGGGGTAAACCTGTACCTGAATGAACAACAAATATTAAAAAGAGGCATATCTATGAGTGGCACCATCATCAAGTCGGCAAGAAATACCCTCCATGCACCCCAGGACCTGGGCCCCAGCACCCAAACGGTGGCGTTTTCTCATTACAACAATATCTCCGCCCAGCTGCCGGTCGATCCCGCCACCGGCAAGATGGTGAGTGGCGATGTCACCGCGCAGGCCAGACAGTGCCTGAGCAACCTCAAGGCGATCATCGAGAGCATCGGCCATGTGATGGACGATATGGTGAAAGCGACCATCTTCCTGAAAGAGATGGCGGATCTGGAGGCGGTCAACGCCGTCTATCGCGAATTCTTCCCGGGCTATCTGCCGACCCGCACCACCCTCGCCGTCGCCGCCCTGCCGCTGGGCGCGCTGGTGCAGATCGATGCCATCATCTCCAACGGCGAAGGCACCTTCCCGCAAGCCCCCTGCCCGCTGGTGAAGCTCGCCCGCAACAGTGACAAGGCGCCGCACAATCCGTTCTCCACCCACACCGTGGCCTTCTCCCACTACAACAATATCGGCGCCCAGCTGCCGGTCGATGCGGCCTCTGGCCAGCTGGTTGCCGGTGGCATCAAGGAGCAGGCGGGCCAGTGCCTGCGCAATATCAAGGCGGTGCTGGAGAGCATCGACGTGCCGTTTGACGATATCGTCAAGGTCACCGTCTATCTGACCGATCTGGCAGATCTGGAGGCCGTCAACGAGGTCTACACCACCTTCTTCCCCGACTCCGCCATCGCCCGCGCCGTGGCCTATCTGCCCGCCCGCTCGGTAGTCAGTGCCGCCGCTCTGCCCATGGGGGCACGGGTGCAGATGGATGCGGTCATCTCCCACGGTGACGGCACCCCGCCACAACTGGTGGAAGACCGTCACAATCTGGTGATCCGTGCCCGCAATACCGACAAGGCACCGCGCAGCCCCTTGCACACACAGACCGTCGCCTTCTCCCACTACAACCATCTCTCTGCCCAACTGCCGATTGACCCCGCAACCGGCAAGATCCTGGCTGGCTGCATCAAGGAGCAGACCGCCCAGTGCCTGAGCAATATCAAGGCGATTGTGGAGAGCATCGGCCATGTGATGGACGATATCGTCAAGGTCAATATCCAGCTCGCCAATATCGCGGATCTGGATGCGGTCAACGCCGTCTACACCAAATACTTCCCGGGTTATCTGCCTGCCCGCACCGTGATTGGCGTGAGCGAGCTGCCCGCTGGCGCCCTGGTGCAAATGGATGCGGTGATGTCCAACGCGGAAAGCACCCCGCCGCAGGCGTAAAGGTTGCGGAAATAAAAAAGAGACCGGCTATATGCCGGTCTCTTTTTACATGCCAGACAAAGGGGTAGCCCCTCAGCCCTCAATATCGCGGTTCCTGATCGCCACTCTGACCGCCTCTGCCGTGGTGGCTAACCGAGTCGACGGCGGGCACTGCGCAGATGGTTCTCGACCGTGCGCACCGAGAGCTTCAGGGTGGTGGCGATATCGGCATGGCGCCAACCCCGGGAGACCCACTCCAGCACTTCGCGCTCGCGCCCAGTGAGGCCACGCTCGTGACCCGCTACCGGCATCTCCATCAGCCGACGAGCTGCATGAAAAGCCGCCGCCGCGATCAGCGCAAGGCCAACCCGAGTGTGGGCACTGGCATCGATCTGATCGCCGCCAAAGCTCATCGCCCCTTCCAGTCCCAACGGCCCATAGACGGGAACCTGCAAGCCATGTCGGCCAGGCCCCTCAGGCTGGCGAACGATACGGTACTGCTCGCCAACGGCGCCAACCGTTTTGCTCCAGAAGAAGGGCTGGTCTCGCTCCCTGATATGCATCGCCATCGGGCACTCGCGCATATAGGTATGCAGGTCGACCGCCTCGCCACTCTCCAGCCGCTCCCCCTCCAGCCAGTAGAGGTGCTCGACCACCCCCTCCTCGCTGGCACTGATGGAGAAGAGCGCAAAGCGGTGATATCCCAGCGGGGTGGCGAAGGCGCGCACCAGTTGCTGGATCTCCTCAAGCCGCTGGCACCCTTCCAGCGCCACCGCGACCTGCAACGCATTCGCTGGCGATGACGACAACCTCATCGCTTGGCAACCGCCTCCAGCAAGGTGGTGGCGGCCAGCTTGCCGAGGTTATTGCCCGCCAGCGGGCTGTCACCGGTCAGCAGATTGCGATCCCGACACACCTCCCCGGAGATGCCGTTGTTGACGATCTCAAAACCTATCTCTTTAAGCTTCTCGCCAAACTTCCAGGTGAGGTGGCCCGGCATATAGCCAATTGCCGGGGTCTGGGCATCCAGCTCGTCGGGGAAAGCGCAGATCTTGTAGCCCGCGAAGGTCTCTGGATTGGCCACCGCCAGCAGCGCAGCAGGCCCGTGACAGAGGGAGATGATGAAGCGATCGTTGGCCATCGCCCACTCCAGCAGCGCTTTCACCTCGGCACTCTCCGGCAACCCCATCAGGGCGCCGTGCCCGCCGGGAATAAAGACGCCGATATAGTCCGAGTCGGCGGCCAGCGCCTCTTTCAGCAGCTCGGCCAGCTTGGCCGGTTGGCGGAACTGCGCCTGATATTTGGCATAGAGCCCCAGTACCTCTTCGTCTTCGCCGGGCATGGCCCACCACTCGAACTTGAGCGGATTGCCGGAGAGGGTGGCCACATCAAAGGCAAAGCCCGCCTTGTCGAGGTGATACATGGGCAACAGGGTTTCGACCGGATGGTTGCCGGTGGAAAACAGGGTGCCGTTGTCGGTGGGCAGATAACGCTCATCGGCACCGATCAGCAGGATCTTCCAGCGCCCCTCCCGATAGGGAGCGGGATAGTCAGCCCCGGCAAGGTCAGATTTGCGCGAGGTGAACTGGCTCAGGGAGTAGGGCGACGGGAAGAAGGCATTCTGCTCTGCCGGATCCGGGGTCGGTTGTTTATCGTCAACAAGCATATCGGTCATGGGTCAGGCTCCAGTAGTGGTGGACTCGGTCTCACAGTATTAACTGTCAGAGACCAAGTAAATGAGGGTTTTCCCTCAACCGCCATGACTATGGCAAGGGATGTGACCGTGCTGCGACAAAACCTGAACAGAACGCCCGCCAGACTTAGGCCATCGCTGCAAATGCCCTGACGATGGCATCCATGACCGCTCTGACCCGCGCGGCATGCTGCACATCCTGATGGGTCACCAGCCACACATCGTAGGATTGTTGTAACTGCCGCTCGGGCCAGACCCGCACCAACCCGGCTTGCTCAGCGAGCGGAACCGCCACCTCGCCAAGCCCCAGCCCCATCAGCAGGGCCTGACGCAGCATCAGGCTGGTATTGACCCCCGCGGCGACCGTGGCCCCCTCGGCCGCCTCTTCGAGCATCATTGGCGAGCGAGCGCTCTGCCAGTGGGGCTCATACACCACCAGCGAATGGCCCGCAAAACCGGTGCCCGCTTCGGGTATACCATGGCGAGCCAGATAGTCGGCGGAGGCATACAACCCGACCGGCCAGGAGGCCAGCTTGCGAATAATCAGGTCGGGATTGTCCGGCTTCACCGTCCGGATCGCGATATCCGCTTCCCGCAGAGACAGATTGACCACCTGGGTCGAGGTATTGAGGATGACCCTGATATCGGGATAACGCTGATGCAGCTCGGTCAGAGCCGGTATCAGGAAATCCATCCCCAGGGTGTCTGTGGTCGCCACGCTGACCTCCCCAACCAGACGGTTGTCGACCCCTTGCGCCGCCCGCACAAAATCAATGGCCGCCAGCTCCATCTGCTGGGCGCTGGCCAGCACGATCTCCCCGACATGGGTCAGCACATACCCTTTGGATGTGCGGAGAAACAGCGTGGCCGCCAGACGATGCTCCAGTGCGGCAATCCGTCTGCCAATGGTGGCCTGATCGACCCCGACCACACGGGCGGCGCCCCTCAGGCTCCCTTCCCGATGCAACGCCAGAAAAATTTTCGCATCATCCCAGTTCATCACGACTCCCGGTTGAAATGCATTTTTGCATTACAGGTGAGGGATAACACTGCGTTTATTCATCAGCAATCTCCACTATCTTGGTGCTCATCCCACTCGGGGAACCTCATATCACCTCGTTACAAGGAGCCGCTGATGCATAACGCCTATTCCATTCCCGCCACCATGAGCGCGGTAGAGATTACCCAGCCAGGTGGCCCCGATGTCTTGCAACTGACCACCCGCGCCACACCAGCGCCCAAGCCGGATGAGGTCTTGATCCGGCACTATGCAACCGGCATCAATGGGCCGGATGTGATGCAGCGCAAAGGGCTCTACCCGCCTCCGGCAGGAGCATCGGATATTCCCGGGCTGGAGGTCGCCGGGGTCGTGGTCGCCAAGGGGGAGCAGGTGACCCATCTCAAGATTGGCGACAAGGTCGCCGCGCTGATTTCAGGTGGCGGCTATGCCGAGTACAGCGTCGCCCACCAGAGCAATGTCCTGCCCCTGCCGCCCGGATTGAGCTTTGTCGAAGCCGCGGCACTGCCGGAAACCTTTATGACGGTCTGGTCAAATATGTTTGAACGGGGCCAGTTTAAAAAAGGCGACATCATCTTGATTCATGGCGGCGCCTCCGGCATCGGCACGACCGCCACCATGCTGGCCAAGGCATTTGGCGCCGCAAAAATCATCACCACGGTCGGCTCACCCGAGCAGCAGGCCGCCAGCATCAAGCTGGGCGCGGATGTGGCCGTGCTCTACAAGGAGGAGGATTTTGTCGAGGCCGTGCATGCCGCCACCGATGGCCATGGCGCCGACATCATTCTCGATATCATTGGCGGGGAGTATGTCGCGCGCAACTATGCGGCGGCGGCCATCAATGGTCGCATAGTCCAGATCGGCATAATTGCGGGCGCCGCCCCCAATCTGGATCTGTTTCCCATGCTGCAAAAGCGACTGACCCATATCGGCTCTACCCTGCGCTCGCGGACTCCGCAGGAAAAAGCCGAGCTGATTGCCCAGCTGCAAACTCATGTCTGGCCATTTATCGAACGCGGCGAGATCAAACCGCAGGTTTACCAGACCTTCCCACTGGATGAGGCCGCCGCCGCCCACCATTTGCTGGATTCAGGCCGTCATATCGGCAAGCTGGTATTAACCATGGCACCGTTATCGTCAGATTGATAAAGCCCATAGTGGAGCAGGCCGAGGTGGATGCGGTGATGTCCAACGCGGAAAGCACCCCGCCGCAGGTGTAAGGGTTGCAATAAATAGAGACCGGCTATATGCCGGTCTCTATTTTGGTAACAGGAAGGGACATTATTTTTATGGCATCGAAATAAACTTCCTTTTCAGATAGGAAATTACACCTTAGAAAAATAATCTGGCAAGTCGTTTATATAAAGCCTCAATATGTCACCTCGTTTTACTCTGCTATTATGTCCAAGATCTTTTCTAACTGCGAAAAGCAGATCTTCTACAGAGGCTAGAATATGGCGATAGTCGCCATCGCTAGGAATAGACATCATGGCCTCACGAAAATCTCCAAATGCTTTTACCATATCATGAGAGCCCCAAATAACGAGATCTCTTGTTGTATCAGCAAAAAACTGTATTGTTTCACTTTCAGTTGGAGCATTTTTTCCAAGCTTTGCTGCAAATGTTATAAGGAAAATAAACTCTATGATTTTTTCATATACTGGAACCTTTTTCTGCCTTAGCTGAGCAGCAATTTCTACTTTTTGCTCTTGTCTTTTTGAGAGCATAACCGTAGCGACAGAAACAAAAATAGTTGCCGATGCAGCAATAATACCTGCAGCGAGAGTCGGATTTATAGCCTGAAAAACAGTCCAAACTTTGCTAACTAATATATAGATACCCAAAAAGAGAACCGCTAACAAAATAAACCCTATAGTTACTTGGAAAAATTTTTTCATTAATAAACCCTCTCCCATACAAAACCGACATATCGCTAAACCATTACTTTTAGTGGCTATAGCGTATCGAATGAAGCCAACTTTGGGAATGTTAGGCACGAAAATATAAGCCTTTAAATTGACCTTTGCTGTTTGAAACCAAAGATAGAAAAAACGCCCACCATCTTGCGATGGAGGGCGTTTTATTTTCCGGCTATTGGGCCAGAGTGGCCCAATGGTCAGCTATTACAGGGATTCTGCGGTCGCAACCACGTTTTCCACGGTAAAGCCAAATTCCTTGAACAGCAGCTCGGCCGGAGCAGACTCACCGAAGGTGGTCATACCGATGATCTTGCCGCCAAAGCCCACGTACTTGTACCAGTAGTCGGCGATGCCGGCTTCGATGGCCACACGCTTGGTGACGGAGGCCGGCAGGACGGACTCCTTGTACTCGGCAGACTGGGCGTCAAACACGTCGGTAGACGGCAGAGAGACCACGCGCACGGCACGGCCCTTGGCAGTCAGCTGCTCATAGGCGGCAACGGCCAGTTCCACTTCGGAACCGGTGGCGATCAGGATCAGCTCCGGAGTACCGGCGCAATCCTTCAGCACGTAGCCACCCTTGGCGGTGTCGGCCAGCTGCTGGGCGGTACGATCCATCTGGGCCAGGTTCTGACGAGAGAAGATCAGAGAGGTCGGGCCGTCGGTACGCTCGATGGCGTGTTTCCAGGCGATGGCAGATTCAACCTGGTCACACGGACGCCAGGTGCTCATGTTCGGAGTCAGACGCAGGGAGGCGATCTGCTCAACCGGCTGGTGAGTCGGGCCATCTTCACCCAGACCGATGGAGTCGTGGGTGTAAACGAAGATGGAACGCTGCTTCATCAGGGCGGCCATGCGCAGTGCGTTGCGGGCATACTCCATGAACATCAGGAAGGTGGCGCCGTAGGGGATGAAACCACCGTGCAGGGCGATACCGTTCATGATGGCGGACATGCCGAACTCGCGGACACCGTAGTGGATGTAGTTGCCGGAGGCGTCGTCGTTGGTCAGGGACTTGGAACCGGACCACATGGTCAGGTTGGACGGCGCCAGGTCAGCGGAGCCACCCATGAATTCCGGCAGCAGCTTGCCGAACGCTTCCAGTGCGTTTTGGGACGCTTTACGGGTTGCGATCTTGGCCGGGTTGGCTTGCAGGGTTTCGATGATCTTGGCAGATTCAGCTGCCCAGTTGGCCGGCAAGTCGCCTGCGGTGCGGCGCTTGAATTCGGCAGCCAGAGTCGGGTGAGCGGCTTCATAGGCGGCGAACTTGGCAGCCCAGTCGGCTTCCAGTTTGGCGCCCTTCTCCTGACCGTTCCACTCGGCAGCGATGTCGGCCGGGATAACGAACGGAGCGTGGTCCCACTTCAGGAACGCGCGAGCAGCGGCGATCTCGTCGTTGCCCAGCGGTGAACCGTGGCAGTCGTGAGAACCGGATTTGTTCGGGGAACCGTAACCGATGATGGTGCGGCAGCAGATCAGGGTCGGCTTGCCGGTCTCGGCCTTGGCGGCTTCGATGGCAGCGTTGATCGCTTCCGAGTTGTGGCCGTCAACAGCCGGGATAACGTGCCAGCCGTAGGCTTCGAAGCGCTTGACGGTGTCGTCGGTGAACCAGCCTTCTACGTGACCGTCGATGGAGATGCCGTTGTCATCCCAGAACGCGATCAGTTTGCCCAGTTGCAGGGTACCGGCCAGAGAGCAAGCCTCGTGGGAGATACCTTCCATCAGGCAGCCGTCGCCCATGAAGGCGTAGGTGTAGTGGTCAACGATGTCGTGACCCGGCTGGTTGAACTGGTCAGCCATGGCCTTCTCGGCGATCGCCATACCCACGGCGTTGGTGATGCCCTGACCCAGCGGGCCAGTGGTGGTTTCAACGCCCGGCGCGTAACCGTACTCCGGGTGACCCGGGGTGCGAGAGTGCAGCTGGCGGAAGTTTTTCAGATCGTCGATGGAGAGGTCATAACCGGAGAGGTGCAGCAGGGAGTACAGCAGCATGGAGCCGTGGCCGTTGGAGAGAATGAAACGGTCGCGGTCGGCCCACTTGGGGTTGTTCGGGTTATGTCTGAGGTGGCTACGCCACAGCACTTCGGCGATATCCGCCATTCCCATGGGGGCGCCCGGGTGACCGGAGTTGGCTTTTTGAACGGCATCCATACTCAATGCACGAATGGCATTGGCAAGCTCTTTACGAGAAGGCATCTGAATCTCCTGCGATTGCTTCATTTGATGGCCAAGATTAAGGCGCGTTATTGTCCCAGCAGGGCGCGCGGCGTGCAAATATTATCTGGATGAATAAAGTGGCTTTGGGAGGACAATCGCTTTTCTTGCCCTCTATTGACCAAAGCAACCAGAGAAAAACGTTTGACTTCCATCCCTTTCGGGATAGGAGAGCACCGCTTGTGACCCATTGGACACTGCGCGACAAAATAGTGCTGGCAATCGGGGGGGGCGCTAATTAAAATAGACGTCCAGATGTAGATACCTCTACACCATCCCATTCATCCGGTTATTGCTGTGGCGATAACCCAGACAAGCTGAGACTCTTATCATGGCAAAGCTGTTTACTTCCGAGTCGGTCTCCGAAGGCCATCCCGACAAGATTGCGGACCAGATCTCCGATGCGGTACTGGACGCCATCCTCAAGCAAGATACCAAGGCACGCGTTGCCTGTGAGACCCTGGTCAAGACCGGTATGGTCATGGTGGCCGGCGAAGTAACCACCTCTGCCTGGGTTGATATCGAAGAGATCGTGCGTGATACCGTACGTGAAATCGGCTACACCCACTCCGACATGGGCTTCGACGCTGACTCCTGCGCCGTGCTGAACGCCATCGGCAAGCAGTCCCCGGATATCAACCAGGGCGTTGACCGCAGCGATCCGCTGGAGCAGGGCGCTGGCGACCAGGGCCTGATGTTCGGCTACGCCACCAACGAAACCGACGTGCTGATGCCAGCCCCCATCACCTACTCTCACCTGCTGGTGAAGCGTCAGGCTGAAGTGCGCAAGAACGGCACCCTGCCGTGGCTGCGTCCGGATGCCAAGAGCCAGCTGACCTTCGCCTACGACGACGCAGGCAAGATCATCGGTGTGGATGCCGTGGTTCTGTCTACCCAGCACGCTGAATCCATCAGCCACAAAGATCTGGTTGAAGCGGTACGTGAAGAGATCATCAAGCCGGTGCTGCCGGCCGAGTGGGTCAACAAGGACACCAAATACTTCATCAACCCGACCGGCCGTTTCGTTATCGGCGGCCCGATGGGTGACTGCGGTC
Organism: Aeromonas sp. Lyrl_2; assembly: GCF_051948815.1. Lineage (NCBI taxonomy): Bacteria > Pseudomonadati > Pseudomonadota > Gammaproteobacteria > Aeromonadales > Aeromonadaceae > Aeromonas > Aeromonas sp. Lyrl_2. The sequence continues at coordinate 24,014 of NZ_JAYJLJ010000001.1, forward strand.
TGACCGGTCGCAAGATCATCGTCGACACCTACGGCGGCATGGCCCGTCACGGTGGTGGCGCCTTCTCCGGTAAGGATCCTTCCAAGGTTGACCGTTCTGCTGCCTACGCCGCCCGCTACGTTGCCAAAAACATCGTTGCCGCCGGTCTGGCCGATCGCTGTGAAATCCAGATCTCCTACGCCATCGGCGTGGCCGAGCCGACCTCCATCAGCGTGGAAACCTTCGGTACCGCCAAAGTCGCCGAGGATCTGCTGGTCAAGCTGGTACGCGAGCACTTCGAACTGCGCCCGTACGGCCTGATCCAGATGCTGGATCTGAAGCGCCCGATCTACCAGGCTACCGCTGCCTACGGTCACTTCGGTCGCAACGAGTTCCCGTGGGAGCAGACCGACAAAGCCGAGCTGCTGCGCTCTGCTGCTGGCCTGTAAGGTTCACGGTTGTGATAAAAGGGGAGCCTGGCTCCCCTTTTGCTTATCCGCTATCTGACGAGATGTTGATGTCTGCCACTCCTGCCCAGCTTGTCGCCCTACTGCAACAACGCGTAGAAGCCTGCTTTGTGCAGGCCGAGGCGCGCCTTGGCCGCACCTTCCCCCGCCCACGGATCTACTGCAATATGCGGGGCCGGGCGGCGGGATCGGCGCGGCTGCAAACCTGGGAGCTGCGCTTCAATCCCGCCCTCTATCAGGCCAACCAGCAGGCGTTTCTGGATGAGGTGGTGCCCCACGAGGTGGCCCATCTGCTGGTTCACGCCCTGTGGGGTGAAGGTCGCGGCAAAAGCCGGGTCTTGCCCCACGGCCGCCAGTGGCAATCGGTGATGCGGGAGGTATTCGGCCTTGAGCCCAGAACCACCCACAGCTTCGATCTGGCGGTATTGGCCGAGCCGACCGTGCCCTATCGCTGCCTCTGCCAGCAGCATCTACTGTCGATACGCCGCCACAACAAGGTGGTGCGCGGCGAGGCCCGCTACCACTGCCGCCGCTGCAAGCAGCCGCTGGAGCGGGAACGGCCGGAGCCAGAGCAGTAAGCCAGCTTGTGTCGCGCCCCTGTGGTAGGGTGCCCGCCATCGTTCGTCAATCATCCCGTTTGCAAGGAATCCCATGCGTTTCATCTCCTCCCTCGCCCTGACCCTGCTGGCCGGTTTACCGCTGCTCAGCGCGCCCCTGCACGCCCAGACCTTTCGCGAAGCCAAACAGGATCTGGTGAAGCTCTATCGCAGCCAGCCAGCAGTCACTACCTTCTACTGCGGCTGCGACATCGACTATCAGGGCAAATCGATGCGCCCGGATCTCGCCAGCTGTGGCTATGAGCCGCGCAAGCAGGCCAAGCGCGCCGCCCGCATCGAGTGGGAACACGTGGTCCCCGCCTGGGAGTTCGGCCACCAGCTGCAGTGCTGGCAGGATGGCGGTCGCAAGAACTGCGAAAAATCGAGCCCCGAGTTCAACAAGATGGAGGGGGACATGCACAACCTCTTCCCCGCAATTGGCGAGGTGAACGGCGATCGGGCCAACTACCGCTTCTCCGACTGGAACGGCAAGCCGGATCAGTACGGCCAGTGCCAGATGCTGGTGGATTTCAAGGATCGTCGGGTACAGCCGCCCAAGGGGCCGGTGCGGGGCCAGATTGCCCGCGCCTACCTCTACATGAGCCAGCAGTATGGGCTGCGTCTGGCAGCGCAACAGCGTAAACTGTTTGAAGCTTGGGACAGGCAGTACCCTGCAGAAGGCTGGGAGTGCGAGCGCAACCGCCGCATCGGCAAGCTGCAGGGCAATACCAATCCCTTTATTGAAAAGCAGTGCCAATAACCCCATTTGACCAGGGAGGGGGATCGCCCCTCCTATCATGAGGCCCTTCCCCACTGCCGCGTGAGCCTTGCTTGCCGCAGGATATAAAGGGTTTCCAAGCAAGAGACTGACAAGCAGCCATGCGCATTCCACGTATCTATGAACCGGCCACCCTGCAAGTTGGCCAGACTATCGCCCTGTCGGAAGACGGCGCCAACCATATCGGCCGGGTGCTGCGCATGCAGCCTGGCCAGCAGCTCGAGCTGTTCAACGGCGATGGCAATCAATATCCCGCCACCATCGCCAGCGTCGGCAAAAAGTCGGTGGAAGTGACCATCGACAGCTGCGACGTTCAATCGGTGGAGTCACCGCTGGCCATCCACCTCGGTCAGGTGATCAGCCGTGGCGACAAGATGGACTTCACCATCCAGAAATCGGTGGAGCTGGGCGTCACCTGCATCACCCCGCTCTTCTCCGAACGCTGTGGCGTCAAGCTGCCGGCAGACCGCTTGGAGAAGAAGCGCGAGCAGTGGCAAAAGGTGGTGATCAGCGCCTGCGAACAGTGCGGCCGCAACGTGGTGCCAGAGGTGCGCATGCCGATGGAGCTGGACGCCTGGCTGGCAGAAGAGACCAAGGAGCTCAAGCTCAACCTGCACCCGCGCGCCGAGTACAGCATCAACACCCTGCCCGTTCCCGAGCATGGGGTGCGCCTGCTGATTGGCCCGGAAGGGGGATTGTCGAGCGACGAGATCGCCCGTACCGTGCAGGAAGATTTCAAAGAGATGCTGCTGGGGCCGCGGGTGCTGCGCACCGAAACTGCCGCCCTGACGGCGATCACTGCGCTGCAGTGCCGCTTTGGCGATCTCGCTTGATACTATCGGCCGCATCAATCAGCCTCATGGCTGCATCGACGCAGCCGCAAGCGGCCGATTACGCTGCGCTAATCGACCCTACAACCCTATCGAGCCATTAAAAAGGAACAGCGGATGACCATTAAACTCGGCATCGTGATGGACCCCATCTCGGCCATCAACATCAAGAAAGATTCCAGCTTTGCCATGCTCGAAGAGGCGCAAAAGCGCGGCTATGAGCTCTTCTATATGGAGATGAAGGATCTCTACATGGAAGCCGGTCGCGCCTTTGGCACCATGCGCCCGCTCACCGTCAAATATGACTATGCCGACTGGTACACCCTGGGCGAGGTGGTGGATCAGCCCCTCTCCAACCTCGATGTGATCCTGATGCGCAAGGATCCGCCGTTCGACACCGAATTTATCTACGCCACCTACATGCTGGAGCGGGCCGAGGATGAGGGTTGCCTCATCGTCAACAAGCCGCAGAGCCTGCGCGACGCCAACGAGAAGCTCTACACCGCCTGGTTTGCCGAGCACACCCCGACCACGCTGGTGACTCGCCGCGCTGACAAGCTGCGCGCCTTCCACGCGAAGCACAAAGACGTGATCTTGAAGCCCTTGGACGGCATGGGCGGTGCCTCCATCTTCCGCATGAAGGAAGATGACGCCAACGTCGGCGTGATTATCGAGACATTGACCGCCCACGGCAGCCAGTACTGCATGGCGCAGACCTATCTGCCCGCCATCAAGGATGGCGACAAGCGGGTACTGGTGGTGGACGGTGAACCGGTACCCTACTGCCTCGCCCGTATTCCGGCGCAGGGGGAGACCCGCGGCAATCTGGCGGCCGGTGGCCGTGGTGAAGCACGCCCCCTGAGCGAAGCCGACTGGGCCATCGCCCGTGCGGTGGGCCCGACGTTGAAAGAGAAAGGCCTCATCTTCGTCGGCCTCGACATCATCGGCGATCGCCTGACCGAGATTAACGTCACCAGCCCGACCTGCATTCGCGAGATTGAAGCGGCCTTCGACGTGCACATTACCGGCATGCTGATGGATGCCATCGAGCGTCGGCTGGGCAAATAATCACCAGGCAGGCTAAACCGACCTGTTCGGGGGTAACCCGCCCCTGACAAGCCCTGAAAAAGAGAGGGTGGCCCGGCGCCACCCTTTCTGTTTCAAGGCAATCCGGAAAGGGGCGGGATCTCGTCCAGCCCAAAAAGCGGTTTTTCCCATGGGGATCAACTGCCATAATTGACCTCAAATACCTTTGCACTATTTGGCCTCTATGCAAACACTGCAAAATCACTTCCTGCTTGCCATGCCAAGCCTGACAGATCCCTATTTCGAGCGCTCGCTGGTCTATCTGTGCGAGCACAACGAAGAGGGCGCCATGGGACTGGTCGTCAACATTCCGGTCGAGATGTCGCTGGAAACCATGCTGACCCAGCTCCAGCTCAATCCGCCCAACAACCCGGAGCTCAAGCAGCCGGTGCTGCAAGGGGGGCCGGTTCACGCCGATCGCGGCTTCGTGCTGCACAGCTTCCGCCCCGGTTTCAACTCCACCCTGCAGGTGGGGGATGAGATGATGGTGACCACCTCCAAGGATATTCTGGAAACCCTGGGTACGAGCGAAGCCCCTGCCCATTGGCTGGTGGCCCTTGGCTATGCCGGCTGGAGCGCCGGGCAGCTGGAGCAGGAGCTGGTGGACGGCGCCTGGCTGGTGATCCCCCCCAATCCGGCTCTGGTGTTCAAGACCCCCATTCACAAACGTTGGCAGCAAGCTGCCGCCAGCATAGGGGTGAACCCGGTTCACCTCTCCAGCGATATCGGCCACAGCTGATCGGCTGGCCCGCTCCGCTCTCTATTTCGAGGATTTATCAGTTATGTCATCACGCAGCATCATGGGCTTTGACTATGGCACCAAGAGCATTGGCGTCGCCATCGGTCAGGAGCTGACTGGCACAGCCCAGCCTCTGCGCGCCCTCAAGGCCAACGACGGCATCCCCAACTGGGACGAGATTGAGAAGCTGCTCAAGGAGTGGCAACCGGACCTGCTGGTGGTCGGCCTGCCGCTGAACATGGATGGTACCGATCAGGAGATCACGGTACGGGCCCGCAAATTCGGCAACCGGCTACATGGCCGCTTCGGCAAGCCGGTGGAGTTCAAGGATGAGCGACTCACCACCACAGATGCCCGCGCCCGGCTGTTTGAGCGAGGCGGCTATCGCGCGCTGGAAAAAGGCAGTGTGGACGGGGTCTCGGCGCAGTTGATCGTCGAAGCCTGGATGGAAGAGCAGTACAACTAAGCCATCAACAGCAAGGCAAGGGTCGCAGCCCTTGCCTTGTCTCGCACTATCCTCCCCTCATTACGCCTGTGATTGACCCGCGACCAGCCCCTCGGCCTCTGTCGGCGTCGCATTCATCATCCGGTTGAGCCAGGGCACCATCAGCCCCATCACTACCGCAATCAGCAGGGTCGCCATCCCGATCTTGCCAAATACGCCGGTGTAAATGGGCAAGGTTTGCAGCGGATCCGTCATCCCTTGCGGCACGGCGGTAAAGGTCGCCACATAGCCACCCAGCAGGGACGCCATCGCTTGAGTCAGGAACCACATTCCAAGAATGAAGCCCATCAGGCGTTGCGGCACCAGCGCGGCGACCATCGCCAGTCCCAGGGCACTGATCATCAGCTCGCCCAGACTCTGGAACAGGTAGATAAGCACCATAAACCAGGGGGAAGTCAGCCCCTGCTCATCGGCAAACCACCAGCCGGAAGCAGCGGCGGTCAGGAAACCGAGCGAGCAGAAGAACATCCCGAGGGTGAACTTGAGCGGCATGGTGAGATCACGCCCCTTGCTGCCCATCCGGGTATAGATCACCGCCAGCACCGGGCTACCCACTACCACCCAGAAGGGGTTGAGCGCCTGGAAGCTGACCGGGTTGACGCTCATGCCCAGCATCTCATGATGCATGTTGTTGATGGCAAAGAAGTTCAGTGAAGTCGGCATCTGGGCGTACAGCACATAAAAGAGCACCGCCTCCAGCATCAGCACGAAGGCCACATACATCTTGTTGCGGCCCACTGTGTCAAGCTTGAACGCCTCGCGGAAAAAGACAATTACCACGGCGATAGTCACCGTCATCAGCACCATGTTGGCGATCACCACGTGGTGCATTAACCAGGCACAGAAGAAGACCATGACCACCGAGCCAGCCAATACCATCAGCAACTTGCCGTAGTTGAGGGGCAGATGATCCGGCTCGGAGCCGATATCTTTCACCATATTGCGGCAGGCAAAGAAGGTAAGCAGCGCAATAATCAACCCCACCCCGCACAGGTTATAGGTCACGGTATAGCCGTAGTGATCGGCAATCACCGGCGCGAGCGAGAGGGAAATAAGGGAGCCGATATTGATCGACATATAGAACAGGGTAAACGCCCCATCCAGCCGCGGATCTTTTGGCTGGTAGCATTTTGACAGCAGGCTGGCCGGATTGGCCTTGAATAGGCAGTTACCGACCGCGATGGTGCCCAGCGCATAGAAAATCAGGTCGGGATTGTAGATCGACAGGCCGGTCATAAAATAACCGACCACCAACACGATAGCCCCGAGCACCATGGTGCGCTTGGTGCCGAGCACATGGTCGCCGACATAGCCGCCGACCGAGATCAGACCATATACCAGCGCCGAGAAGGCACCGAAGGTAATAAAGGATTGCTCTTGGGAAAAACCCAGTTGCTGTACAAAGAAGACCGCCAATATCCCCTGCACGCCGTAATAACCGAAGCGCTCCCAGAGTTCGACGAAAAATATCATAAAGAAGGGTTTGGGTTGTTGTAACAACCCGGTCGGTGCTGTTGCTGGACGCATATCAACCTGCCTTTGCTGAGATTTATTTTTATTAATCTGGTGGTGGCTGCCGCACTATTTTTTGCCCGCCATTGCTATAACGGAGAGCACAGTCAGCCTGCCAATCTGGCTATTTTCGGGTGCACGCGCCCCGTTCGATGAAAGGTGTTTTTCATCTAGCCGGTTTCAATTACGGGTTATCGGGGGATGATGAGTGGCGTCTCCCAGTACAGTTACCGGCTCCGGGTTCTACCTTTGCTGCATCCCTTTACTCAAGCCGGTTTATCAACCTTGATGCTTATTCCCCTCTGCTCCGTCACTCATGGCTGGTGGCCAGATAGCCGGGGCATGGCACGGCCACAGACGACCTGTGGGGCTGGCTCACGCCGCGCTCTAATGGCAGTCACCTACGCAGGCGCTATCTAACCCCGCCATTCCAAGGGGTGTTATGCTATATCACTGCAAATACAGGAACTTAATGGTCGATCACACTTTAAAAGTGACCATTAGTGAAGTTTTCTAATGAAACCACATGAATTTTTTTCGTGAAAAGAGCTTCACTCGAGACGTGCAACCAAGGCCAATCTGTGCATAAAGAGAGTTGAATGGCGCACAGTTTGAACCCGAGCTCGGCACTTAAGTCGTGCCAAAGCCCACTCATCCGGGCGATGCGACAACAAAAAGCCGGAGCAGATGGCTCCGGCTGATCGATGGGCACCGTCACGGCCACATTAGCGTGGCGATTCGTCGTTGTAGAGCCGCCGGATCTCGTTGCGCAGCCACATCACCTTGGCATCCTGATTGTGCCGCTTGTGCCACAGCAGGATGAAGGCGATCTCCAGCTGGGCGTAGAGCTTCTCGGGTAGCGGCAGCGGCATGGCGATCAGATTGCCGTGATGCCGACTGGCATAACCACCGCAGTAGGAAGGAGCCACCGCAATCAGTTCGTGGCTCGACTGGGAGGCAATATGCAGCGCCTGCTCGAAGCTTGAGACCATGATGGGCACCTCCCGCTTCAGCCCCTCGTCCTCCAGCAGACTGTCGAGGGCCCAGGTATCGTTCGCCTCCCACACCATGCTGATCTGGGGGCTGGCCAGAAAGTTCTCCAGCGACCACTTCTGCTCGAGCAATGGGTGATCCTTGCGCAGAAACACCACCGGGCGATCGGTAAAAAGCACCTCGTGATCAATGTAATAAGGCAAGCGGTTGACCCTGGCTTGGGAGCGGCCATGGGTCTCGCGGGCACAAAAGCCGAGATCCGCATCGCCGTTGACGATGTCGTTGAGGGAGTGGTGATCCCACCCCAGCATCCTGACTACCGAGTTGGGGTACTTCTGGTAGATGGTCATGGGCAGATCGCTCAGGAAGCTGATGTAGAAGGGGGACTCCATCACCAGCGTGAAACGAGCTCCGTCGGGGATCGCCTCGCTATTGAGCGAGGTGATGCTGTCGGTGAGCTGGAACCAGACCTTCAGCTCCTCCTCCAGGGTCAGGGAGAGGTTGGTGGGCTGCAACCCCTGCCGCACCCGCACAAACAGGGGATCGTCAAACCACTCCCGCAATTTGGCCAAAGACTTGCTCACCGCCGACGGGGTGACACAGAGCTTTTTGGCCGCCCCTGCCACACTGCGCTCCTGCATCAGGTACTTGAAGACCACCAGCAGGTTCAAATCGAGTTCACCCAGATTGCGCATATCCCCTCTCATCTTCCATCAGCCCTGCGACCGCGCTTCACGAAGCGCGAGCCATGGTACCAGCCCTTTGACAGCCAGGTAACTGAGCAGAGCCAGCAGCAGGGCGCAGATCAGCATCTCGGTCGGGGCAAAGCCAAGTTGGCCCAGCAGCCAGATATAGAGGCCGGAGAGGCTGATCTGCATGATGCAGAGCACGGCGCTGGCAAACGCCACATTGTGCTGACAACCATCGAGCGCCTCCCCCATCGCCACTCCAAAGCCGCAGGAGAAGCCGACACAGACCAAGGCAAATCCCGGCAGCAGCAGATGGATATCGCCTCCCGTCTGCCAGCTGCCGAACAGTGAGCAGGCCGCCAGCAGATAGGAGAGATGAGACACCGCCAGCACCTTGTGCTTACCAAGCCAGCGCAGCAGCAGCGGCGTCAGGAAGGAGGTGGACATGCTCACCCCGGCCATCACCATCATCACGATGGAGTACTGCTCGGTAGTGAAGCCAAACTCCTTCATCAGGATCAGCGGCGAGACGCTGACATAGACCAAAATAGAGGTCACGCTGGCACTGGTCAGCAGGGAGAGCAACATAAAGCGCGGGGAGCGCAGCAGGGCAAATGGCAGCGTTGTGCCCCCCCCCGTTTGCCGGGCCGGGCGGGTCTCCTTGAGCAGCAACCAATTCACCAAACCGCTGACAGCCGCCACCAGCGCCATCGCCACGAAGATCCCGCGCCAGTCAAAATGGGACAGGATGAGGTAACCGAGCACCGGCGCCAGCACCGGGATCACGCAGATGACCCCGTTGATCATCGAGAGCGCCATCGCCAGCCGCTCCTGACTCAGCACATCCCGCAGCACGGTAAAGGTCATGATATAGAGCGCACCGGCCCCGACCCCCTGCCAGAAACGGCCGAAATAGAACTGACTTATCCCCTCTGCACTGCCTGCCACCAGCGAGGCAAGGACAAAAATCAGCGCGCCCCCGAGCACCACCCAGCGCCGCCCGTAGCGATCGGCAATCATTCCCCCCAGCAGCACGGTGGCCGCCATGCCGAACAGATAGATGGAGAAGGCTGTATGGATCTGCGCCTCGCTCGCCTGCAGGGTATCGGCAATCTGGGGCACGGCGACCAGATAGAGATCGATCCCGACCGGATAGAGAATGATCATCAGAAAAGTGCACAACAGGAAAACAGGCATGGATGCTCCATAACAGATTGGCGTGCCGATGCCTGCCAGATCACAGGCGAACAGTGGCGGGGCCAAGATGGCCACAAAGGCAGCAACGCAGCGCGTCGCAATGGGGGTAACTATATGGGCGCCCACCGCCCTCACCTAGTGAAGAGATGGCGATCGGTACATTCCAATCAGGAAATATTGTATTGAGTTACGTGCCATAGCGGCCATATTGAATCGAGCAGACTCAGCAATAAACCGGGTCACCTCCCGCTCATAGCCATCCCTGCGCAGCACTTTTACCGCCCGTCTGTTATCTGCCTTCGCCCATGCGGGCGTATAAGCTGTAGGTGCGACGCAATACAGGGAATGTGTATGAAGGGAATGGAGAGAGAAGAGCAGATTGCCGGGCTGCTGTCAGCACTGGAGCAAGTCATTCTGGGCAAGCCGCTGCAACTGAAAATCGCGCTGGTGACCCTGCTGGCGCGCGGTCATCTGCTGATCGAGGATCTGCCCGGTATGGGCAAAACCACCCTGGCCCACGCGCTGGCACAGGTACTGGGGCTGGCATGCCGGCGGATGCAGTTCACCGCCGATCTGCTCCCCGCCGACCTGCTGGGGTTGCAGATCTTTGACCCCCAGCAGCAAACATTTCGCTTTCACCCCGGCCCCATCTTCACCCAGGTACTGCTGGCGGACGAGATCAACCGCGCCAGCCCCAAAGTACAAAGCGCCCTGCTGGAGGCGATGGCAGAGGGCAAGGTGAGCATTGAGGGGAATACGCATCCCCTCCCCGATCCGTTTTTCGTCATCGCCACCCAGAACCCGGCGGATCAGGCGGGCACCTATCCACTGCCGGAGTCCCAACTCGACCGCTTCGCCGTGCGACTCTCGCTGGGTTTTCCGCCGCGAGAGGCGGAGCGCCAGTTGCTGCGCGGCAACCAGCCGACTGGCCCGTTGCCCGCCATGCTGAATGCCGCCGAGCTGACTGCCCTGCAAGCGGAAGGTGATGCTATCCATGTTTCCGATGCCACCCTCGACTACCTGCTGGCGCTGGTGCACCAGAGCCGCTTTGATGGGGATCTGCCACAGCCCCTCTCCCCCCGTGCAGCCCAGACCTTGCTGGCGGTGAGCCGGGCCTGGGCGCTGGTGGCGGGGCGGCATTTTGTCACGGTAGAGGATGTGCAGGCAGTCTTCCCCTATGTGGCCGAGCATCGGCTGCGGGGCAGCTTTGGCGTGCAGCACGGCGAAGCCTGTCCCCTGAGCCAGCGGTTACTGGCTAGGGTCGATCCGGACAATCCCTGATGAGCAAATTGCTAAACCGTTGGCAGCAGTTGCGAGCCCGCTGGCAGCGACGCTGGCTCGACCGCCGTATTCCCCCGGCCCGCCAGATCACGCTGGGTACCCGCAGCCTCTTTATCCTCCCCACCCGCATGGGGCTGCTCTATCTGCTGGCGCTGCTCGCCATCTATCTGCTAGGCACCAACTACCAGAACAATCTGGTACTGCTGGTGGCCTACTGCCTCGGCAGCCTGTTTATGGCCGCCATGTGGCTTACACACCGCAACCTGTTGGGGCTGGAACTGCTGGGTGGGCCGCTGGTGCTGGGGGAAGCGGGTAGCCAGCTACCTATCCGCATCTTGGTGCAGAGCCCGCGCCCGGTGCAGGCGCTCCGGTTTAGCCTCAACGAAGGCACCCTCTGGCTGGCACAGGCCGACGCTGTGCCCAGCACAGTTATCCTGCCAGTATCGGGCTCGCGCCGTGGGCCACTGCACCTTGGTCGATTGCGGGTTGAGAGCCGCTACCCTCTCGGCCTGTTTCGCTGCTGGTCTCTGCTGGACTTGCAACTGGAGGGCTGGCTCGCCCCCAAACCGGCGTTCGGGGCGCTAAGAGGGGAACATGCGGCCGAAAGCGAAGGGCATCAGGGCCAACCCGCTCCAGCCCCTCTCGGTGACTTTGACTCTCTGCGGACACATCAGGCCGGTGAGCCACTGAGCCGGGTCGCCTGGAAGCAACTTGCCCAGGGGCGCGGCTTGCTGACCAAGCAGTTTCATGAACCGCAGCAGGATGACACCCACCTGACCTTGCAGCGGGCCGCGGGCGGGGATCTGGAGCAGCGATTAGCGGTGCTGGCCTGGTGGTGCGTCGATTACGGCAAGCGGGGCATCCCCTTTACCCTCACGCTGGCAGGTCAGACGCTGGGGCACGATAGTGGTGCCGCCTTTGTGCAGCGCTGCCTGCTGGCACTGGCCCGATTCGATGGCAAGCCACAGGAGAGCAGGTCAGATGCTGCTCGATAACCGCCGCCTGCTGCCAATCATCGCCCTGCAACAGCTGCTGCTGGTCGCGGCGCTCTGGCCTCAGTTGCAACTCTGGGTAGTGGCAGTGGGCGCCATCACTCTCGGCGTCCGGGCCATGATGCTGTGGCGCGGCTTGCAGCCCCTGCCTGCCCGCGGGTTGGCGCTGCTGGCCATCACAACCGTGGTGTTGCTGGGGTTGCAGTGGCGCACATTGGGCACCCTGCCCGCCCTGATCAATCTGCTCTGGCTCGGCTATAGCCTCAAGATGATCGAGGTACGGCGCGAGCGGGATATCGAGCAGGTGCTGCTGCTCGCCTTCTTTCTGATCGCGCTGGCGTTGGTACAGCGACAGAGCATCGGCTGGACGGCCGGGATGGCAGTGACACTTTGGCTGGCAGTGACCGCGCTGGTGGCCGCCGTCGCTCCCGAGCAGAAACAGCCTTGGCGCAGTGCGGGGGGTACCCTGCTGCTGGCGCTTCCCCTGCTCATCACTCTGTTTCTGCTGCTGCCGAGGCTCCCGCCCCTCTGGCAGATGCCCACCACCAGCCGCTCCCTGTCGGGCCTCTCGGAAGAGCTGGCCCCCGGCGATATCAGCGAACTGGTCAACTCCTCGGAACTGGCGTTTCGGGTCACCTTTGCCGATGGCCCGCCCCCTGTCCGCGAGCGCTATTTTCCGGTGATGCGGCAGGAGGTTTTCGATGGTCAGCGCTGGTTGCTGAGCCCCGAGGTCAAAGCATGGCAGCAGACAGTGCCGGTGCAGACCGGGCTCACCCTTCTGGCATCCTCTTCACAAGCCAGTACTCAACTGGCAGATAACCCGTTGCCAGCCGGGAGCTACGAGGTGATCGTCGAGCCCCAGCGCCACCGCTGGGCCTTTGCCCTGAGTGAACCGCGCCTGCTGGCGGGCCCGGTGCTGCTTACCCCTCTCGACACCCTCTATCGTCAGGGGAGCGGCGAGGTGGCGATCCGCTATCGCATTGGCCGCGGCGAAGCGCTGCCCGAGGATGACCACCAAGCCGCCCAGCGCAACCTGCAACTGCCAGCCGAGGGCAACCCGAGAGCGCGAGCTCACGGCCAAGGGCTGGCTGTGCGCTATCCAGAACGCGCTGCGCTGGTCGCAGCCCTGCTCGCGCAGTTTCGCAGCCAATCCTATTACTACACTCTGACCCCGCCACGGCTTGGCAGTGACGGGGTGGATGAGTTCCTGTTCGATACCAAACGCGGCTTTTGCGGCCACTACGCCATGGCGACCGCTTTCGTACTACGCGCCGCCGGTATTCCGGCACGGCTGGTCACCGGTTATCTCGGCGGTGAGTGGAATCCAAGGGGCAACTATTTGGCGGTGCACCAGTTCGATGCTCACGCCTGGGTAGAGTATCTCGATGAAGGGGGAAAGTGGCGGCGAATCGACCCCACGGCGGCAGTGGCACCGGAGCGCATTGAAGACGGCGTGAGGGAGGCGCTGAGCGACGAGTTTACCGCCGCCGACCCCCTCGCTTTGCAGCGTTATCGCAACTGGGCTCTGCTCAATCAACTGCGCTGGTGGGGCAACAATATCGACTACCAGTGGAGTCGCTGGGTGATTGGTTACGATGCGGGTCAGCTCTGGCAACAAATCGGCCTGCGCTGGCCCGCACTGGCGGGACACACTCCCTGGTTTATCCTCGCCAGCCTGATGCTGGTCGCCCTGCTGGTGAGCCTGCCCCTGCTGTTGCCCGCCCGCCTGCCGCCAGAGCGGCGCATCTGGCAGCCCCTGCTCAAACGGGGTAAACGCAGCGGCTACCCACCAGAGCCCGCCGAGAGCATGGGGGCATGGTGCGAGCGGCTGGCACGGCTGCGTCCCGACCTTGCCCATCCCCTGCTAAAGAGTGCGTGGCTCTATCGACTCTGGCGTTATGCCCCCCTCAGCAAACGGCAACAAGGGCGCTGCTGGCGCCAGTTACGACGGCGTGTCAGACAACTCGCCCAGCGCTGGGATCAACAGCCAGCGAGTGCACCGTAAAAGAAGGGGGGAGCCACCGGCTCCCCCCCCTTCAGGTTTTAATCAAGAGGTTTGATTCACCGCTTGTTACTTTTTGGTCGGATTGTCCCAGATCCCCTCTTCCAGCTGGGAGCGGATCTCGGGGTATTTGTTGGCATCGAAGGTGGGCACCTTGCCCAGCCGGAGCTGGTCGTTGTAATCCTTCGCCAGCTTGATGGCGACGCTGGAGAGCAGCAGGATCGCCACCAAGTTGACGATGGCCATCAGACCCATGGAGACATCCGCCATGGCCCACACGATCGGCAACTCACCCACGGCGCCGAACATCACCATCCCCAGTACGAACACCCGGAACAGCATCAGGCCGCCCTTGTGGTTGTGCTCGAGGAACACCAGATTGGTCTCGGCATAGGAGTAGTTCGCCACGATAGAGGTGAAGGCGAAGAAGAAGATGGCCGCAGCAATAAAGATGTTGCCACCGCTGCCAATCTGGGAGGAGAGCGCCCGCTGGGTCAGCTCGACACCGGTCACGCCGGAGCCCGGCTCAAACTGACCGGACATCAGGATGATGGCAGCGGTACAGCTGCAGATGACGATAGTGTCCATAAAGACCCCCAGCATCTGCACATAACCCTGAGAGGCCGGGTGCGGCGGATAGGGAGTGGCAGTCGCCGCAGCGTTGGGCGCAGAGCCCATCCCCGCCTCGTTGGAGAAGAGACCGCGCTTGATACCGTTGATCATCGCCTGGGAGATGGCATACCCCAGCGCACCCGAGCCTGCCTGCTCAATCCCGAAGGCGGACTTGATGATCAGCATGAAGACATGGGGCAACTCGGTGATGTTCATCGCCACGATCACCAACGCCAGCAGGATATAAGCCAGCGCCATAAAGGGCACCACCAGCTCGGCAAAACGGGCGATGCCACGAATGCCGCCGAAGATAATCAGGCCGGAGAGCGCCACCAGCGCCAGACCGCTGACCCAGTCAGGAATGCCAAACGCCACCTTCATCGCCAGACTGATGGAGTTGGCCTGCACCGCGTTGAACACCAGACCAAACGCCAGGATCAGGCAGAGCGAGAAGACCACCCCCATCCAGCGCATGCCAAGGCCTTTCTCCATGTAGTAGGCCGGGCCACCACGGTAGTTGCCATCCTCATCCTTGACCTTGTAGAGCTGGGCCAGGGTGCTTTCGACGAAGGCGGTCGCCATGCCAATAAAGGCAATCAGCCACATCCAGAAGATTGCGCCGGGGCCGCCCAGATAGATGGCGACTGCCACACCGGCCAGGTTGCCGGTGCCGACACGGGCGGCAAGGCTGGTACAGAGGGCTTGGAAGGAGGAGATGCCTGCGTTGTCCGATTTACGGCTGTTTTTCAGCACGGAAAACATGTGGCCAAAGTGACGGATCTGGATAAAACCCAGGCGGAAGGTGAAAAAGATACCGACCCCGATGAGCAGGTAGATGAGCACGGCTCCCCACATCAGGTCGTTTAGCATCGCAATCAAGGTGTCCATAATTCTCTCGTTGTTATTCACATCCATGGCCAGTCTGCGCTGACCGTTTTCTGTCTGTCGTTTAATTAGCGTTTCGCTAAAGGGGCGGAATCTAGCACAGCGGGAGAGCCCGGAATAGTGATCCCGGTCACGCGAGACACAAAAAACGAACGGTAAAAGCCCATAAAGCTCCATTTAAATCGCAAACTTTCAACAAACTCAATAATTCAATCAGACAGGCCACCATTAAGCCCCATAAGAGAACCATTTTGATATATCCCTGATGAGCTATGCGAAAACGCAAACGCTTGCATGAAATGGCTTTCAAACGGAGACATTTCGCCAAACGTTTTCGCTGTAATTAAATTTCAAGTACGTAGCGAGATAATTTATGTGATCGATGACACAAATATGGATATTGGCTAAAAAAGTTCAGCTGAAAGCAAACCGGAGCGAGGTCGGGAGGAAATGTAAAAAACCTTACTAATCATATAGTTTCAAGCCATAAAACGGGATAACTCAACAGCCTGAATGTTTAACAACCAAGCGCCCCTATTGCAGGATGCACCACATCAGTATTAATTAGGCAGGCAATGACGATGGGCCGCCCCCATCGCGCTTTTCTGAGCCTGAGGCACCAAGATCCTGTAATTTTATTTCAGAACCACCGTCTCAAGCCCGCAACCCAGGGATTACTCCCTCATTAAGAGATGATATTCGCTATGGCCGATAAATTAACCCAGCTGAAAGCCCTGACCACTGTTGTTGCCGACACCGGTGATATCGAAGCCATCAAACGCTATCAGCCCATCGATGCCACCACCAACCCCTCTCTGGTTCTGAAGGCCTCCGAGATCCCCGAGTACGCTCCGCTGATCGAAGACGCCATCAACTGGGCCAAAGCCCAGAGCCAGGACAAGGCACAGCAAATCATCGACGCGG
Source organism: Aeromonas sp. Lyrl_2 (assembly GCF_051948815.1). Lineage (NCBI taxonomy): Bacteria > Pseudomonadati > Pseudomonadota > Gammaproteobacteria > Aeromonadales > Aeromonadaceae > Aeromonas > Aeromonas sp. Lyrl_2. Next base: position 40,081 of record NZ_JAYJLJ010000001.1, read on the forward strand.
GCGACAAGCTGGCCGTCAACATCGGTCTGGAAGTGCTGAAGATCGTTCCGGGCCGTATCTCTACCGAAGTGGATGCCCGTCTCTCCTTCGATACCGAAGCCAGCATCGCCAAGGCCCGCAAGCTGATCCGTCTTTACAACGAAGCGGGCATCAGCAACGACCGCATTCTGATCAAGCTGGCCTCCACCTGGGAAGGGATCCGTGCCGCCGAGGTTCTGGAGAAAGAGGGTATCCAGTGCAACCTGACCCTGCTGTTCTCCTTCGCCCAGGCCCGTGCCTGTGCCGAAGCCGGTGCCTTCCTGATCTCCCCGTTCGTAGGCCGCATCCTCGACTGGTACAAGGCCAAGCACAACCGTGACTACACCGCCAGCGAAGATCCGGGCGTGGTCTCCGTCACCTCCATCTACAACTACTACAAGCAGCACGACTACCCGACCGTGGTGATGGGCGCCAGCTTCCGCAACACCGGCGAGATCCTGGAACTGGCCGGGTGCGACCGCCTGACCATCGGCCCGGCCCTGCTGGAAGAGCTGAGCAAGACCGAAGGCGCCGTGGTACGCAAACTGGACTACACCGGTGAGCGCAAGGCCAAACCGACCCCGATGACCGAAGCCGAATTCCGCTGGGAACTGAACCAGGATGCCATGGCTCACGAGAAGCTGGGCGAAGGCATCCGCATGTTTGCTATCGACCAGGGCAAGCTGGAAACCATGCTGGCAAGCCGCCTGTAATCGGTTCTTTTTTCTGATAAAAACCGGGCCCCTACCAAGGGGCCCGGTTTTTTTTCATGGGCTTTTTTAGCGCTGTCATAGAGTCGTCACGAAAACGTTTTAATTTCAGATTCGTTATGTTATACGGGTGGTGAAAACGATAAAAACCAAGGAGGGAGCCATGGAAATGTTCAACTTCGATTATGACGAGGTGGTTGAACTCGGTTCGCGTAGCCGCGGGACAACGGGAAAAAAACGTAAATGGCGTGAAATCGAGGCGTTGAAAGACAAACATCGCCTGCAGAAGGAGCTGCAATCCATCGATATCGCCTATGAAGGTCTTACAGACGAGATTGAACTGTAATACTGCCAGACACCTGTAAAAGCGCTCCGCACAGCCGGGGCGCTTTTTTATGCCGCAATCGGATGATCACGTGGCTTGTCATGCCATCGCTAGCGATGCCGCAGGATGCAGCGGGCAGGCGACAGACAACGGGTTGCCACAATCCCTGACAGCCCTCACCAACAGCGTGGCATACCAACCCTGCCCCTCACCCGCGAAGAGTGAGCGGCGCCGTTTCAGGGCGCATTGGGGCACTCACTAGAATGGCAGATCAACCGCAACAAAAAGCCCCCGTCGATGACGGGGGCCTGAATACTCGGGATTGACGGCTGCGCTTAGCAGTAACCGTAGCCCAGCAGACGCTGGTAGCGCTGCTCCAGCAGTTGCTCGGTATCGAGCGGACGCAGGGCGTCCAGATCCTGCTTGATGCGAGCCTTGAGGTTTTTGGCCATTTTCTCCACATCGCGGTGGGCACCACCGAGGGGCTCGTCGATCACATGGTCGATCAGCTTGAGCTCCTTCAGACGCTGGGCTGTGATCCCCATCGCTTCGGCAGCCACAGAGGCCTTGTCGGCACTCTTCCACAGGATGGAGGCACACCCTTCCGGCGAGATGACGGAGTAGGTGGAGTACTGCAGCATGTTGACGCGGTCGCCCACGCCGATTGCCAGTGCACCACCTGAACCGCCCTCACCGATCACGGTGCAGACCACCGGCACGGTCAGACCGGCCATCACTTTCAGGTTGCGGGCAATCGCCTCGGACTGGCCACGCTCTTCGGCACCGACGCCAGGGTAAGCGCCCGGGGTGTCGATAAAGGTGATGATCGGCATCTTGAAGCGCTCGGCCATCTCCATCAGACGCAGGGCCTTGCGGTATCCTTCCGGACGCGGCATGCCGAAGTTTCGCTTGATCTTCTCTTTGGTCTCTCGACCCTTCTGGTGACCAATCACCATCACCGGCTCGCCGTCGAGACGGGCGATGCCCCCGACGATAGCCTTGTCATCGGCATAGGCACGATCGCCAGCCAACTCGTCGAAATCGGTGAAGATATGCTCGATATAGTCAAAGGTGTAGGGGCGCTGGGGATGACGCGCCATCTGGGATACCTGCCAGGCACCCAGATCACCGAAGATCTTCTTGGTCAGCTCTTCGTTTTTCTTCTCCAGCCGGCGGATCTCGTCTTTCAGATCCACGGCGTGATTGCCTTCACTCACATGTTTGAGTTCATCAATCTGCGCCTGCAACTCGGCAATCGGCTGTTCAAAATCCAGAAAAAGACTCATAGGGCCTTAGAACCTCTAATCAAAAACCAATTCAACCCGCTCTCGTCCAAGCAGGACTCGCAAGTCATCTATCAGTTGATCGGTGGGCGTCACCCGCCACTCGGTACCGAGCGTCAATCGCACCCGGGAGCCGGGGCGACGATAGTTTACCTGAACCGGACAGACTCCGGCACGGGCGGGCTCCAAAATCTCGCACAAACGCGGGAAAAAGCGATCATCAATCCGCTGTTCATCGAGGGAGATGCGGATTGCTCTGGCAAAACGCTCCCTCGCATCGTTGATATCCAGTAATTCTCGAGCCGACATTTTAAGGCCACCGGAGAAGTCATCAAAGCTGACCTGTCCAGAAACCACCAAAATGCGGTCTTTTTGCATCAATTCTTCATATTTTTCCAGCGCTTCACTGAACAGGGTCACATCAAGGCGACCAGAACGGTCGTCCAGGGTGAAGATCCCCATCTTGTTGCCACGCTTGGTCACCATGCTGCGAGCCGCGATCACCAGCCCAGCCGCCGTGGTCACGGTATCGCGGGAGGTGGGATGCAGATCGCACAGGCGACCCGAGGTATAACGACGCAATTCGCTGCTGTACTGGTTGATGGGGTGGCCGGTGAGATAGAGTCCGAGGGTCTCGCGCTCCCCTTCCAGCCATACCTTGTCAGGCCAGTGCGGCACGTTGGCAAAAGCCTTCTTGACGTCGTCAATCTCTTCGGTGAGCACGCCGAACATGTCGACCTGCCCCACCGCCTGCGCCTTGGCGTGCTGCTCGGCGGCCCGCATCGCCTCCTCCAGGGTCGCCATCAGGGCGGCACGGTGGGGGCCGAGCCGATCCATGGCTCCGGAGAGGATCAGCTTCTCCATCACCCGCTTATTGAGCTTCTTGATGTCGACCCGGTTACAGAAGTCGAACAGATCGCGGAACGGGCCGTCCTGATCCCGAGCGCTCAAGATCGCATCGATGGGGCCTTCACCGACTCCTTTCACCGCCCCGATCCCGTAGACGATATGGCCATCTTCGTTGACCGAGAAGCGATAGCGACCGGTGTTCACATCCGGCGGGATCACGGTGAGCCCCATCCGCTGGCACTCATCCACCAGGGTCACGATCTTGTCGGTGTTGTCCATATCGGCGGTCATCACCGCCGCCATGAACTCGGCCGGGAAGTGGGTCTTGAGCCAGAGGGTCTGGTAGGAGACCAGCGCATAGGCGGCGGAGTGGGATTTGTTAAAGCCGTAGCCCGCAAACTTCTCCACCAGATCGAAGATCTTCATCGCCAGTTCGCCGTCGACGCCATTCTTGACGGCGCCCTCCTCGAAACCGGCCCGCTGCTTGGCCATCTCCTCGGGCTTTTTCTTACCCATCGCCCGGCGCAACATATCCGCGCCACCCAGGGTATAACCCGCCAGGGTCTGGGCGATCTGCATCACCTGCTCCTGATAGAGGATGATGCCGTAGGTCGGTTCCAGAATCGGTTTCAGGCTCTCGTGCTGCCACTTCTCGTCCGGATAGGAGATCGCTTCATTACCGTGTTTGCGGTCGATGAAGTTATCCACCATGCCTGACTGGAGCGGGCCCGGTCGGAACAGGGCCACCAGAGCGATCATGTCTTCGAAGCAGTCGGGGCGCAGCCGCTTGATGAGATCCTTCATACCGCGGGATTCGAGCTGGAATACCGCCGTGGTCTCGTAGCGCTGCAGCAGGTCGAACGACTTCTTGTCATCGATAGGGATGGCGGCGATATCCACCGGCGGCTTGCCCTCTTTGGCAAGACGCGGGTTTATCATGCCGAGCGCCCAGTCGATGATGGTGAGGGTCCGCAAACCCAGGAAGTCGAACTTCACCAGACCGGCGTACTCCACATCGTTCTTGTCGAACTGGGTAACCGGGTGATGGCCTTCATCATCGCAGTAGAGCGGCGCAAAGTCGGTGATCTTGGTGGGTGCGATCACCACGCCACCGGCGTGTTTACCAGCGTTGCGCACCACCCCTTCGAGACGACGAGCCATGTCGATGAGGTCTTTGACCTCCTCATCCTGCTCGTAGAGTTCGGGCAGCTTGGGCTCAGCCTCGAATGCCTTGGCGAGCGTCATCCCCGGATCCGGCGGGATTAGCTTGGAGATGCGATCGACAAAGCCGTAGGCATGGCCCAGCACCCGGCCCACATCCCGCACCACCGCCTTGGCCGCCATGCTACCGAAGGTGATGATCTGGGAGACCGCATCCCGGCCGTACATGTCGGAGACGTGCTCGATCACCTCGTCGCGCCGGTCCATGCAGAAGTCGACGTCGAAGTCGGGCATGGATACCCGCTCGGGGTTCAAGAAACGTTCGAACAGCAGGTCAAATTCCAGCGGGTCGAGGTCGGTGATCTTTAGGGCGTAGGCCACCAGAGAGCCCGCACCCGAGCCCCGGCCTGGGCCAACGGGAATGCCGTTGTCCTTGGACCACTGGATAAACTCCATTACGATGAGGAAGTAACCCGGGAAGCCCATCTGGTTGATCACTTTCAGCTCGATGTCGAGACGCTCGTCATACTCGGGACGACGCTCGGCACGCACTTGCGGATCCGGGAACAGGAACTCGAGACGCTCCTCCAGACCCTCTTTCGATTTGGCCACCAGAAAATCTTCGGTAGTCATGTCGCCAGTCGGGAAGTTGGGCAGGAAGTACTCGCCAAGACGCACCGTCACGTTGCAGCGCTTGGCGATCTCCACCGTGTTTTCCAGCGCTTCGGGAATGTCGGCAAACAGCTCCGCCATCTCCTCCTGACTGCGCAGGTACTGCTGGGGGCTGTAGCGACGGGGGCGGCGTTTGTCCATCAGGGTATAACCATCGTGGATGGCAACCCGGATCTCGTGGGCGTCGAAGTCATCGGCGTTGAGGAACACCACCTCGTTGGTGGCGACCACCGGCAGCTCGAACTCGGTGGCGATGGCCACCGCCATGTGCAAGTAGACCTCTTCGTCGGGTCGACCGGTACGCAGCAGTTCGAGGTAGTAGGCATCGGGGAAGTGGGTCTGATAGAAGGCGACGCACTGCTCGGTCATCTGCCGGTTGCCCTTGAGCAGGAACTTGCCCACATCCCCCTCGCGGCCGCCGGAGAGCACGATCACCCCCTTGGCATGCTCGGCGAGCCAGCTCTTGTCGATAACCGGCCGCCCCTGCACATGGCCGCGCTGGTAACCGCGGGAAATAAGCAGGGTGATGTTCTGGTAGCCGTCGTTATCCATGGCGAGCAGGGTGAGACGGAACTGCTCGTCGCCGAGCTCATCGCTCTGCACCCAGAAGTCGGCACCGACGATGGGCTTGATCCCCTTGCCGTGGGCTGCGCCATAGAAGCGCACCAGACCACACATGTTCATCTGATCGGTCAGCGCCAGCGCCGGCATGTTGTTGGCCGCAGCCGCCCCGACGATGGGGTTGATCTTCTGCAGGCCATCGACCATGGAGAAGTCGGAGTGGACTCGCAGGTGGATAAAACGGGGGTCAGCCATCGTCATGCCCTCTCATTACGCAAGCAGAACCAGCCAAGGCAGAAATCGTTCAGACAGATCAGCATGGATTATTCGAGCCCCAGTGCGCGGCGCACTGGCTTGAAGCTTTTGCGATACTCCGGCAACGGGCCACGCTCGGCCAGAATGGCGAGGTGCTCAGGCGTAGGGTAACCCTTGTGACGGGCAAAACCATACTCGGGATGGCGACTGTCTAGCTCGGTCATCTCCGCATCGCGGGTCACCTTGGCGAGGATCGAGGCGGCACTGATGGCGGCCACCAGACTATCGCCCTTGACCACGGCGCGCGCCTCCATCGGCAGCGCCGGACAGCGGTTGCCATCGATAAAGACCAGCTCGGGGGTGACCTTCAGTCCCGCCACGGCGCGCTGCATCGCCAGCATGGTGGCATGCAGGATGTTGAGTTCGTCGATCTCCTCCGGGCTGGCGCGACCGATGGCCCAGGCGAGCGCCTTCTCTTTGATCTCGTCAAACAGCGCCAGCCGCTTCTTCTCGGAGAGCTTCTTGGAGTCGTTGAGCCCCGCGATCGGATTGGCGGGATCGAGAATGACCGCAGCGGTGACCACGTCACCCACCAGGGGGCCACGACCCACTTCGTCCACACCGGCAACCAGCTTGTCGTCAGGAATATCGATCATCATCTTGTAGCCTTGAATCAAAACAGGCCCCGTGGGGCCTGACAGGGGTCGACTGGCGCGGCATCACCGCTCGGAAAACGGATTAACGGGCTGCGCGGCGCAATCGACGGTCCGAAATAGCGTTATCTGCCGAGCAGATCCGCCACCGCATCGGCGGCCTGCGAGTCGGCATTGCAGCGGATCAGCTGGTGCAGCTCGGTGAAGGTGTTGACCAGCGCACTGTTGTCGTGCTCGAAGTACTTGCTCACCTCTTCCACCAGATTCTCCGCGGTGCACTCGTGCTGGATGAGTTCCGGCACCAGCATGCGACCGGCAAGCAGGTTGGGCAGAGAGACAAATTCGGTCTTTACCAGTCGCTGGGCCAGCCAATAGCTGAAGGGCTTGAGCTTGTAGCCCACCACCATCGGCTTTTTCACCAGCATTGCTTCGAGCGCCGCGGTGCCGGAGGCCAGCATCACCACGTCGGCAGCAATCATCGCCTCGCGTCCCTGCCCTTCCAGCAGCACCATGTCGAGACCCGGCGCTACCTCGGCCTTGATGGCCATAAACTGCTCACGCCGTTTCTGGTTGACCAGCGGCACGATGAAGCCGAGATCCGGATAGCGCACCGTCAGGTGTTTGCACGCCTCGAGAAACAGGGGAGACATAAAGCCCACTTCTGCGGTTCGGCTGCCCGGCAGCACCGCCAGCCAGCGGCGATTGGCATCGATACCGAGATTGCGACGCACGGCAGCCTGATCCGGCACCAGCGGAATATCATCCGCCATGGTGTGACCGACAAAACGGCAAGGGGCATCGAAGCGGTCGTAGAAGGCTTTCTCGAACGGCAGGAAGGCGAGCACCATGTCGGTGGCGGCCTTGATCTTGTGAATGCGGTTCTGGCGCCAGGCCCACACAGAGGGGCTGACATAGTGAACCGTCTTGATACCGGCGCGGCGCAGTTTCAGCTCCACTCCGATATTGAAATCCGGTGCATCCACGCCGATGAAGATATCGGGCGGATTGGCAATAAAGTGGCGCAACAGTTCGCGACGGACTTTGAGGATGCGCGGCAGACGGCCCAGCACCTCGGTGATCCCCATGACGGAGAGCTCTTCCATCTCGAACAGGGCCTTGATGCCGAGGGCCTGCATCCGCGGCCCGGCGATCCCTTCGAACTGCGCATCCGGGTAGCGGGCCTGCAGCTCGCGCACCAGACCGGCAGCCAGAATGTCGCCGGAGACCTCTCCGGCGACGATACCGATACGAACCGGATCAGGCACGGATGATCCCGCGCTCGTTATCTTTGAGGAAGTCCACATAGAGCTGGACGGCCGGTTCGGCTTGCGCCATCTCGATCAGCACCGGCAGCACCTCTTCGATGGTCTTGCCGGAGCGGAAGATCTCTTTGTAGGCACGCTTGACGGCGGAGATGGCCTCGGCGCTGAAACCGCGGCGACGCAGACCTTCGGAGTTGACCCCGAACGGCTTGGCGTAGTTGCCGGCGGCCATCACGTAAGGCGGCACATCCTTGTTCAGGGCGGCGCAGCCACCGACGAAGGCGTGGGAGCCGACGCGGCCGAACTGGTGAATGGCGGAGAGACCACCAAAGATCACGAAGTCACCGATCACCACGTGGCCCGCCAGGGTCGCGTTGTTGGCGAAGATGCAGTTGTCACCGATGATGCAATCGTGGGCAACGTGAACGTTGACCATGAACAGGTTACCGCTGCCCACCTTGGTCAGGGATTGATCCTGAATGGTGCCACGGTGGAAAGTGCAGTTCTCGCGAATGACGTTGTTGTCGCCAATTTCGAGGAAGGTGCGCTCACCGGCGTACTTCTTGTCCTGGCAATCCTCACCGATGGAGGTGTGCTGGAAGATCTTGTTGCCGCGACCAATCTTGGTCGGGCCCTTGATCACCACATGGGAACCTACCCAGGTGTTGTCACCGATTTCCACCTCGGCGCCGATGACAGAAAAGGGGCCGATTTCAACCCCTTTACCGATCACGGCAGACTCATGGACGATGGCAGTATCGTGAATGATGGCAGTCTGGTCGATCACGTGTGTTAAACCTCGCGTTTGGCGCACATCAGCTCGGCGGTACAGACCACTTCACCGTCGACGGTGGCGACACCGGTGAACTTGGCAATACCGCGACGCTCTTTCAGGAACTCCACGTCCAGCACCAGTTGGTCACCGGGGCCGACCGGGCGCTTGAAGCGAGCGTTGTCGATTGAGGCAAAATAGTAGAGTTCGTTGGGAGACGGCTTGCCCACCATGGTAAAGGCCAGGATACCGGTGGCCTGTGCCATCGCTTCCAGGATCAGTACGCCAGGGAACACCGGCTTGGCCGGGAAGTGCCCCTGGAAGATCGGCTCGTTGAACGAGACGTTCTTGATGGCGCGCAGGGTTTTGCGCTCATCGCTGATCTCGTAGTCGTCTACACGATCCACCATCAGAAACGGATAACGGTGGGGCAGCAGATCCATGATTTCCTGGATACCCAGGCTCTTCTTTTCAGTAGTCAAAACAGTACCCTATACCAATCGTGATTATTCTTGATCCAGCTTCTTCTCAAGCTTGCTTAACCGCTTGTGCATCTCTTCGATACGCATCACCCGGGCGGCGGTCTTGCGCCACTCTTTATTGGTTTGCAGAGGGATGCCGGAAGAGTAGACACCGGGCTCGGTAATGGGTCGCATCACCATGGCCATACCGGTAACGGTGGCCTGGTCGCAGATCTCCATATGCCCGTTAAAGACGGAAGCGCCGCCAATGATACAGTATTTGCCGACCTTGAGACTACCAGCCATCACGGTGGAACCCGCCACGGCGGTGCCGTAACCGATCTCCACGTTGTGGGCGATCTGGCACTGGTTGTCGATGATGACGTTGTCAGCGATGTGGGTATCTTCCAGCGCACCGCGGTCAATGGTGGTACAGGCACCGATCTCGACCCGGTTGCCAATGGTCACACCTCCGAGCTGGGGGATCTTGATCCACTCGCCACGCTCGTTGGCATAACCGAAACCATCGGCGCCGATCACTGTGCCGGATTGAACCAGACAGTCGGTGCCCATGGTCACATTGTGATAGAGGGTGACGTTGGCCCACAGCCGGGAGCGGGCTCCCAGCCGGGTATTCTTGCCAACAAAACAGCCCGGGCCAATGCGTACATCGTCACCCAGCACGACGCCGGATTCGATCACTGCATTGGCGCCGATAGCCACTCTCTCGCCCAGTTGCACGTCAGCCGCGATAACGGCGCTCGGATGGATATCCGTGGCCGGCTGCGGGGTGGTGTCCAGCAGTTGGGCTACCCGGGCAAAGCCCACATAGGGGTCTTTGAGCACCAGGGCATTGGTGGGACAAAATGGCAGATCCGCTTCTGTAATGAGCACGGCGGTCGCCTTGCTCTGCTCCAGATAAGAGCGGTACTTCTTGTTGGACAGGAAGGTAATCTCACCCTCCCCGGCCTTTTCCAGTGTCGCTACCTTGCGGATTTCCAGGGTTCCGTCGCCATGGACCTGGGCCCCCAGTTGCTGGGCCAGCTGTGCGAGAGTAAATGCCATCAATTAGTTGCTCTTGCTTACCTGAGAAATAACCTGGCCGGAGATGTCCAGCTTGCTGGCGGCATACGGGGCGGCATTGCGCTCCAGCACCAGATCGTAACCATTGCTCTTGGCGATGGAATCGATGGCAGCCTGCACCTTGGTCAGAATCTTGTTGCGCTCTTCGGACTGACGGCGGCCGTTGTCCTGCTCAAAGGCTTGACGCTTCTGGTTGAACTCCATCTGCAGCTTGGCCAGCTTCTCCTGATTCTGCTTCTTCTGCTCGGCGCTCATGAAGGCTTCATCCTTGCGGAACTTCTCGACCAGCTTCTGGCCTTCCTGTTCCAATTTCTGCAGCTCACGCATGCGCGGCTCGAATTCACCTTTCAGCTTGGCTGCAACGGCTTCACGCTGGGGCAGCTTTTGGAAGACTTCGCCCATATCAACCACGGCGATCTTGGTCTCAGCGAAGGCAGAACCCATGCCGGCAGCCATCAGTGCAAAGCTCAAACCAGCTACTTTCAACGCTTTATTCACACTTACTCCTTGTTCCCTCATGGCGAGGGCTACCTGATTTACCCGATTATGCAAGCGGCGTTAGGACCGTCTTGTTACCTGGTGAGGCACGCATACCGCGCGTCCCATCATTGAAGACCCCCACCGCATGGGTGGGGGCGAAACTCTGCTTAGAAAGTACGACCGATGTTGAAGGAGAAGACTTCGGTGCGATCCCCTTCATATTTCTTGATCGGCTTGGCCAAGGCAAACACCAGCGGGCCCATCGGCGAGAGCCACTGCAGGGAGACACCGGCAGAGACCCGGATATTGCCCGGGTTGGAGTAGTCCTGGCTCAGATAGTTGCAATCAGAACCGGCGGCGCAAGGATATGCTCCGTTGGCAAAATCGGTGCTCCAGACGGTACCTGCGTCCATAAAGACGGTTGAACGGATCTGCGGACGATAGGTCTCGGAGACGAACGGGGTCGGGAAGACAAGCTCCAGTGAGGCGACGGCCAGAGCGTTACCGCCTACCGAGGTGTCGGAACCTTCGTAGTAGCCAGTTTCACACGGCTGAGAACCCGTGCAACTACCAGCACCAGGCTTGTTGTAGGTTTTGTAGATCGCCTTGGGACCAATGGTATTGCTCTTGAAGCCGCGTACTGTATCGAAACCACCGGCATAGTAGTTCTCGAAGAACGGCAGCATGGAGTCATCGCCATAGCCGTTACCGTAGGAGACACGACCCTTGCCGATCATAACCCAGCTGTGATCCGCATCGAGCGGGAAGTAGTGGGCATCCTCGGCAGAGAGCTTGTAGTACTGCAGCTCCATGCCCGGTACGGTCACCTTGGCGTTGATACGCTGACGATCGCCAGAAGTCGGGAACATCCCCTTGTTCAGGGTAGAGCGGGTCCAGCCAGCGGTGACATCGACGGTCACAAAGTCGAGGTTGGAACCATCCTGTGAGTAAGCATTCCAGAACTGATCCATCTGTACCGACTGGCGGTTATCATTCCACTGATCCCAGCAGTAGGTATTGCCATCAGTATCCGGATTGTCCTTCAGACACTCCTGATAGTTCTGGGCATTGAATGACGGGCGACTCAGCTTGGTGCTCTCGATACCGGTGCTGAAGTCGAGACGGTTGAACTCGTTGACCGGGAAGCCGCTGGAGAGACGGAAACCGATGGTTTCGTTCTCGTAATCGACAATATCGGCATCATCGGCGCGGAACTGGTTGTAGTAGACCCGACCACCCAGGCTGACACCATCCACTGTGAAGTAGGGGTCGTTGTAGCTCAGGTCAACGTTCTTGGAGTAGTCGTTGGTGCTGGCGTTGATGGAGACCTTTTTACCGGTACCCATAAAGTTGTCCTGGGAGATCCCCGCCTGCAGGCTCAGACCCGATTCGGTACCGTAACCGATACCGGCGTTGATGGAGCCTGCTGGCTGCTCCTTGACCTTGAAGTCGAGGTCAACCAGGTCATCGTTGCCCGGCACCCGCTTGGTGTCCACTTCGACGCTCTCGAAGTAGCCAAGACGGTTGAGACGACTCTTGGACTGCTCGATGTTGTCGGAGGAGAGCCAGGTACCCTCCATCTGGCGCATCTCGCGACGCAGCACCTGATCTTCGGTGGTGGCGTTACCGCTGAAGTTGATGTTGCGCACATAGACACGGGGGCCAGGCTCAACGTTGACGATCAGCTCCACTTCTTTGGTCTTGTCATTGACCTGCGGGAAGGTGACCACTTTCGGATAGGCGTAGCCGTAACGGCCGAGGAACTTGGAGAGCACCTCTTCGGTATGAGTCACCTGACTGGCGGAGTAGGTGCTGCCGGCAGCGATCGGGATCAATCCCTTCATCTCGCCACCGCGATCGATCAGGTCACCCTTGAGCTGGACACCGGAGACCTTGTACTGCTCCCCTTCCTTGATGTTGAGGGTGACGTAGACGCCCTTCTTGTCGGGGGTCATGGAGACCTGGGTAGACTCCTGCTGGAAGCGGATATAGCCGCGGTCCATGTAGTAGGAGCGCAGGGTCTCGATATCACCGGCCAGTTTCTGCTTCTGATAGCGCTGGTCGGCGGTAAAGTTCCACCAGGGCACTTCGTCGCGCAGGGAGAGCTGGGCAATCAGCTTCTCTTCAGGGAAGACGCTGTTGCCGACAATGTTGATCTGCTGGATCTTGGCCGATTCCCCTTCCACGAAGGTGAACTTGAGGTCGACCCGGTTGCGCGGCAACGGGGTGACGATGGCCTTGACCTTGGCTGAGTATTTACCCACGCCATAGTAGAAATCTTCCAGTCCCTTCTCGAGGGAAGTGAGTACGGTGCGATCCAGCGGATCACCCACACGGATACCGGAGGACTCCAGACTCTGGGTCAGTTGCTCCTCTTTGATATCCTTGTTGCCGGCAAACTCGATGCTGGAGATGGTCGGACGCTCCTTGACCATCACCTGCAGCACCTGGCCGTCACGGTAAACCTTCACATCCTCGAAGTTACCCGAGGCATAGAGCTTCTTGATGGCGCTGGCCAGAGCCACGGAGTCGACGGTATCACCGACCCGGATCGGCAGGTTCAACAGTGCGGCACCCAGGGTCACCCGTTGCAGACCTTCGACCTGGATATCTTGCACCACAAAAGAGGCAGGGGCCGCCTGGGCCAGGAAACTGGCACCCAGCAGGCAACTCAACACCAATGCTTTTTTAACAGCCATTTTGTTCTTATGTGTCCTTGTTGATGCTCTGGCCTCAGAGGCGAGCGAAATCGTTAAACAGCGCAATGCCCATCAATAACATCAGAATGGCGGCGCCGATCCTGAAACCCACTTCCTGTATTTTCTCTGATACCGGCTTGCCGGTGACCGCTTCGATCAGGAAATAGACCAGATGGCCACCATCGAGCACCGGCAGGGGGAACAGATTGATAATCCCCAGGTTGACGCTGATCAGCGCCAGAAAACTCAAGAAATAGACCAGACCATAGTCGGCACTGCTGCCGGCGCCCTTGGCAATGGAGATGGGGCCGCTCAGGTTGTCCAGCGACACGATGCCACCGATCAACTTGCCAATCATGTCAAAGGTGAGCGTGATCAGGCTCCAAGTCTTGTCCGCGCCATGCCACAGCGCCTGCAAAGGCCCATACTGTAACAGAATTCGATATTCATCCGGTAATGGAACCAGTTGCGGCGAGAGACCGACGAATCCTACCAGCTTGCCCTGCACCTTGCGGCTATCCGGGGTCAGGGTCACGTTGAGATCACTGTTGTTGCGCTCAACCACCACTTGCAGGGGTTCGCCCGGTGCCTGCTGCACCAGCTCGACAAACTGGGCCCACGCGGTAATGGGCTGATCGCCGACCTGTTTGATACGGTCACCGACCTGCAGCCCCGCCTTTTCACTGGCACTCTTGGCCACCACGACAGCCACGACGGGCAGCACTTTGCCACTCAAGGGGACGATCCCCAGACTACCGATGGGCGACTCTTTATCCGGATCGAAGGTCCAGCCGGTCAGCAACAAGGTTTTATCGGTGGCATAGCTGGTATTGGGTGCCTGCACCTTGAGAGTCACTGCATCATCACCCAGATGACTGATAAGAGCGTAGGTGACGCTCTCCCAGTCACCGGTCTGCTCATCGCCAACCCCGACAATCTCCATCCCTGGCAGCACACCCGCCTCGGCCACGATGGATGCCGGACGCACCTCACCAATCACCGGCTTGACGCTCGGCACCCCGATGATAAACATCAGCCAGAGGGCAAACAGGGCAAAGACGAAGTTGGCCATGGGACCTGCGGCGACAATCGCCATCCGCGCCCAGACACTCTTGTGGTTGAAGGCATACTGCTCGTCACCGGGCTTGAGTTCATCGACCCGGCCATCGAGCATCTTGACGTAACCGCCGAGCGGGATCAGCGCCAGCACATATTCGGTGCCATCCTTACCCATCCGGCGCCAGATCGCCTTGCCAAAACCGATGGAGAAGCGCTCAACGCGCACGCCACAACGGCGGGCAACCCAGAAGTGGCCGAACTCGTGCACCGCGACCAGCAGGCCGAGGGCAACAACAAAAGCACCGATATTCCACAACACACCGCCCATCAGCCAAGCTCCTCAATCAAAGTGTGAGCACGGGCTCTTGCCGCACCGTCCAGGGCAAACAGATCATCGAGTGAGCCGACTGCGCTGCTATCCAGCGCCAGCATCACTGCCTCGTTGATCCGGGCAATATCCATAAAGCCGATGCGCCCGGCCAGGAAGGCGGCAACGGCCTCCTCGTTGGCCGCATTGAGCGCAGTGGTCGCCGCTTGTCCCTTCTGGCAGGCATTAATGGCCAACGCCAGACAGGGGTAGCGATCATAATCAGGCCGGATAAAGCTGAACTCTCCGACACTGAAGAAATCCAAAGGTTCCACACTGGAGGGGATGCGATTGGGATAAGCCAGCGCATGGGCGATGGGGGTACACATATCCGGATTGCCCAGCTGAGCCAGCACGGAGCCATCCTTGTACTGCACCATGGAGTGGATCACCGACTGCGGGTGGATCACCACCTGGATCTGCTCTGGCGCCGCATTGAACAGCCAGCGCGCCTCGATGTACTCCAGCCCCTTGTTGATCATGGTGGCGGAGTCGACCGAAATCTTGGCCCCCATCGACCAGTTGGGATGAGCGATGGCCTGCGCCGGCGTCACCTTCGCCAGCTCGCTGATCTCGGTATAACGGAACGGACCGCCGGAACCGGTCAGCAAAATCTTGCTGATCCCCGCCGCAGCCAGATCGCAAAAACCGGGCTGGCGCTGCACAGCAGTAGGCAGACACTGGAAGATGGCATTGTGTTCACTGTCGATGGGCAGCAGCTCGGCGCCATGTTCGCGCACGGCTTCCATGAAGAAAGCACCGGACATCACCAGCGCCTCCTTGTTGGCCAGCAAAATACGCTTGCCGGCACGTACCGCGGCCATAGTCGGGGCCAGTCCGGCCGCACCGACAATGGCGGCCATCACGCTATGGGCGTCGGGGTGAGCGGCCACATCGCACAGGGCAGTAGCACCAGACATGACCCGGGTCGCACTGCCGTGCGCTTTCAGACGGGCAGCCAGTTCACGGGCGGCACCCTCATCGACCATCACGGCAAAACGGGGGGAGAATTCGAGGCAGTCCCGCAACATGGCATCCACGTTGCGGGCGGCGGTCAACGCCAACACCTGCCAACTGCACGGGTTATGGCGCAGCACTTTCAAGGTACTCTGACCGATGGAGCCGGAGGCCCCCAGAATAACCAGTGACTTGTGCATCAAAACTCCTGACTGAGTAGCAGATAACTGAGCAGAAACACCGGCAGGGCGGCGGTCAGGCTGTCGATCCGGTCGAGAATGCCGCCATGACCAGGCAGCAGAGTGCCGGAGTCCTTGATGCCCGCTTCGCGCTTGAACATGCTCTCGGTCAGATCGCCGAGTACGGAGGCAAGCACCGCCAGCAGGGAGCAAAACAGCACGGTGATCATCTTGGCAGGAACAAATCCCATCGACCAGGTAACGCCGATGGCCAGCAGGCTGGCGGTAAAGAGGCCGCCACACATCCCTTCGATGGTTTTGCCCGGACTCACAGCCGGTGCCAGCTTGTGCTTACCGAACGCCTTGCCGAAAAAATACGCGCCAGAATCTGCCGCCCAGACCAGTCCCATCACGAACAACAGGATCCAGGCGCCCATCATGGGGTCATGGTAAAAGTTGTAACCACGGATGGCGACCAGCGACCAGAAGAACGGAACCAGGGTCACCAGACCAAACAGCGACTTGAGCCAGATAGACTCTTTCCACAGCTTGGCGCTTTGGGGATAACGCAGCACCAGCAGCAGACCCAGCAACCACCAGCTTACCGCGGTCCAGAGCACGCCCATCACGAGGGGGTGCAGGTGGGGCGTCCAGAGTTGCTCCACCGGCAGCCAAAAGAGGCTGGCACCGAGCAACAGACAAAATACGATGGGCAACCATTGCTGCGGAGCAGCAGAGACAAACCCACTCCATTCGCGACTGGCCAACAAAAACACCAGCGCAGCCAACAGGGCAAAAAATTTCAATGGCAGAAAGAAGAGCGCCCCCAACACCAGGGGGATCAGCATCAAAGCAGTAATAATTCGTTGTTTTAGCAAAAGAAACCTCTCTCTTGGGAGCGGGGTTTAGCCGGTCTGCTGCTCGGCGATCAATTCCCGTATCTGTTCACCCGTGCAACCGAAGCGACGCTCGCGGGCAACGAAAGAGGCGACCGCCTCACTGAACTCGGCCTCGTTGAAATCGGGCCACAATACCGGGGTAAAATAGAGCTCGGCATAGGCGAGCTGCCATAACACAAAGTTGCTGATACGATGATCGCCACCGGTGCGGATCAACAGGTCCACGGGTGGCAGATCGGCCATGCAAACCTCACGGGTCAACATGGATTCATCAATGTCGTCAGCGGCCAGTTCACCGGCCGCCACTGCTTTAGCCAGCTTGCGGGTCGCCTGGGCGATATCCCACTGGCCGCCATAGTTGGCCGCAATGTTCAGGGTCAACCCCTTGTTATTGGCGGTCAAGGCTTCCGCCTTGGCGATTTTGGCCTGCAACCGCTCACTAAAGCGAGCAGTATCGCCAATCACCTTGAGCCGGATCCCGTTGTTGTGCAGTTTCTGCACCTCACGACCCAGCACTGTGATGAACAGTTCCATCAAGGCACTGACCTCCCCTTCCGGGCGGCGCCAGTTCTCGCTGGAGAATGCAAACAGGGTCAATGCCTCGATCTTGGCACGCGCAGCAAAGGTAACGGCTTCGCGCACTGACTTGACGCCCGCCTTGTGGCCATAAACCCGCATCTTGCCTCGGTTCTGGGCCCAGCGACCGTTACCATCCATGATGATGGCGACGTGACGGGGTAAAGACGAGTTGGCACAATCACCCAACGCAGCCAAAAGCGACATGTAATTCTCCCACAAAGACAAAAGCGCCGTGCAGGGGCACTACACGGCGCTCGTAATATACCTTTCAGACGGTTAGATTTCCATTAGCTCCTTCTCCTTTACGGCAAGGGCCTCATCGACCAGCTTGATGTAGGAGTCGGTCAGTTTCTGGATCTCTTCCTGGGCGCGACGGTCGTCGTCTTCGGAGATCTCTTTGTCCTTCAGCAGAGCTTTCAGGTCGGCGTTGGCGTCACGACGGATGTTGCGCACGGCAACACGGGCGTTTTCCGCTTCGGCACGGACGATCTTGGTCAGATCGCGACGACGCTCTTCGGTCAGCGGCGGCAGCGGCACGCGCAGGGTCTGGCCATTGCTGGACGGGTTCAGGCCCAGATCGGAGGTCAGGATCGCCTTCTCTACCGCCTGGATCATGGAGCGGTCAAAAATGGAGATGGAGAGGGTGCGAGCATCTTCTGCCACGACGTTGGCCAACTGTTTCAGCGGAGTGGCAGCACCGTAATACTCAACCTGGATGCCGTCGAGCAGGCTCGGGTGAGCGCGGCCGGTACGGATCTTGGACATTTGAGTCTTGAGCGCTTCTACGCTCTTGCCCATACGGTCCTTGGCGTCGTTTTTAATCTCGTTGATCACAGTGGTTTTCCTTTTGGCGAACGAGCCGCTACACGGCCCGTGTCTATCTTATTTACTGACGTGATGGATAGGATAAGAGCGCCAGGTGGCTCACTTTTATCTTATTTACCAACGTGGTGGATCAGAGTGCCTTCCGGTTCACCCATGACAACCCGGCGCAGGGCACCCGGTTTGTTCATGTTGAACACGCGGATCGGCAGATCATGGTCACGTGCCAGGGTAAAGGCAGCAAGATCCATCACCTTGAGCTCTTTTTCAAGAACTTCATCATAACTCAGTTCATGATACAGCACGGCATCCGGATTCTTGACCGGATCTTCGTTGTATACACCATCAACCTTGGTGGCTTTGAGCACCACGTCGGCTTCGATCTCGATCCCGCGCAGGCAAGCCGCAGAATCGGTAGTGAAGAAGGGGTTGCCGGTACCGGCAGAGAAGATAACGACTTTGCCAGCACGCAGCTGGCTGATTGCCTCGGCCCAGCTGTAGGAGTCACAGACACCCTGCAGGGAGATGGCAGACATCAGACGGGCATTCACATAAGCACGATGCAGGGCATCACGCATGGCCAGACCGTTCATCACGGTTGCCAGCATACCCATGTGGTCGCCCACCACGCGGTTCATGCCCGCTTTGGCAAGACCGGCACCACGGAACAGGTTGCCGCCACCGATGACCAGACCGACCTGAACACCCAACTCAACCAGTTCTTTGATCTCTTGGGCCATACGCTCCAGCACCGCCGGATCAATGCCGAAACCCTCGGATCCTTGCAGGGCTTCACCACTCAACTTCAGAAGAACACGTCTGTATGCAGGTTTGGGATTGGTACTCATGTCACTGATTCCTGGTCATATAAAGACCGCGACATAAGTCGCGGTCTGGGGAAACGGAAAAACCGGTTCGATTAGGCCTTTTGAGCGGCCGCGATTTGGGCTGCAACTTCAGCAGCGAAATCGGTCTCTTGCTTCTCGATGCCTTCGCCCACTTCGAAACGGGTGAAGGAAACAACGTCAGCGCCTTCTTTCTTCAGCAGCTCGGCAACGGTCATGGAAGGATCTTTCACGAACGGTTGGCCAGTCAGGGAAACCTCACCGGTGAACTTCTTCATGCGGCCTTCAACCATCTTCTCGGCGATCTCTTTCGGCTTGCCGGAGTTGATGGCGATGTCGATCTGGATTTCGCGCTCTTTGGCAACGACTTCAGCAGACACGTCTTCAGGCTTGACGAATTGCGGGCTGTTGGCAGCAACGTGCATGGCCAGATCTTTGGCCAGCTCGGCAGAACCACCGGTCAGCTTGGTGATAACACCAATGCGGGAACCGTGAACGTAGGTACCCAGGTTGTCACCTTCAACCAGCATCACGCGACGCAGGTTCATGTTCTCACCGATCTTGGCGATCAGGTTGGTGATGGTCAGCTCGACGGATTCGCCGTTACCGAAGTCAGCGGCTTTCAGCGCGTCAACGTCAGCAATTTTCTGGGTCGCAGCGATGTCAGCGATCTTCTGGCCCATTGCCATGAAGCTGGCATCTTTGGCGACGAAGTCGGTTTCGCTGTTCAGCTCGATCATGACGGCAACGTTGCCTTCGGTGCGAGCAAAGATAACGCCTTCAGCGGCGATACGGCCAGCTTTCTTGGCGGCTTTGGCCTGACCGGATTTGCGCATGTTCTCAATTGCCAGCTCGATATCACCAGCAGCTTCTTCCAGTGCTTTTTTGCAATCCATCATGCCAGCGGCAGTGCGCTCGCGCAGTTCTTTTACCAGGGCGGCAGTAACGTTAGCCATGTCCAGTATCCTCGGTCTTGAATTGACAAGAAACAGGGGCCACAAGGGCCCCTGCTAACCAATTACATCAGCTTGGTTAATAAGGGCTTTACAGTCCTTATCAATTACTCAGCTTCAACGAAGCCATCTTGTTCGGCTTGAACAACGATGTCCTGAGCGCGAGCTTCCAGTACGGTGTCAGCAGCAGCATTCAGGTACAGCTGTACGGCACGGATAGCGTCGTCGTTACCCGGGATGACATAGTCAACGCCGTCCGGGTTGGAGTTGGTATCAACGATGGAAACTACCGGGATACCCAGGTTATTGGCTTCTTTGATAGCGATATGCTCGTGGTCGGCATCGACAACGAACAGAACGTCAGGCAGGCCGCCCATGTTCTTGATACCACCCAGGCTCTTCTCCAGCTTTTCCATTTCGCGAGTACGCATCAGCGCCTCTTTCTTGGTCAGCTTGTCGAAGGTACCGTCTTGGCTCTGGGTTTCCAGATCTTTCAGGCGCTTGATAGACTGACGAACGGTTTTCCAGTTGGTCAGCATACCGCCCAGCCAGCGGTGGTTTACATAGAACTGGTCGCAACGCTCAGCGGCTTCTTTTACGGCTTCAGACGCGGCACGCTTGGTACCAACGAACAGTACCTTGCCTTTCTTGGCAGCTACGGAGCTGATGAAGTTCATAGCATCGTCAAACATCGGAACGGTTTTTTCCAGGTTGATGATGTGAACTTTGCTGCGGGCACCGAAGATGTAGGATTTCATTTTCGGGTTCCAGTAACGAGTCTGGTGACCGAAGTGAACGCCGGCTTGCAGCATGTCGCGCATAGAAACTTTAGCCATTTTATACCTCTGTATTGGGGTTAGGCCTCCACACATCCCATATAACCGACCCGTTAAGGCACCCCGGCATATGTGTCGATGTGTGTGTGTTGTTTAAGTAAGGGTGATGAAATCGGGACGCAAGTTCCCCATTCCGGCGCGCTTTATACCATAACTTTGTTCAGGACACCACCGGCCGACACCCTAAACAGGTGTAAATATGGATCCCGCCAGAGGATGCTGCGACGCCGATTTGACGTTGTGATGACAATCACACTGGAAGTACGCGGGGGTTGCGGATAAAATTTTGCCCTGATTGCAAACGCATCTATTTTTCATTACCTGTCCTGTCTGCCCTCGCAGGCCCAGCGGCAGGCCGCAAGAGAGATCCCATGTCCATTAAAATCAAGACACCGGAAGAGATTGAAAAGATGCGCGTTGCCGGCCAATTGGCCGCCGATGTGCTGGTCATGATTGCGCCCCATGTCAAAGCTGGCGTCACCACTGACGAACTGAACACCCTCTGCCACGACTATATTGTCGACGTACAACAGGCGGTTCCAGCTCCGCTCAACTACCACGGCTTCCCCAAATCCATCTGCACCTCGGTGAACGATGTGATCTGCCACGGTATCCCGAATCACAAGAAGCTGCGCGATGGCGACATCATTAATCTGGATATCACCGTCATCAAGGATGGCTACCACGGCGATACTTCTGCCATGTTCATCGTGGGCGATACCACCCCGCTGCGCCGCCAGCTCTGCAAGGTTGCGCAAGAGAGCCTCTACGCTGCCATCAAGAAGGTGCGCCCGGGTGCTTGCATCACCGAGATTGGGGCCGTCATTCAGCCCATCGTCGAGAAGGCCGGTTTCTCCGTGGTGCGTGACTACTGCGGTCACGGTATCGGTGCCGAGTTCCACGAAGAGCCGCAGATCCTCCACTACCGCAACAGCGGCAAGCTGGAGCTGAAAGCGGGCATGTGCTTCACCATCGAGCCCATGGTCAACAGCAAGAAGTATCACTGCAAGGTCAATCCGAAGGATGGCTGGACCGTGACCACCAAGGATGGTGGCGACTCCGCCCAGTGGGAACACACCCTGCTGGTGACCGAGGATGGCTGCGAGGTGCTGACCCTGCGCCCCGATGACACTATCGACCGCTTCATCAAACACAGCTAACATCGAACCCCGGCCCTGAACTTCCAAAGCGCCGGGGTTTTTACTTCTGTTTCAGCCGTTTGCCTGCCACTGTGTGTGAGATGCCATGGACGCCAGCCTGCTTTCCCCCCATTTGTTACCCGATGACCAGCTCACTCGCGACAACTGCAAAGAGTACCTGAGCCGCTTTCTCGGCTGGCTGCACGCCCGTTTTGATGCCGGCGACAACATCATCGAGCTGGTCGCCACCCGCTCCGAATACATGGATCAGCTGCTCTGCCGGCTGTGGCAGAAGTTCGGCTTCGACAAGAGCGACCTCACCCTCATCGCGGTGGGGGGATATGGTCGCGGCGAGCTGCACCCCCACTCCGACATCGACCTGCTGATCCTCTATGACGGCGACGAGCTGGACGAGGTGCTGGGGCTGCGCATCGGCGAGTTCATCACCTTGCTGTGGGATCTCAAGCTGGAGGTGGGTCAGGCGGTGCGCAACGTGGCGGAGTGCCTCGAGCAGGGGCGCGCCGATATCACGGTCGCCACCAACCTCATTGAGGCCCGCTACATCACAGGTCGCCAGGAAGGCTTCCGGCAACTGAAAGAGGCCACCGGCCCCCAGCACTTCTGGCCGAGCGAAGCCTTCTTTCGTGCCAAGCGCCAGGAGCAGGCGGAGCGCCATCAGCAGTTTCTCGGCACCGCCTACAAGCTGGAGCCGGATCTCAAGAGCAATCCGGGCGGCCTGCGGGATATTCAAACCCTCGCCTGGGTCGCCCGCCGCCACTTCGGCGCCACCACCTTGTTCGAGATGACCAGCCACGGTTTTCTCAACCGCGCCGAGTACCGCGAGCTGCTCGACTGCCAGAATTTTCTCTGGAAGGTGCGTTTCGCCCTGCACATGGCCATCAACAAGGGAGATAACCGCCTGCTGTTCGATCGCCAACGCACCGTGGCCCAGATGCTGGGGTTCGAAGGGGAAGGCAACACTCCGGTCGAGCAGATGATGAAGCGCTTCTACCAGACGGTGCGGCGGGTCTCCGAGCTCAACGAGATGCTGCTGCAGCTGTTTGACGAGGCTATTCTCGGCAACACCGCCATGGATGTGCGCCGCCTCTCCGACGAGTTCCAGCTCCGTGGCCGCCTCATCGATGCGGTGGATGCGGAGCTGTTTAGCCGTGAACCGGCCGCTATCCTGCGCCTCTTCTATCAGATGGCCCAGCATCCCGAGATTGCGGGCATTCACTCGGCCACCCTGCGCCAACTGCGCGAGGCGCGCCGCAAACTCAACTGCTGGTTGCAGGACTTGCCTGACTGCCGTCGCCTCTTTATGGCGCTGCTGCGCCACCCCAACGGCATCGGCCTGCCGCTCACCCTGATGCACAAATACGGCATCCTCGCCGCCTATCTGCCGCAGTGGAACCTCATCGTCGGCCAGATGCAGTTCGACATGTTCCACGCCTACACGGTAGATGAGCACACACATCGGCTGCTCAAGAACATTCATCAGTTCCCCAATCCGGCCAGTCGCCAGAGCCACCCGCTCTGCCACGAGGTCTTCACCCGGCTGCGCAAACCGGAGCTGCTCAGCATCGCCGCCCTGTT
Source organism: Aeromonas sp. Lyrl_2 (assembly GCF_051948815.1). Taxonomy (NCBI): domain Bacteria; kingdom Pseudomonadati; phylum Pseudomonadota; class Gammaproteobacteria; order Aeromonadales; family Aeromonadaceae; genus Aeromonas; species Aeromonas sp. Lyrl_2. The sequence goes on from NZ_JAYJLJ010000001.1 coordinate 63,556, forward strand.
CCACGACATCGCCAAGGGGCGGCGTGGCGATCACTCGGAACTCGGCGCCGTCGATGCGCTGGAGTTCTGCCAGCTGCACGGTCTGGATCGCTACGAGAGCCGACTAGTCGCCTGGTTGGTACGCCACCATCTGCTGATGTCGGTCACCGCCCAGCGCCGCGATATCTACGATCCCGACGTAGTCACCGACTTTGCCCAGAAGGTGCGCGACGAGCAGCATCTCGACCTGCTCTACTGCCTCACCGTGGCCGATATCTGCGCCACCAACGATACCCTGTGGAACGACTGGAAGGGCACCCTGCTGCGGGAACTCTACTTCGCCACCCAGAAGGCGCTGCGCCAGGGGCTGGAGAACCCGCCCGACATGCGGCTGCGCATTCGCGAAAACCAGCGGCAGGCCAAGCAACTGCTGGCGCAGCGGGATGTATCGGAAGAAGCGATCAACCAGCTCTGGGCCGATTTCAAGGCCGACTACTTCCTGCGTCACAGCCCGGAACAGATCGCCTGGCACTGCCGCCACATCATCGAGCATGGCGACAATCCGGCTCCGCTGGTGATCATCGGCAAACACCCGACCCGCGGTGGCAGCGAGGTATTTATCTACTGCCGCGATACCCCGAATCTGTTTGCCACCGTCGCCTCGGCGCTGGATCAGAAGAACCTCAACATCCACGACGCCCAGATCATGAACTCGCGCAGCAACTATGTGCTCGATACCTTCGTGGTACTGGAGCCAAGCGGCGAACCCATCAGCCCCAACCGCACCGCCACCATCAAGAAGGCGCTGGAGAAGGCGCTGCAGGAGCCGGGCAAGCTGGTGCTGCGCAACAAGCCGTTGTCACGGCGCCACCGCCAGTTCAGCGTGCCGACCCGGGTGGTCTTTCTGCCTCATAAAGGGGAGAGCCGCCACACCCTGATGGAGCTGACCGCCCTCGATACCCCCGGCCTGCTGGCGCGGATCGGCGCGGTATTCCAGCAGTGCGGCCTGTCGCTGCACGCCGCCAAAATCGCCACCTTCGGCGAGCGGGTCGAGGACTTTTTCAGCCTGACCAGCCTCGGTGGCGAGCCATTGACCACCGAGCAGCAACAACAACTGGAAGAGCGACTGGTACACCAGCTCAACCCCCAGCAGTCGGTGCTGGATTAAGCGGGTTGTGATTCGAAAGAGGCTGGTTGTCGGGCGTTTTTTGCCATGCCAAACAACTGGTTGGCGCACACCTGATGAAGAAATGGCCGCTGGCCGGAAGAATTCCGGTCAACCCCTTAAAAACAGTCGGAAAAGTGTGATACAACAAACAGAATTTTTTAAAGGAAACCTGTCATGACCGAGTTGCAACAGATCATTGAAGCGGCCTTCGAGCGCCGCGACACCATTACTCCGGGCTCCGTAGATAGCGCCACCAAGTCCGCCATCCTGCAAGCCATCGACCTGCTGGACTCTGGCAAGGCACGGGTTGCCGAGAAGATTGCCGGTGAGTGGGTTGTCCATCAGTGGTTGAAGAAAGCGGTACTGCTCTACTTCCGCATCAACGACAACGGCATCATCAAGGGCGACGATGCCCAGTACTACGACAAGGTTCCCCTCAAGTTCTCCAACTACACCGCCGAGCAGTTCAAGGAAGCGGGTGTGCGCGTGGTGCCGCCGGCGACCGCCCGCAAAGGCTCCTTTATCGCCCCCAATACCGTGCTGATGCCCTCCTATGTCAACATCGGCGCCTTCGTTGACGAAGGTACCATGGTCGATACCTGGGCCACTGTCGGCTCTTGCGCCCAGATCGGTAAGAACGTCCACCTCTCCGGCGGCGTCGGCATCGGCGGCGTACTGGAACCGCTGCAGGCCAACCCGACCATCATCGAAGACAACTGCTTTATCGGTGCCCGCTCCGAAGTGGTTGAAGGGGTCATCGTCGAGGAAGGTTCCGTCATCTCCATGGGCGTCTTCATCGGCCAGTCCACCCGCATCTATGACCGCGAAACCGGCGAGATCCACTACGGCCGCGTACCGGCTGGCTCCGTGGTCGTCTCCGGCTCCCTGCCCTCCAAATGCGGCAAGTACAGCCTCTACGCGGCGGTGATCGTCAAAAAGGTCGATGCCAAGACCCGCGCCAAAGTCGGCATCAACGCCCTGCTGCGCTCCATCGACGAGTAATCAGCATTGCGGTGATGCAAAGGGCGCCTTATGGCGCCCTTTTGATTTTGGCGCCCCTGTCACAGGCAAGCCATGAGGCATCGGTTAAGATGGATGGGACAGGATCGTTTCAAACCGAGGAAGCCTGATGTACGAGAATCTGAAGAGCCTGGGGATCCAGGATCCCGCCTCCGTCGACAGCTATACCCTGCGCCAGGAGGCCAACCATGACATCCTCAAGATCTACTTCAAGAAGCAGAAGGGCGAGTTCTTCGCCAAAAGTGTCAAATTCAAATATCCCCGCCAGCGCAAGACCATGCTGGTCGACTCCGGTACCCATGAGTACAAGGATGTCACCGAGATCAACGCCAACCTCAAGTATGTGGTGGACGAGCTGGACAACCTGACCCAGGGCGTCCATCAGCAAGCCGACCCGGACATCAAGCAGAAGATCCTGCGCGACCTACGCCATCTGGAGAAAGTGGTACAGAACAAGATCAGCGAAATCGAACGGGATCTGGAGAAACTCTAATCCCCTCGACTCGACAAAAGAGCGCCCAGGTGGCGCTCTTTTTATTGGCTGGCTTTATGGGGCTATGGGGTTATCTGGCAATGCCGTGCGATAAGGTGAGCGGAGCACACCACCTTGTGCTGTTGGGCCACCATTGGGCAACCCGTTACATATCGCCCCTTGGAAAACACAACCCCTGCCAAGCCCCGAGACACGCTACAAGCAACCACAAATAGCAAGAGGGAGGCTTTCGCCTCCCTCTTCAAACACGCTGATATTCAGGCAACAGAATTAGTTGCTCTTCATCCAGATGTCCATGTCGGTTTTCAGGTTGTCGGACTTGGTACCGAAGATGGCTTGAACGCCGGAACCAGCCACTACCACACCGGCAGCACCCAGTTTCTTCAGACCAGCCTGGTCAACTTTGGCAACATCTTTCACGCCAACACGCAGACGGGTGATGCAGGCATCCAGAGAAGCGATGTTCTCTTTACCACCGAAGGCGGCAACCAGAGCAGCAGACATCTCGTCTTTGCCTTGGCCAACGGCCTCTTCAGCAGTCTCGTCTTCACGACCCGGGGTTTTCAGGTTCATGGCACGGATAACGAAGCTGAATACCACGTAGTAGATGGCCGCGTAAACCAGACCCAGACCTACCAGCAGCAGCATGTTGTCGGCACGCGGAGATTGCACCACGAAGTCGATGAAGCCATTGGAGAAGGTGTGACCGTGTACGATACCCAGAGAGTTGGTCAGCACATAAGCCAGACCAGCCAGTACAGCGTGGATTGCGTACAGAACCGGAGCGATGAACAGGAAGGAGAATTCAATCGGCTCGGTGATACCGGTCAGGAAAGAGGTCAGGGCTGCAGAGGCCATGATACCAACGATCTTGGCGCGGTTTTCCGGCTTGGCAGCGTGAGCAATGGCGAACGCAGCAGCAGGCAGACCGAACATTTTGAACAGATAGCCACCAGCCAGCTGACCGAAGCCGTTACCGGCAGCGCGGGAAGCGTCATCTGCAGTCAGGAAGCAGGTCATGATACCGTGAACAGTTTCACCGGCACCGTTGACGCAGGTACCAGCCTGATAGAAGAACGGTACGTTCCAGATGTGGTGCAGACCGAACGGGATCAGGGAGCGCTCAACCACGCCGTAGATACCGAAGGCCAGTACCGGGTTCTGGTTGGCAGCCCAGTCAGAGAAGGCACCGATGGCGCCACCCACTGGCGGCCAAATCACGGACAGGATCACACCCAGACCGATGGAGAGGAAACCGGTGATGATGGGTACGGCACGTTTGCCCGCGAAGAAGCCCAGGTACTCTGGCAGCTGGATCTTGTAGAAACGGTTGAACGCCCAGGCAGCGATACCACCGGCCAGGATACCACCCAGCACGCCGGTTTCGATGGTTTCAACACCCATCACAGGTGCCATGACCTTCAGGGTTGCGACCATGATGCCGTAGCCAACGATGGCTGACAGACCGGATACACCGTCGTTATTGGTAAAGCCCAGAGCAACACCCACTGCGAACAGCAGGGCCATCTGGCCAAATACGGAACCACCGGCTTGCTCCATCAATTGGGAGACAATTTCCGGCATCCAGCTGAAGTGGGCAGCACCCACCCCCAGCAGAATACCTGCGACTGGCAAGACTGATACTGGCAGCATCAGCGCCTTACCAACCTTTTGCAGATTAGAAAAAGCATTTTTGAACATTGTGTGCGCTCCTGAATGGATTGTCGTCCCTGAACGATCTATCTGGATGAAATAAGCACTGATTCATTCAGATATCTTCGAGTCGGGCTTGTTTATTTTGACCATCAGAATATAACCCAGCGGGTCATAAATTGCTGCTTTCGAAGGCGGGGGAATATTGAATTTGGAGGGAAGATCACAACTTGTTTAGCAGCTAAAAAACAACACTAATATAAGTTAATAATCTGCATTATCACTCTATTACAAAAATATATAAATTGCAGTTTCACTTTGTATTTTAACAATGCCATTTATATCAAATAGAAACCCACTGTAACCAAATGTAACGGCATGATTTTTATTTATTACAGTCTACCGATTAAAAAGGCCTCCAACAAGGGAGGCCTCAATAAATATATCTGACCAGTAAATGGTCGTATTATTCTATTTTTGCGACCGCTTGACCGCATCAATAAACACGCTTTTTGCTTTGGTTGAACCAGCCCGCTCGGCCTCGTTCACCAGCTTCATCGCCTTGTCGATATCCCCCGCCTTGACCGATTTTTCGATCTGGCTCTGGTAGAAGGCTTCAGTTTCACTCAACATGGCAGGAGCAGGTTTGGCGACGGTTGCCCCAGCCACTGAAGTTGCAGCGGTAGCAGCGGTAGCAACTGGCACAACCAGCTTGTTTGGTGTCGTATCCACGATCGGTGTATTGGCATCGATCGCTTCCTGGTAAACCGGCTTGTAGAAGTTATCCCCCAGCGCACTGGCACTCAGATCTTCCACATCAAGTGTGACGACACCCCAAGCCGAGTGCGGGATCAGCGGATCTTTGGCGCCATAATCCTGCACACTCATCGATTTTGCCATCATCTTGGAAGGGCTCATGGCTTGGGTAGTCTGACTCAAAGTAGCCTGAGTGGTGTAAATCACCATATAGGTTTCATTGTTCGGATTGCCGACATAGGAACGGTCGATGGTAAAGACACCTTCAACCCGATCGCCATCCAACATACGCGCAGGTTTGTAGGTAATGATGTTGGCACCGATTGTGCGGGTCGGCTTGAACTGGGAATCCAGCAGCAACACTGTTGGGTTAAACAACGTCTTGTCAATCAGCCCAGCAACCGTGATCTTGAGATCACCAGAATTGCTCGGTAATTTGAAGGCGGCATAATAGCTCTTGCCTTCCGGGAAGTTGAACGCCGGAGAGCTGCCATCTATGGCAACCACTCTTTTCTGCTCAGCAGCCAACGGCTGATACTGCAACTCATTGATACTGCTGCAACATACTGTAGCTGTGCCGAGTTGCTGGAGTGCACTGGCACGGCTATCGAGGATACCCTTGTACTCCTGAGTGGGAGCCACCGTTGCCTCAAGCGACGCACAGGCCGTCATCAGAGTGGAACACAAAATCGTCAACGCTACCTTGCTATATTTCATCTGCCTACCCTACACGCCATCTAGAAAAAAAGAGCCCCCGACAAGCGGGGGCGACTTGAAATCAGGTGATGGAGAGATTACCACCAAGCTTCGGCTTGTACACCGAAGTTCCAAGCGTTGTCTTGCTTAACACCGTTGCTGTCAGCACGGAATTGACCATCTTGCTGTACATAGGAGGCGAAAACACGGATTTCAGGACGAGCCCAGAAACCTGAGCCTGCAGACCAAGCTTGTGCCAGTGTATACTTGCTACCATCAGTAGAGGTTTCACTTGCGCCTTTCTTAGTTTCATGATCTTTGAAGTAACCCACCTCAGCGATGGTCTTCATGACATCATTCCACTTGTACATCGGACGAACAACAACAGAGAAAGTATCCTTGTCCTCGTACTGAGTGCCCCATTCAGTAAAGTCTTTAGCCTGCGCATAAATCAGCTGGTGGCCAAATTCAACTTTGTCACCAACTGGCAGCACACCCCAGTTGATCAATCGGAAGCCATCACCACTGCTGGAATTGGACTGCAGGCCGCTCCCTGAACCAGAACCATAGCTCACACCTTGAGCAGCCAGACCATCCATAAAGTACTGAGCAACAGTCTTGTTGAAACCACCCAACATTGACTGGGTCAGTTCAGCTGTCAACATATGACCATCATTGATATTGGGGTTCAGCTTATCTTGCTCGTCAGTCGGGTTTGCCATAGCAAAGTCATAACCGACTTCAAGAGAAGCGTCAGTCCAAAGAGGAATGCCAGCATAACGAATATCGAACACGTTGGTATCGATAGTATCTTTAGTGCCAGTCACTGCTTCCCATGGGTCATTACGAGTAACAGCGACAGAGAGCTTGCCCGGACCAACCTCAATATTTTCTACACCAGCACCGGCGCCGGAGACATCCCAGTAGTAGGTATCGGAGATATGAATGTCATGACGCTGATAGAAGCGCTTACCGGCCCATAGGGTTTCATTCCCACCAAACAGGTTTTTAGCCTGAACGTTGAACTGACGCAGTGCGAAGTTGGATGAATCGCTAGCAGTGTCCTCCCAATCACGGCTTTGGAAGTCGGTCTTCATGGTAAACATGGAGTCTACATAAAAAGTTTGATTATTCTTGTTGTAGACTTCTTGACCCAGCTGGATCTCTCCATAAGTGTCATCTTCGTTACCCAGACGACCTACTTTATTTTTCGCATTAATCTGCATGTCACCGTTATCAGAAACACCGATACCGGAACGCATATAGCCATGGAAATCTACGGCAAAGGCGGCTTGGGAAGCCAGGGCGGCAGTAACAGCTGCTGCAATCGGGAGCCACTTCATTTTCATTGTCATATTCCTTATTTCCCGCAGTGAGGAGTGTGATCCTGAATATTCAACTTCTTATCACCATGTAATCCTGTTGGTGATAACCGAGGTTGATTATAGGGAGCGTATTTCACGACAAATATGAAGCGACTCACAAAATGGCGACAAATCGCTCGGCAAACGATCGCCACAACACAAGCAGGTAAAAAAACGACCCAAAAGGCAATATATGACCAACAAGACCACAAAACCAGCAATTAAAACGAATCTGAAAGCGTTACCAGCAATTAATTCGCGACTGAACCAAAGTCATTATTTTACGTTCGAATGACAAAAACATGACTGAGATCGCTTTCAAGATTGAACTTTTATTTGGACGATGGGTCTGCGGTGCGCTTGAAACCATTACGCCGATGGAATGCCAAAAGGGGAAAATATCCCTCCGCCACTATCGACAATAAGAGTGGGAAATATGCTTGCTGAGTGAGATGACATTTGTGCAAATAACAATCCCCTGCCGGTTAAGGATCAGGGGATTGATATGGCTCTTTTTCAGAGAATATTCAGGGCTGAATATCCCACTTTTTCAGCCAGCTGAGTGCCACCTGTTCGGGTTCATCGTGCACGGTAGCATCTAGCTCCAGCGGGGGAATCACTCGCGTGGCGCCCAGCTCTTGCAGCAACCCGTCCAGCCGACGGCCCGCGCCACAAAAATGGTCATAGCTGCTGTCGCCCATGGCAATCAGGGCATATCGCAGCCCCTTGAGCCAGGGCGCCTTGTCAGCCAGCTCGCTGGCAAAGTGCTGCAGATTGGGAGGAATGTCCCCCTGCCCGGTGGTGGCACTGACCAGCAATAAAAAACGGCCGGGGTCGATGTCCGCCAGCCGTGCTTCTTCGTGCAGGGTACAGTGATGCCCCTTGCGTTCCAGCTCATCTGCCAAGGTCTCGGCCACCAGCATGGCTGCGCCATAGACAGTTCCTACCACGATATCGATCTGCGCCATTCTCCGCTCCCTGCTTGAGTCACTCTTTTAGCAACTCTATCAGCAAGCTGGCGTCAGATGCCACCGATTCAGGGCTAAGGATCAGGCGCTTAGTAGTCGCTCTCGCTGGCGGGCCAGCCCAGCTCGGCAAACAGGCGCAACACATCCTGACCGAGCGGCGCCTGGATCCGCATCGGCACTTTGAGCACCGGATGGGTAAAGCTCAGGGTGCGGGCCACCAGCAGCAGCCGTTCGCAGCCGAAGTGCTCGCGAAAGAAACGGTTGTGGCGCCCATCCCCGTGGGTGGTGTCGCCCACAATAGGATGGAACAGATGATCCATATGGCGGCGCAACTGATGCTTGCGGCCGGTCTTCGGGAACAATCTGACCAGACTGTAGCGACTGGTAGGGTGCTTCTTGGAGACCGCGTGGGGCAGCTCAACCTGATGCAAGCGCCGGAAGGTGGTGACGGCATCTTGCGCCGGGCGATCCGGGTTGCTCATGGCATCGGCAATCTTGTCCAGCTGCTCCTTGAGGGGATAGTCGATCACCCCCTGCTCGGGCGCCCAGCCACGCACCAATGCCAGATACTCCTTGTGCACCTGACGTTGGGTAAAGGCTTCGGTCAGTGCGCGGGCAATCACCGGATCGAGCGCAAACAGCAGCACACCGGAGGTGGGTCGGTCGAGGCGATGCACCGGATAGACATGGCGACCACCGATGAGATCCCGGGTCATCTGCATGGCAAAACGGGTCTCGCCCTTGTCGAGCCAACTGCGGTGCACCAGTAGACCGGACGGCTTGTTGACCGCCACCAGCCACTCATCCTGATAGAGCAGGGTCGGCTTCAGGTCACTCTCTTCTCGGGTTTGATCTGGCATCATTGTTCAATCACTTTGCCGGAAAGCAGCAGATCGAAGCGGGCGATCAGGCGCAGCAACGCTTCTGCCTCGGCCAGATCCTCTTTGTAGACTTCGCTGGCCATGGGATAGAGGGAGACGCTGGTGGGCAGCGGCGCCTGCAACATCACCAGCTGCTCCATGCGCGGGATCAGCACGAACTGCAGCCACTGATCAAAGCTCAGGGTATCGACACAAAAAGGCAGGGTGCTTGCCAGGGCTTCGTCACCGGGATGGTCAGCTTGCCAGCGCTCAAGGCGCTGCAACTCGGCGGTGAGTTCCCCCAACAGGCCAGCTACCAGCAAATATTGATTCATCTCGCTCTCTTCCTCATAACCACAAATTGATCCGCCGACCCGACAGGGCCAGCCAGGATGCCGATACATTCAGTCGCACAGCACCGGCGGTTCAGCCGGGTCAACGACATACACGGCAGCCAGCGCAGCCTGCCGCCGTTAAAAAAGGGCGATACTATACACCTCCCCCCGCATAGCTGCCATGTTGATATCTGCCGCAGCGCACGTCTGCTGCCACTGGCTATCCTCGGCAAGGGCCTTATAATCGGCCCGCATCACCATTAGCCGGATCTCACCATGTCTGCGACGCCTACTGCCATCAATACCTTGACCGAATTTCTGACTCAGGCTGGCACCCAGTTCCAGCTGTTTGACATGGGCCGCCAGGTGCGGTCACTGGCAAGCGATACCTTTGTCCGCATCGAACAGCAGCAGGAGCCCTACCCCTGGCCGCTGCAGCAGCACGCCTGGCTGGGTGTGCACTTCTTCCAGCCGAGCGAGTCTCGCCACTACCTCTGGTTCCTCAAATTCGCCCTCGATGAGCGCGGCTTGCTGATGTCAAATGGCCCCAAGCTGTTCATGGATCAGGTGGTGGAGACCCTGGGCTACAAGCTGACCGGCGATCTGGACGAGGAAAAAGCCCAGCGCTTGGCCGACAACCCCTACACCTTCCGCCCGGCGGAGGCCAAGATGGCCAGTCTGCATGCCAAGCTGGCGCGCCAGCTGGAACAGGCCCCTTCTGCCTATTACGATGCCCTCTGCCACTATCTGGCCGCCCCCAACGACACCGGTTGGCAGACGCTGGGGCTGCAGGGCTTTGCCGATCTGGCCGAGCGACTGCATGATGAGCGCAATCTGGCGCTGATCTGTAAGGCACTGCCCAAACTGCCGCAAGAGCCGCTCTATGCCCTCTGCCAGAGCCTTGAAAACGCCCCGCTGCCGCCAGCAGTACAAGGCGCCCTGCTCGAGCGGATCGGCAAGGAGCAGGAGTGCGCCGCCCCCAACCCGGAGACCCTGGCCTACCTCTGCCGCGCTATGGCCTCCTGCCCCGGCAGCACCTTGCGCACCAACAAGCTGCTGACCCTGCTGCAAACCCAGCCAAGCCCGGCGCTGCTGCTCGCCATTGCGGGCCGGCTCTGGCCCGATCTGAAAGATGCCAATCTGCTCAGCCACTATCTGGAACAGCTGGCACTGCAACCGACCCAGTTCTTCAATCAGGTTTTTGCCGAGTTGGTCACTTTACCGGCCCTGCGCAATGATATGCTGGCCAGACTGCGCGACCCCGAGCGCAGCGATGCGCTGGGCAAGGCCATCGGCCGTCTGTTTGCCTCGGCCTGATCCCTCGCCTCCCCCTCACGCCACGAGGCAACACGGCGGGAAATTGAAAAGGAGATCGGGAGTGCCGAGCAGGACTCCCGGTTATCGACATCACGATAAGGAAGCCCGCCTATGGGAGAGATGCTCGGAATTTTGTTGCTGATTGCCGTTGCCGGCCTGTTCTGGCTGCAACGCCAACAGGCAGAAGTGGCCTGGCAATATATGCGCCGCTACTGCCAGCACCATGATCTGCAACTGCTGTCACTGGCTCGCCATCGGCGGGAGCTGGCACATAATCCCCTGCGGCTGCTGACCCACTATCAGTTTGAATTTTCCAGCGATGGCGAGAGCCACTATCAGGGCACCCTCAAGATGCAGGGGCTGCACGTCGTGGGCGTTGATCTGCCCCCCCATCGCATCCCCTCTGCCTGATCTCCAATCTCGTCTCTGCGCCCGATGGCTGTGCCTGTCTATAATCTCAGGGATTAAACAAAGGGAGAGACGAGATGGAACCCCTTGTCCACGATCTGCCAGCCCTGTTTGCCCAGCTCGGGATGGCCAACGACGAGCTGAGCCTGCACCGCTTTGTGCACGACCATCACCTCGACAATGAAACCCTGCTGCCGGAGGCCGGTTTCTGGAACGCCGCCCAGGCCAGCTTTCTGCGCGATGCCCTGTGGAACGACTCCGACTGGTGCGAGGCGATCGACCAGCTCGATGTGATGCTGCGCCAGCCCCGCTAAGCCGCCCGCCCCTTTCCTCCCCTGCCAGCTTTGGTTAAGATCCCGCCCCGATATCGATCCCCCCTTCTCACCCAGAGCATGCTTATGTCCGCCCACGAGATCATCCGAATTGCCAACGAGCTGGCCGCCAAGGGCCTGACGCCCACCACCGCCATGATCAAGGCCCGCCTCACCCAGCCCGTGCCGATGGCCGAGCTGCTGAAAGTGCTGAGCCAGTGGAAGCAGCAGCCCGTCGCGACCGCCGAGAGCGAGATCCAGCAAGAGGCAGCCCCCCAGCCTGCACCGGAGCTCACCCTGCAGCAACTCGCCGAACAGCTCACGCGCATCGAACAGAAGGTGGATCGCCTGACCTACCAGCTCCTCCAGCAGGGGCAAGGCTGAACCATGTATATTGTCGAACTCTGCTTTGAGTGTTACCGCGATACCTCCCTTGGCGACGCCGAGCGGGCCATCGTCAACTACCTCGACATGCTGCGTTATCAGGGCCAGATCCTCGGGCGGGAGTTCCCCACCAGCATGCATGAGGGCTATTTCGTCAGTCGGGTGGTCTGCCCGGAGCAGGATAGCCTGCACCCCGACAACCAGAGCGAGCAGGTCAAACTGGCCGAACAGCAGCTCAATCAGGCCGGGCTGCTGGCGCCCAAACTCCAGCTGCAGGGGGCGGATCTGCTCTCCGACAGCACCGACCCTTGCGGCCAGCAGGGCGAGCGGCCGAGCTGGATGCTGCTCTACACCAGCTTCCTGCACACCTGCTCGCCGCTGCGCTGTGGCGACCACTTCGCCCCCATTCCGCTCTACCAACTGCCCGCGGTCGCCAACGGCGATCAGAAGCAGATCATCAAGTGGCAGGAGGATTGGGAGGCGTGCGATCAGTTGCAGATGAACGGCTCCATCGCCGAACATGCGGCGCTGCACGAAATCGGCGAAGTGGGCAGCCGCCTCTACCGGCGCGGCAGCGATCTGGCCAAACGGCTGGAAGTGCTGAGCGGCATCCCCACCTACTACTACCTCTATCGGGTGGGCGGGCTGAGCGCCGCCGAGGAGAAGGCGCGCCCCTGTCCCAGCTGTGGCGGTGAGTGGGCGCTGGCAGAGCCACTGCACGAGATCTTCGACTTCAAGTGCGACAGCTGCCGTCTGGTCTCCAACCTCTCCTGGGATTTCAAGGATTAAGCGCGTTCCCTGTACGCGATGCCATAAAAAAGAGCCTTGCCGCATGGCAAGGCTCTTTTCGTTCCGATGGGTAACCTTGGCTCGAGCAGGTGCTATTGCGGCAACGTCTCAAGCCGTTCCAGAAACGCCGGCAAGGAGAGCGCCAACGTCAGACGGCGGCCGGAATCGAGCCACTCCAGCCACACCTGACCACTCTCGTTATCCAGCGAGATGAGCGTCATCTCGTTGCGGGTGGTGGCAATAAAGATGGAGGGGGTTCGCTTTAGCTTGCGCAACATCAGCAGATGGCCAATGAGGTTCTCCTTGAGCAGGTCGAGATCCGCCTCGTTCCACGGCAAGATCAGTTCAAGGCGCAGCCCCTTGAAGAGGCAGGGCACAGGGCGGCTGAACCAGTGGCCAAACAGGGCAATGGCGCTGGGATGAATTGTCAGCTCGAGGGCATCGGCCATGGCCGTAAAATCGGCGGGCTCGGGGCGATGATGAGGACGCCAGGCCACTCGACCATCGGCAGGCTCACCAAGCTGGCAGGGGGAACGCCAGTCCGCCTCCCACTCGCACAGGGGCAGGCCTCGTCTGGCCTCGCCATCCCGTTGCCAGCGGGCAAAAAAGTGCTCCAGGGCAGACAAAACTTGATCCGACATCGAAAATCCCCACAATTGCTGGCAAAGTCCGCTATTGCACCACCAAACCCGGTAACAGACAAGGTTGCCAGCCCTACCTAGTGACCCGGGAAACAGAACCCGGGATACAGAGAGGCCGACGCCCAAGCCAAACGGCTGCAACCATCCGGCCCAGCAATGGCCCGTTTCATTCCACTCATCATGAGCACATTACGTGAGCAACCCTGTGAGCAAACAAGATAGATACGCCGGGGCCAGCGCCCTGACCGGCCTGAGCCTGGGCCAGCAATCCGATTACATCAGCCAGTACACCCCCTCCCTGCTACAGCCGGTTCCACGTAGCCTGAACCGGAATGATCTCCAGCTGGGCGATGACCTGCCCTTTAACGGTTGCGATGTCTGGACCCTCTATGAGCTCTCCTGGCTCAATGCCAAGGGCAAGCCGATGGTGGCGGTGGGTGAAGTGACCATCCCGGCCACCAGTGCGAACCTGATCGAATCCAAATCCTTCAAGCTCTACCTCAACTCCTTCAACCAGACCCGTTGCGACTCTATAGAGGCAGTCGCCGCCATGCTGACCAAGGATCTGAGTGCCTGTGCGGGCGAGACCGTCAAGGTGACCCTGTTCCCCCTCGACAAGGCGCCGCACCAGATTGCCCTGCTGCCTGGCGAGTGCATCGATGAGCAGGATATCGAGGTAGACAATTACGAGTTTGATGCGTCCCTGCTGCAAGGGGCAGCCGGTAGCGAACAGGTAGAAGAGACCCTGCACAGCCACCTGCTCAAATCCAACTGTCTGGTCACCAGCCAGCCCGACTGGGGCTCTGTGGTGATCCGCTACAAGGGGCCGAAACTCGATCGGGAGAAGCTGCTGCGCTATCTCATCTCGTTCCGCCAGCACAACGAGTTCCACGAGCAGTGCATCGAGCGGATCTTTATCGACCTCAAACACTATTGCCAGCCTGAGCAGTTGACCGTCTATGCCCGCTATACCCGTCGCGGCGGCCTCGACATCAACCCGTTCCGCTCCAATTTCGAAGCCGTGCCCGCCAACCTGCGTCTGATCCGCCAATAAAGTCGAGTTGCGACAGAGAGGGCAGTCACACAGCCCTCCATGACTGGCAAAAAGGTTTCGATCGATGCTTTACGCAGCTGTGATAAGGGGGCTGGATAATAAAATCCAGACGAAACCCACTTGCCGGCCACCAGCAAACCACAGTAAACGCTGGACTCGCAGGGGGGGGCTTGGATAACATGCCAACACCTCTGCGCCGTCCTTAATCCAATGAATCAACTGTTTTTTCTGGCCATGATGATGTCCTCCCTGTCAGCTCCGAATCTGGATCTGGACAAGGAGCAACTCTCTATCGATCTGCAACAAGCGCAATCGATGGTACTGACCGATCCTGCCAGATGCGTCCAGATCACCACCGCCTTCCTGACGCGCGCAGCCAATAATCCCCAGCAAATCATCAGCAATCGCCAGGAGTTCGGTTATCGCGAGCCCATCCTGAGTTACAGCACGGCGGCCCAGACTATAGGCGCCCATCTGCTCAAAGGGGAGTGTCTGCTGCAACTGGGTCAATATCAGGCCACCCAGCAAGCGCTCGACAAGGCGATGGCGCTGGCAGACAAAGAGCGGCAACCGGAACTCAAGGCCCACGGCCTCTATCTCAAGATCCGCAGCCAGGCCCTCAAACCGGATAACCAGAGCACCAGCCGCGCCCTGATGGATCAACTGGACGAACAGCTGGCCGTCCCCACGCTCAAGCAGAGCCAGCTGCAGATTTATGGCCGCCTGCAACGCACCAGCTACGACATCGAGAACCAGCACTTCGATGATGCCAAGGCCCACTTGGCAGATGCGCGGATCTGGGCCGCCAAGACCCCCAATCCCCTCGCCAGTGCCTGGGTCAGCGCCATCAGCGGCGACCTTTATCGCGCGCTGCAGCAGCCACAGCTGGCACTGGGAGAATATATAGATGCCCAGCAACAGGCCAAAAGCCTCAATGATCCGCTCTTTCTTGGCCTGCTGTCGAACCAGATAGTGAAACTCTATCAGCAGGAGCAGGAACCACAGAAAGCGCTGCAGTATGCCAATGAGGCGGCCAACTACTTCCACTCCATCGGCAACCCTTCCCTGCTGTGCGACTCCCTGATGGTGCTGGCGCGACTCAACCGCGAGCAGGGCGACCTCAATATGGCGCTGGTCTACTTCTTTAATGCGCTGGATCTGCTCGATGAAGGGAGCAACCGACCGCAAGCCTCCCTGCTCAAATACGAAATCGGCAAAACCTACCTGCAAAGCGGCAACCTCTCGCTGGCCAGCAACTACCTCAATGCGGCCAGTCAGTCCCATGAGCTGAGCGATGCCAAAGAGCCGCTGATCGATACCCTGTTGCTGCTCGGCGAGCTCTATCTGAAAAAGCAGGAGGCCGCCATCGCCATTCTGCAGTTGGAGAACGCCCGTGCGCTGGCCAATCAGCTCGGCGATACCCGCCGTCAGTACGAGGTATTCCGCCTGTTGTCGCTGGCCTATGAGCAGAAGGGGTATCTGCGTCAGGCTCTCGACAGCTACAAGCGCTTCCACCGTCTTGGCGAAGAGGTGCGCCAGCAGGAGCAAGCCATGGAGCAGGCGGCGATCCGCGACAACTATGTCCAGGTCGAGCGGGTACAACATATCAAGGAGCTGGAGCAGCGGCTTAACAACAGCCAACATCAGCAGGAGCGCTATCTCTGGTCGAGCATCACCACCAGCCTGCTGCTGGCGCTCTTTATCTACCTCTTCTTCACCCTCTGGCTCAAGCTGCGAACTGCCCGCCTGCAACTGAAACGGACCAATGAGGCCCTGCTGATCGAGCCACGCTCGGGGCTGGCCAACTGGCAGCGGCTGATGAACCGCTGGCCGCGGGAGATGGCAAAGCGCCAGCTGAAATCGGATCGCTGGTACCTCAGTGAACAACCCTCCAGCGAGTTCGATGACAAGCTGCACTATCTGCTGTTCCGTGTGCCTTTCCTGGTCAACACGCTGGAGCGCCACGGCTATCAGGTCAGCAGAGAAATCGAGCAGGCCTTCGGTGCCTATATGGACACCCTGACCCCGCAAGATGGCCGTATCTATGACTTGCGTGAAGGACACATGCTCTATGTGGTGCCACAGCGCCACGTCACCAACCTGCATCAACTGGCGGGAGACCTGCTGACCGCCATCGCCGCCTACCCTTGCAACTATCCGCTGGATCGCCAGATCAGCCTCGGGATTGTCAGTCACCCCTTCCTGCCGAAAGCGGCGACCGCGCTCGATCACAATGGCCTGTTTGACCTCTGCTATCTCGCCCTGTCGGGAGCCATTCAGCTCAGTGAAAAATGCCAGCAAAACGCCTGGTTGGAGCTCGCGGCGATCGATTGCCAACAAGCGGCATTTTTTAATGGAGATGTGTGGCAATGCGGCCTGATGGCAATTGACAAGGGACTGGTAAAAGTCAATTCTTCTCATGAAAAGCAATGGGTTAATTGGCCCAGCCTTGCAAGGAAGCCGGCAGCCGATAACCACTAGGAAATAATGTAGATAACAGGCGAGGATCGAAACCAGGTTCGACCACTGTTGCTATCCAACACCAAAAACAATAATGACAACAGGGCGACCTGATAATGAATGACATCGCTGCCGTAGCAGGACAATTGGCAAGACTCAGGGAATCCCTTCAGCAGAAACAGCTGGAACTCGACGGCGTGCTGTCGTTTTCCGATGCAGAGCGTGCTCGCGGCATCCAGTTTATCAACAAGTTGATGCTCTCCTGCCGTGGCTTCGACCGCGAGCTGGACAATCGCTTCGCCAAGCTCAAACAGAAACTGGATAACAATCCCGCATTTACCTCGATGGACGCCGACCTGCTGGCCATTGAAAAACTGCTGCAGCAGCACAGCAATGCGCTGGAAGAGTCGATCACCCTGACCCAGACCGCCATCGAGCTTGGTTCCAAACAGCTGAAAAACATCAAGGGCTTCCCGGAAGAGACCCGCAAGTCCCTCAAGGAATTTCTGGCAAGTCCGGTCGGTTACGGCATTGCCGATCACCAGAAGAAGGTGATCAAGCTGCTGGAGTTCTACCAGCAGGCGATCAAGATCCAGCTGCTGCCAAGTCAGCCCCTGTTGGCACCGTCAGGTGCAACTCAACAAGAAAGCGATACTGCCAGCAACGATGGCCAACCCGATGTCGACCCGTTTGATCTCAAGGATCACGCCCGCATCGCCGATGAGCTGCAGCGGCTTATCACCGAACTCGACTTTGCCGGCGCCATCGGCGAGAGCCTGAGCGACATTCGCCGCCAACTGCTGATCGGGATCAACCCTGCCCTGCTGGCGGAAACCTGCCTGCAGGTGATCGAGCTCATCATCGAAGGCACCCGTGAGGAGCGCAAAGCCTCCCGCGCCTTCCTCAGCTCCCTCAACGAGAGCCTCTCCGCAGTACATGTCGGGTTTACCGAATCCCTCGATGAGGGGCGTGCGCTGCAAAACGAAACCCGAGAGACCCGTGAGGCGCTGGTCAACGAGTTGCAGGCGATCGATCACTCCCTGGCCAGCCATAACTCCATCGATGCGCTCAAGCGCGCCATCTCCGGCCATATGGGCGCCATCAACCTGCTGCTGCAAGAGCGTGACAGTACGGCGGCGCGAGAGCGTCACCTGCTCACCCGCCTCTCCACCATGGAGTCCAAGCTGCGCTTGATGAAGGAGGAGACCGCCGAGTACAAGAAGCGGCTGACCATTCAAAAACACAAGCTGTTCCTCGATAGCCTGACCCAGGTACACAACCGGGCCGCCCTCGATGAACGGCTGGAGCAGGAGTACAAACGTTGGCTTCGTTACCGCACTCCGCTCTGCATGGCGATCATCGACATCGATCACTTCAAGAACATCAATGACAACTACGGCCATATGGCGGGTGACAAGGCGTTGAAAGTGGTCGCCAAGGCGCTGCAAAGCGCGCTGCGTGACACCGACTTCATCGCCCGTTTTGGTGGGGAAGAGTTCGTGGTGTTGTTGCCCAACATTAACCCGGACAAGTTCCAGAAGCCGCTGGAGACCCTGCGCCAGACCATCAAGAGCATCCCGTTCCGTTTTCGCGATGCCAAGGTGGAGATCACCATCTCCATCGGCGCAACCCTGTTCAAGGATGGGGACAACCCGTCAGATGTGTTTGAACGGGCGGACAAGGCGCTCTACCACTCCAAGCACACCGGTCGGGATCAAGTGACACTGGCCTGACAAGCGGCTAAAAAAACAGCGAACAGTCGTCGCCCTATTTCCCTCTACCCTCTGTTACCACTACTATCGATCTCAGGGGATGCAACATAGCGTCCCCTTTTCTCCCCAGGGAAAAACACAACGATAACAAGTGAGTAAAGGGGAACCTATGATTACGCACATCAATCCCGTCGGCAGCATGGATTTGCTGTCACAGCTTGAGGTGGATCGCCTCAAGCAGACAGCCTCCAGCGATATCTATCAACTGTTTCGCAACTGCTCGCTGGCAGTGCTCAATTCCGGTAGCCATACCGACAGCTCCAAGGAGATCCTGGAGCGCTTCAAATCGTTCGATATTCATGTGATCCGGCGCGAGCGCGGGGTCAAGCTGGAACTGTTCAATGCCCCCGAGCACGCCTTTGTCGATGGCGAGATCATTCGCGGCATTCAGGAGCACCTCTTCTCGGTGCTGCGCGACATTCTCTATGTCTCCAATCAGCTCGAGTCCAACCGCCAGGTCAATCTGACCAACTCCACTCATATATCCAACGTGGTGTTCGCCATTCTGCGCAACGCCAAGGTGATCCTGCCCGGCGCCGATCCCAACCTGATCGTCTGCTGGGGTGGCCACTCCATCAACGAGATCGAGTACCAGTACACCCGCGCCGTGGGCAGCGAGCTGGGCTTGCGTGAGCTGAACATCTGTACCGGCTGTGGCCCTGGCGCCATGGAGGGCCCGATGAAGGGGGCCGCCGTCGGCCATGCCAAACAGCGGGTGCGCAACGGCCGCTACATCGGCCTCACGGAGCCTTCCATCATTGCGGCCGAACCGCCCAACCCCATCGTCAACGAGCTGGTTATCCTGCCGGATATCGAGAAACGGCTGGAAGCCTTTGTGCGTCTGGGCCATGGCATCATCATCTTCCCGGGCGGGGTCGGCACCGCCGAAGAGCTGCTCTATCTGCTCGGCATCATGATGCATCCGGCCAACGAGCGGCAGCCGATGCCCATCATCCTGACCGGCCCGAAAGAGAGTGCCGACTACTTCCGTGCCATCGACGACTTCATCAAGGCGACCCTCGGTGAACCGGCGACCAAGCTCTACCGGATCATTGTCGGCGATGCGCCGGAAGTGGCCCGGGTGATGAAAGAGGCGATGCCGAAAATCCGCGAATACCGCAAATCGGTCGGCGATGCCTACTCCTTCAACTGGTCCCTCAAGATTGAGCCGGAGTTCCAGCTCCCCTTCGAACCGGATCACGCCAGCATGGCCAGTCTGGATCTGCACCGCAACCAGCCGCCCCAGTTGCTGGCCGCCAACCTGCGTCGTGCCTTCTCCGGCATCGTCGCTGGCAACGTCAAGGAAGGGGGCATTCGCGCCATCGAGAAGAAAGGCCCCTTCAAGTTGCACGGCGACAAGGAGCTGATGCACCTGATGGACAAGCTGCTGGAGAGCTTCGTCAAGCAGCAGCGGATGAAGCTGCCGGGCAGCCAGTATGTGCCCTGCTACGAAATCGTCCGCTAGGGTACAGATACATCATCGACAGAGGGGCGCATCGGCGCCCCTCTTTAATTGGCGCTATCCCTTCCCGAGTGCCATCAATCCCCCATAAGGCGAGCGGTTTGTTACAATGGGGCGTCCCGACCGCCAAGAGTGCCCCATGTCAACTATCCGGCCACACCTGCTCATCATCGATGCCCTCAACCTCATTCGCCGTCTGCACGCGGTACAGGCCCAGCAGGCACTGACCCCAGCCCAGGCGCTGGTCGCCACCCGCGCCAACCTTATCAATACCTGCCGCAAGCTGCTGGCCAATAGCGAGCCAACCCATGTCATTGCCGTGTTTGATGGCGAGGTGCATAGCTGGCGCAAAGAGGTCTATCCGGCCTACAAGGAGGGGCGAACTCCCATGCCCCCCGAACTGCGTGAAGGGCTGGCGACCCTGCAGGATGCCTTTTGGGAGTGCGGGGTCGATGCCCTGCTCTCCGAGACCGATGAAGCGGATGACCTTATCGCCACCCTCGCCAGCGGCATCGCCAGCCATGGCCATCAGGCGACCATCATCTCCACCGACAAGGGCTTCTGCCAACTGATCTGCCAGCAGATCCGGGTGCGCGACTACTTCAACAAGCGCTGGCTGGATGCGGCCTTCGTCCAGCAGCAATATGGGGTAGCCCCTGCTCAGCTGGTCGACTTCTGGGCCCTGACCGGTATCAGCGGTTCCAATATCAAGGGGGTTCCGGGGATTGGCCCCAAGACCGCCACCCAGCTGTTGCAGCAATATGGCAATCTGGCAGCCATGCTCGAAGCCTGTCAGCAAGAGGACGCCGCCAAGCCACTGCTCAAGCTGCGCCAACATCAGGATGAGGCCCTGCTGGCCCAGCGGCTGGTGCGCTTGCAGCGGGATATTCCGCTGGGATTCAACCTGCGGGACATCCGCTACCCGCCCCAGCCAGACTAAATGGCCGAACAAAAATGCAGGCAAGGGCGTGAACCATGACGAGACTCACCCTCGCTGTTGATAAAAGTGAGTAGAATGTAAAGGAATGTGGTTGGTTTGCTGAGTAAATGCTATAAAGCAGCCCCATCCTCCCCTATACCCTGGAAGTGGAACCCTCTCATGTCCAAAAGAAAAATTACCGTGATCCCCGGCGACGGCATCGGCCCCAGCATCATTGAATCAGCCATTCAGATCCTGACCCATGCGGGCTGTGACTTTGAGTACGAATACGCGGATGCGGGTCTGGTTGCCCTCGAGAAGCATGGCGAGCTGCTGCCCCAGGCTACCCTGGATCTGATTGAGAAGAACAAGGTGAGCCTGAAAGGGCCATTGACCACGCCGGTCGGCGGCGGTTTTACCTCCATCAACGTCTCCCTGCGCAAGAAGTTCAACCTCTACGCCAACGTGCGTCCGGTCATCTCCTTCAAGGGCACCAGAAGCCGTTACGACAACATCGACATCATCACGGTGCGTGAAAACACCGAAGGGATGTACTCGGGTGCAGGTCAGAAGCGCAGCGATGACAACAAGAGTGCCGAGGCGATGAGCATCATCACCCGCGAAGGGGCCGAGCGCATCGTCAAGTTTGCCTTCGAGCTGGCCCGTCAGGAAGGGCGCAAGAAGGTCACCATCATCCACAAGGCGAACATCCTCAAATCGACCTCCGGCCTGTTCCTCGAAGTGGCACGTGAAATCGCCAGCCACTACCCGGATATCCAGAGCGAAGAGATGATCGTCGATGCCGCATGCATGAATCTGGTGATGTACCCGGAGCGTTTCGATGTCATGGTCACCACCAACCTGTTCGGCGACATCCTCTCGGATCTTTGCGCCGGTCTGGTTGGCGGCCTTGGTATGGCGCCCGGCGCCAACATCGGCGATGGCGCCGCCATCTTCGAAGCGGTGCACGGCTCGGCACCGGATATCGCAGGCAAGAATATCGCCAACCCGACCTCGGTGATCCTAGCCTCCATTCAGATGCTGGAGTACCTCGGCATGCAGGATAAAGCAGAGCGGATCCGCGAGGCAGTACGAGCCACCATCGAATCCGGTGATCGGGTCACCCGCGATCTGGGTGGCACGGCTTCCACCAGCGAATTCACCCAGGCCATCATCGATCGCCTTTGAGTTAATTCATTGATTTTAAAAGGGAGCTTCGGCTCCCTTTTTTATGTTTCCGAATCCTTTGCCACTCCCCAAACAGCAACTATGTTCAATAGAGAAAAAGAACAGGGAGTGTTTTTCATGAAGGGATACGGGTGCTATCTGGTGTCGGGCCTGATGCTGGTTTGTGGTGCTGCAAGTGCCTTCGAACAGGCTCAATCAACCCAAACCGCCAAACTGCCGCAGCAGGAAAAACGGACTGCCACCGAGGTATGGCGTTCAAGCCTGGATACCAACGACCTGCTCAAGGCACCCAAACCCCTGTCGTTTGGTATTGAAGTCTCCACCGACAACTTTGGTAATCAAAAGATCACCTCCTACCCGCAGCTTAATCTGACCCCGGAAAAAAGCGTCAGTCTGTCGGTCGAACGCTTTAGACCCAAGGTCAAGTTCAAGGCTGGCGGAATGAACACCGCCCTCAGGCTGAGAGGAGACGGGATAAAGATGCAATTCAATCCGGTCGACAAAACCATCCCGCTGCAGATAGAGATCAAGGTGACCGACGACGAATCCTCCCTGCGCCTCGATTACCGTTTCTGATATTTTCCGGCAGCCGAATAGCAAAAGGCCGACAGGTTTCCCTGTCGGCCTTGGTATTTATCGTACGGGCAGAACTGCTACATCACGCCTTGGGCTCGAGTTTGGAGACCCAGTACTTGTTGTAAACATGCACGGTGATCTCTTCCCGATCGTGATAGAGCTGCTTGGCCTGGATCACGAACGCGTTGTCGATCTCCTTGAGCATCTCGCGCAACACCTCGATATTGTGTACCGATTCAGCATAACGCTTCTTCATCGGCAGCTTGAGGTTGAACATCGCCTCCTGGCAGTCGCCCTCACGGAACCAGTCCGCAATCATGTGAACGACCCGCGCCGGTTTATCGACCATGTCGCACACCAGCCAGTAGGTGTTCTTCTTGCTCGGACGCCAGACGAAACCGTCATCCCGGATATGCTTGACCTGACCGGTATCCATCAGGGATTGGGCCATCATGCCGTTGTCAACCGCCGTCACCATCATGCCACGACGCACCAGCTGATAGGTCCAGCCACCCGGGCAGGCGCCCAGATCCACAGCCTTCATGCCGGAGCAGAGACGCACATCCCACTCTTCCCGCGGCACGAACACGTAAAACGCCTCCTCCAGCTTGAGACTAGAGCGGCTCGGCGCATCGGCCGGGAAGCGCAGGCGCGGGATCCCCATGTGGAATCCGGAGTTGTTGAACGAATAGGAGTAGCCCAGCAAGACATGATCATTGGCCATGAAGAAGGCGTGGAACACCGGACGGTTCGGCGTCTCCTTCTTGGTCAGGATCTCGTTGCTGCGCAGCGCCTGACGAAGCGGCACGGTGAACTTGCGGCAAAAGGCTGACAGCTCTTTCGCTTCGTTGGTATCCGCGGTTTCGACCCGCAGATCGCCGCAAATGGTGTAGTCACTCACCGCCTCAAGGATCGGGGAGATCCTGTCCGCGACATCCAGCCCCTTCAGCTCATGGGTGACCACCAGCATCTGGCGGATGAAGATGAGCTCCCGGAATGGCAGCTTGCGAGCCAGCAGGTCCGCCTGCTCCTCGTCATACAGTTCGAAGATCACATAACCGCTGTCGTCCTTGACCCGGGCGAAACCGTAGCACTGCATGTTACCGGCACGCTCGGTGATCTCTGCAGCCGCCTCTTTCTCAAAACCGGGGCGGCAATAAAGCAGCAGATTATTCATTTTTTCCTCCAAGACGACAGCCAGCCCAGATCAGGGCCGCCCATCCCAACATAAAACAGAGGCCACCGGCCGGAGTAATCAACCCCAGCCCCTTGCTGCCAAGCAGCACCATGGCGTAAATACTGCCAGAGAATCCGATGATCCCCAGCACAAAAGCGGTGCCAGCCAGGTGGATCACCTTGCTGCGCACACCACACCAGCCCAGAACCAGCAGGGCCAATGCGTGAAAAAACTGATATTGCACGGCGGTATTGAATGCCGCCAGACGCTCGGGCGTAATGCCGGTCGCCGCCAATCCATGGGCGCCATAAGCCCCCAGCATGGTGGCCGTCAACCCGAAGAGACCGGCCAGTATCAGCCAATGTCGATGGATCTGCATCCTCACTCTCCCTCTCTCATCGAGGCTGGCAATCAAACCAACCCTCTTGTGCTATCCATGTCGGGCCACAAAATGGCTGATGGCCGCCGCTGCATGCTGCATATTATCCTGCTCACTCACGCCACTGGCTTTACGCGGTTTGAAACCATGATCACCATCGGTCAACCAATGGACCGATACGGCGGGTGAGAAGGGGAAATCGGCCAGTTCGGCGCGACTACCGAAGGTATCGCGCTCCCCCTGCAACAGCAGGGTTGGTACTGCAATATGCTTGAGTACCTCGCCTCGCCAGCTGTCGGGCTTGGCCGGAGGGTGGAAAGGATACCCGAGAATGAGCAATCCTGCAGCATTCATCTCACCCTCGCCTTCGCTGTACAGTTCCGCCGCCATCCGCCCGCCCATCGACTTGCCCGCCAGAAACAGCCGTGGATGGGCAAACTCGCGGATCATGTCGCGCCAATGGGCTAGCAGCACAGGTGCTCTGTCCGGCGGGCGGCGCTTGCCATCCTGTGCACGCTTTGTCATGTAGGGAAAGTTGAAGCGCACCACTTCGATGTCGGGGCCAGCCAGCAGACGTGACAACTCGGTAAGAAAGGCATGATCCATCCCCGCGCCTGCCCCGTGGGCCAGCAAAATGCGAACGGGGGCATCAATTGCCCCCTCGCGGATTACATCAGGCATCGGCGAGCCTTGCCCTGCGACGCGCCTCTTCCTGCTCCACCAGCTCCAGCATCCAGTCGCGGAAGGCAACGATCTTGCCCTGATCCGACTGTTGCTCCTGACACACCAGATAGAAAGCATTTTTGCTCACCAGCACCTGCTCGAATGGGCAGATAAGGCGGCCGGCCTCAATCTCGGGTTGTGCCAGCACGCTGTGGCCAAGCGCCACCCCCTGGCCGTGGATCGCCGCCTGGATCACCATGGTGGAGTGGCTGAAGATGGGCCCCTGATTGACGTTGGGTGCATCGATATCGAGCTGGCGGAACCAGGCCTTCCAGTCGCGGCGGGAGGTATCGTGGAGCAGGGTATGAAGAGTCAAATCTTGCGGCGTACGCAACGGTTTGGGCCCGGTCAGCAGCAAGGGGGAACAGACCGGGATCAGGTATTCGGTATGCAGCTTGTCCGAGCGCAGACCCGGCCAGTTGCCGCGGCCGTAGTAGATGGCGACATCCACATCGTCGGTAAGCGACCCTTCATCGAGGTCAACCGCCTTGATCCGTACATCGATATCAGGGTGGCGCTCGCTGAACTTGACCAACCGCGGCACCAGCCACTGGATGGCGAAACTCGGCTGCAAACTGACAGTCAACGCCCCCTTGGCACTGCGGGCCAGCAGCTTGTCGGTCGCCTCAGAGATGGAGGCAAAGATGTCCTTGATATCCAGGAAATAGCCCTGCCCCTCTTCGGTCAGCAACAAGGAGCGGTTTTTGCGGCGGAACAGCTTGATGCCAAGATACTCCTCCAGCGCCTTGATCTGGTGACTGATGGCAGCCTGAGTCACAAACAACTCTTCTGCTGCGCGGGTAAAGCTTAAGTGACGAGCCGCTGCTTCAAAGGCCTTGAGGGCATTGAGCGGGGGTAAACGACGAGACATGACACCAGCCGACGATGAGTTTTTCTAATGGGGCGCATTATAATTTGTCGGTTGCGGGTCGACCAGTGAATAAACATAATTCGCCCAGCAATCAGTCGTCATATGGCTCACATTTTCTACTACGTGTTGGTTTACATGTGTTTTTAGTGAGTCTTTCGACTGTGATTGTGGTGTTGTGTTTCTTCCTCTGCGGGAAGAGGGGCTCAAATCTCACCGGTTTGACCCAGTCTGTCATCTGAATGTGTTTGGCGCCTCCAGCTGGATGGCGCCTTTTTTCATCCCTTCTATACCTTGAACTGCCCCACCAGCTGCTGCTGTTTATCCGCCAGCGCAGAGAGCTCGCGACCATTTTCGGCGGAGGTCGCCGCCTCGGCCCGAATGGTGTGGCTCACATCGCGAATGTTGCTGACGTTACGATTGATCTCGTCCGCCACCCGGCTCTGCTCCTGCGCCGCCCGGGCTATCTGCTCGTTCATCTGATGAATGGTGGAGACCGACTGGATGATCTGCTCCAGCACCAGCACCGAGAGGTCCACCTTGGCGAGGGTCTCGTCAGCCTGTTCATGACCATCGCGGATCGCCTTGACCACGGCGCCGGTACCGGATTGCAGTTGGCTGATCAGGGTCTGGATCTCGACGATGGCATTCTGGGTGCGACCCGCCAGATTGCGCACCTCATCGGCCACCACGGCAAAGCCACGGCCCTGCTCACCGGCCCGCGCCGCTTCAATAGCCGCATTCAGCGCCAGCAAGTTGGTCTGCTCGGCAATTCCCTGGATCACGATAAGAATGTCATTGATGTTGTCACTGTTGGCGGAGAGTCGCTCCACCACCGGCTGGGCATCGTTGATGATGGTCATCAGCTTGCGCATCGCCTCCTGGGTGTCAGCAACGACATATTTGCCCTCTTGCGCTGCGGCGTCAGTGGTGTTGGCAGCCGCCACCGCCGAGCCGGCATTACCGGAGACCTGCAACGCCGTGGCGCTCAGCTCTTCAAATGCCGTCGCCACCAGATCGATCTCCTGATACTGGGCCTGCATGCCACTGCTGGTGCGCTCGGCCACCTGCGCGGCTCGCTCGGCACTGTTGCGCGTACCAGAGACGGTATCAATCACCTGACTGATGGTGGATTGCAACTTGTTGAGGAAGCTGTTGAACCACTTGGCCAGTTCGCCGATCTCGTCTTGCCGCTGGATCTCGATACGCTGGGTCAAATCCCCCTCGCCGCTGGCGATATCCTTGAGACGGGCAACTACAGCGCGGATGGGCGCCACAATCTGGCGCGCCATCAACCAGATAAAACTCAGGGCAACCAGCGAGATCAGCACCCCGATCGACAGTTGCGAGACTACGCTGCGATTGGCCTCACTGGCCAGCTCATCTTGCAGTTGCTGGGCCGAGGCCAGCACTACTGCCCGTGGCAATTCAATGTAGATGCCCCATTTACGGTCGGTGCCACGCATGGATACCGGGACAAAAGTCTGCAACAGGGTGCCATCGCTGCTCCAGCGAGTCAGCTCCTGACCCTGACTGAGCCAGCCTTTCAGCTCGCTGGCCAGCCCCTGATACTTCTGATCCAGCCCGCGCCCCATTGTCACATCGAACTCATCGGCTCCCGCCACGCGCCCCTCGTGACTGACCAGCAAAATTCTGCCCTTGCCGTCATAGAGCTCCTTGTCCATGGTACTGACCAGACTCTGCAATGTGGCCAGCGAGATATCGACCCCGACCATCCCCAGCAAGGTCTCCTGCTCCAGTAGCGGGACCGTCACCGAGGTCATCAATATCTGTTTATCGCCCACATCGTCCAGATAGGGCTCCAGCAGGCAGAGGGCACGGGTGCGAATACTACAGCGATACCACTCGTTTTCGATTCCACCAGCCTCGGTCGGGCTCTCATCGGCCAGTACATCCTCATTCTGCACTTCCGGCTCTATCTTGCCGTTGTCATAGGCCCAGTAACTGGAAAAACGCCCCTTGTCGTTGGAACCCAGCGCCGTTGAGCCCTGATAGTTGCTGTCTTCCCCATCCAGCTGGTCAGGCTCGAACACCGCATAGACACCAAGCAGATTGGTCGATGAGGCAACGGCATCGTGCAGTTGCTGATTGACGGCGCTGCGCAGCGCCTCCGAATGGACAAAGTTCTCGGCCGCATTCTTGCGCTGGAACAACACGCTCTCTGCCAGCAAACTGGCGCGGAAATAGGCCTCATCGAGATAGCTGGTTACCTTGGCCGCCTGCTCCGAGCCCATCGCCTTCATCCAGTTTTCGGCAGACTGCTGCGCCTCGTGCATGGTGGCTTGCCGCACCTGCTGTTGCATCTTGTTCGCGTTGTAAATCGAAGAGGCAACCAGAGCGGCGGCTGTCACCAACAGACAGCAACCGGCGATCAGGGTAATCCGACCCTGGACAGAAAGAGCGCTCATGCCAATATTCCTACGTCATACAGATATGGATAGATTATCGACTTTATAAACAAAAACTTAACTCCCTCACAGCAAATCCAGCGAGAGTTGATTAACTTCACCCTCTTTTGGCAAACCCACCACCAAGCCCAGCAGGCGAACCGAACGCCCTTGTGCCCGCTGTAGCCCCTCTTTGAGCAGGGGAACGAACAAGGCTGGCTGATAGCCACCCTGACTGCGATAGACGGTGGTCTGGTGGAAGTCGGCAAACTTGAGTTTAATCCCCTGCCCCATCACCTGCTCGGCAGGGCACGCCAGCTGAAATCGCCGCTCAAGCTCCGGCAACAGTTGCTGCAATACCGTCAGGCAGGCGGCTTCGTCACAAACATCGCTCGCCAGGGTGGTCTCCACCCCGATGGTTTTGCGGATCCGGTGCGCCTGCACCGGCTGTTCATCCAGCCCCCAGATCCGGGTCGTCAACATCTCCCCCAGCTTGCCAAAACGGCTGCACAGCTCTTGTGCCGACAAGGCCCGCGCATCCTCACAGGTGTAAAGCCCCTGCGCCTCCAGCCGCTCGGCAGTCTTGCGCCCCACCCCGGGCAGTTTGCCGAGGGGCAACTGGCAGACAAATTCGGCCACTTCGTCGGGACGAATGACAAACAGACCATCAGGCTTGCGCTGCTCCGAGGCAAGCTTGGCGAGAAACTTGTTGGGAGCCACTCCGGCCGAGGCGGTCAATCCCAGTTCGGTGACGATGGCTTGCCGGATCTCTTGCGCCATCAGGGTGGCGCTACCGCCACAACAGCGACTGTGGGTCACGTCGAGGTAAGCCTCGTCCAGCGACAGTGGTTCAACCTGATCGGTATAGCGGAGGAAAATGGACCTGAGCTGACGGGAGATATCCTTGTACACCGCCATTCGCCCAGGGATCAGTACCAACGGCGGGCAGAGTTTTTTCGCCAGTGCGCTCGGCATGGCGGAGCGCACCCCGAATCGGCGCGCCACATAGTTGCAGGTCGAGATGACGCCGCGCCGCTCGGAGGCCCCACCGATGGCGAGCGGCACCTCCCGCAACGCCGGATTGTCCCGCATCTCCACCGCGGCAAAAAAGCAGTCCATGTCGATATGGATGATCTTGCGCATACTACTGTATAAATAAACAGGCATGGCACCATCTTACCCCAAGGATAACCCCAGCTCTATCTCTCTCGTTGCGGCTAAAATAGTAGACTCCAAGGAGACCTTTACTACCACAATGACAAGGAGCGTTCGGGATGAAATATCTTTGGTTGGGACTCTGTTTGCTACCGTTGACCGGCATCGGCAAGAACAACCCGACGGCAGAGTGCCGCTGGCTGTACGACCGGATTGAGATACTGGAACAGGCTATCAAGAAAGGAGACAAGCTAGGCACAGAGCAAGAATTGGCACGCTGGAAAACTGAGTACAACAAAAAACAGTGCTCACAGTACGACTACTGAGCCGGACAAGATGGCGTGACCGACAACGGCAGATAACAAGCGGGCCCCGATCAAGATGACCGGGGCCCGTTTTCAAAGCATGGCCAGCTTGATTCTGCAGCAGAGTGCGCTCAAGGCAGCACCATAGGGCCAGCGACAGTGGCCGCCACCTCATCCCCACGCAGCACCCGGACCAGTTCAAGCGCAAACTCGATGGCGCTGCCCGGCCCCTGACTGGTGATAAGGCGATGAGCCTCATCCCTGACGACCCGCTCACGTGACAGCTGCGATGTCGACAGTCGGGGCTGAAAGCCGGGATGACAGGTGACGATGGCACCATCCAGCAGGCCGTGATGTTGCAACACCACCACAGGGGCGGCGCAGATGGCAGCGCGCCAGCGGCCAAGAGCGGCCTGCTCTTTGAGCAGATCGATGGCCAGCGGGGTATCGCGGATCACTTCGCTGCCGGGCAGACCACCGGGTACCACGATGGCTTCAAAGTCCCGACGGGTCAGCTCGTCGATATGACAATCGGCCACCAGCTGCACCCCGCGCGACGCTTTTACCTGCCGAGATCCGGCAGGGCAGCAAGAGGCCAGTACCACCTCGATGCTGGCGCGCACCAAGGTATCGACAATCGCGACCGTCTCTATCTCTTCCGACCCGGGGGCCACCAGCACCAGTACACTCACGCTCGCCTCCTTGCTGCTTGCTGCTTGCTCTGCCATGTAACGGATCAGACGGCCTGACTCTTCTCTTTGATCGCCTGATAGAGACCCTGATTGACCGGTACGGCAATGCCATGCCGGGCAGCCTTGGCCAACAGGAAGCCGGTGATGGCCTCAATCTCGGTCTCGCGTCCCAGTTCCATATCCTGATACATGGAGGAGTAATTGTCAGCGGTCAGTTCTACCACTGTCATCACCCGACGCTGCAACTCTTCTGCTGTAGTAGCAATCCCTTCCGCGCACATCACATCCGCCACCTCCACGCAGATCTGCTGCAGGGCATCGGCAAAACGGGGGCCAGCCAGCTCGCCATTTTTCAGCTTGTAGAGGGCCGTCAGGGGATTGATGGCACAGTTGATGGCCAGCTTTTGCCACTGACGCGTCAATACCTGCTCATCCCAACCAGCCTGACCCAGTGCCAGCGCCAGCTCGTCCGCGAGCGCGGCATGGGCCTTGGCGGCATCGTTGATCGGACCAAGCCAGGTTTCACCCTTGCCAGTATGACGGAAGACAAAATGGCCGCATTGCATGGCGCCATGGCTGGTGACACCGGCAATCACCGGATTGTGCGGGAACATCTCGACCACCTGCTCGGCAATGCCCATCCCGTTGTGCAGCAGCACGATCGGCACGCCGGCATCCAGATTGCCCACCAGCGGCGTCAGTGCGGCAATCACCTGACTGGCCTTGGTCATCACCAGCAGACGCTGGATCTTGCCGGGTTTGCTGACAAATCCGCGCTCGATATTGAGCAGCTGGACATGCCCCTCCAGCGAGGTGAAATCGATCCCCGGATGGAGCGTGGACTTATGATGTTCGCGCAACAAGACACGGGTGGATTGACCACTCTGGGTCAGCAGGGAGGCAAAAACGCCGCCGAGGGCGCCACAACCCAACAGTGACCACTTCGGAGTAACGGGTGGAATAACGGGCTGTCGGGAATTTTTTAATCCGCTTGGCATGGTGTGACTCTGTCAGGGTAAGGGTTGCAATCCTCTCAACCTGTTACCGGGGATAAGTGAAGATGTCGCTGGTGGACACTAACGGGTCCACCCGTCCTGTGCGCAGGGGATTCTAGCAGAGCAACCCCATCAAAATCAGCAAATTTGCCCGTTTTCTGGTAGATTTGCCCCCCGATAACGCAACATGAGGAGCTCCGGCTATGCCGTCATTCGATATTGTCTCTGAAGTCAAAATGAACGAGGTGTTGAACGCAGTCGACAACGCCAATCGTGAACTGGCCACCCGTTTCGATTTTCGTGGGGTAGAAGCCAGCTTCGAGTTGAACAAGGAAGAGGTAAAACTGGAAGCCGATGCCGATTTCCAGCTCAAGCAGATGGTCGAAATTCTGCGCGGTGCCCTGCTCAAGCGCAACATCGAAAACAGCTCCATGGAAGTAGGTGACTCCGTTCACTCCGGCAAACGCTTCCACCTGACCGTAAAATTCAAGCAGGGGATCGAGAAAGAGATCGCCAAGAAGCTGGTCAAGCTGATCAAGGACTCCAAAATCAAGGTACAGGTCGCCATCCAGGGTGATGAAGTACGTGTCACCGGCAAGAAGCGTGACGATCTGCAAGAGACCATGGCACTGGTCCGTGGCGCCGAACTGGGTCAACCGATGCAGTTCCAGAACTTCCGCGACTGATTTATCCACTCAGCCGTGGCGCACTTGATGACTCGCGCCACGCTATCTAAATCGCGGCCATAAAAAAACCGGAGCAGATGCTCCGGTTTTTTGTACCCCAAGTTTTATTAGAACTTGTAGGTAACAGAGAAGTAGTGACCGAAACCGGTAGTGTTCAGACCACCAAAGGCACCATTGTTGATACCGTAGATTTCGTTGAAGTACTTCAGACCGTAACCAACTGCGTAACGGTCGGAGTGCCAGTAGATACCGTGGAAAGTACCCAAACCGTTAGCACTCTGGTTGTTGTCGCCATGGATATCTTTATCAAACAGATAATCCAGGTAGCCCTGATAGGAGACGAAGCTGCCGTTGGAGAACGTATAGAAAGGCTTGAACCAGTTCATGGAGAACTGATAACCGTTCCAGTCACCCTCTTCGGCCTTGAAGCCACTTTCGGTTGCATGGCGAGCATACAGGTTCATGCCAACTTTACCGAACCAAGGCACCTGTACATCAGCACCCAGACCGATCATGTTCTCCATCATGGAGTCATCAACGTTGTTCAGGGTAGCGATGTAGAGCTCTTGTACCGGGCCGAAGGAGAGATCTTTACCAGTCAGGGCATCCAGAGAAAGACGCGGGGCGAACTTCATGAAGATGTTCTGGCCATTGTGTTTGTCGCTATGGCTGCTTTGGAAAATATCGAACACATCGACATAGCCATACAGATCAAACATACCGGAACGACCACCGAATTCCATTTCCAGGTAGGTGTCGTTGTAGTCGCTGCCCATGTAAGGACGCTGGTCAATGGTATGCATTACGTTGAACTGCATCCATTTGAAATCATTCTTGTGGATATCACCGCTGTAGTCAGCAGCGAAGGCCGGGGTAGCGGCAGCAGCCAGCAGACCGGCAGCGATCAGAGTCTTGGTAAATTTGGCCATTTTATTGGTCTCTTGTGCGTTAGTTGAGGTTTTCCGTAGCCTGCCCACAAGGAGCGAGAGGGATTCTAATCAAATAAAATTGGGGGTGAAACAACTTCTCGGGAACTTTATCCGGAAGTGTGAATCTAATCACCCCCGATTCTACGCAAACGCTTGCTATTTGTCAGCCGTTGAGAGCAACTCACTCCCTTTTCTGGCGACCAGCACAATCAACAACAACACGGGCAAGCCCAATAAACTGGTTCCGACAAAGAAGGCACTGTAGCCAATCTGCTCCACAACCTGTCCGGAAAAACCGGCCAGCAACTTGGGTAGCAGCAACATTACCGAGCTGAACAGGGCGTACTGAGTGGCCGAAAATGCCACATTGGTCAGGCTGGAGAGATAGGTCACGAAGGCCGCGGTAGCAATACCGGCACTGAGGTTATCCAGCGAGATGATCAGCGTCAGCAGTTCCAGATTGTGACCAACCTGATTGAGCAGAGCAAACAGCAGGTTGGTGCTGGCGGTGAGCAGCGCCCCCAAGAACAGGATGCGCAGCGTACCGAAGCGCATCACCAGCACGCCCCCCAGCGCCGCTCCCACTAGCGTCATGATGACGCCAAACACCTTGGTAATGGTCGCAACCTCGGTCTTGCTGAACTGCATATCCACATAGAAGCTGTTGGACATCACCCCCATCACCACATCGGCAACCCGATAGCAGGCGATCAGAGCAAGGATCAGCAGCGCCGAGCTGCCATAGCGACGAAAGAAGTCGGCAAACGGACACCAGACCGCCTCATAGGCCCAGGCCCCCGCACTCGCCAGCAGCGCAGGCCACCCTTTTTCCAGGAGCTGCGCCTTGCGTTCGGCCTGTTGTTTGCCCTGCTCGGCCAGATCGATATCCGGCTCATGGCAAAACAGCGTGGTGATAACCCCGAGTGACATCAGACCCGCCATCACCAGATAGGTAATCTGCCAGCCACGATAGTCATAGCCACTATTGCTGCCAAACCACGCTGCCAGCGCCAGCGCACCGGCGCCCGCCATGATCATCGCCAGCCGGTAACCAGTCATGTAGGAGGCAGCCATCGCCGCCTGTAGCCGCTCGGGGGCAGATTCGATGCGATAGGCGTCGATGACGATATCCTGAGTCGCCGAGGCAAAGGCCACCAGCAGGGCAAACATCGCCAGCTGGGCCAGCTCGGTCTTGGGATCGCAGAACGCCATGCCGACCAGCGCGGCGGCAATCAGCAGCTGGGAGAAGAACATCCAGCTGCGGCGACGCCCCAGCAGCGTGGAGAGCCACGGCAGCGGCATGCGATCCACCAGCGGCGACCACATCCATTTAAAGCCATAGGCGAGCGCCACCCAGCTCATATAGCCGATATCGGTCAGGCTGACATCGGCCTCACGCAACCAGAATGAGAGAGTACCGAACACCAGCAGCAGCGGCAGACCCGATGAAAAACCCATGGCAAAGAGAATAAACACCCGAAATTCGAGATAGACGGCGAGGGACTCTCTCCAGCTTGGTTTGCGGATCATGTTCAACTACCTGACGACTTTGGAAAAGTGCGTCATTTTGGCAGGTTGATGGCAGATAGCCAAGGCGAGCAAAGAGATAGGTCAAAGAAGCCCGGATAGAGAAAAGGCCCATCCCGAACGGGATGAGCCTTGTATTGTGACCTGACGATGCGAGGTGACGAACCGAGTCCGGCGAGAGTTACTTGCCCGCTTTCTTGTCGACTTTCTTGTCTGCCGGAGTTTCTGCCAGCAAGACCACCTTCTTCAGAATGATGGGACTGGTCGGCACATCGTTGGCACGCAAAATGGGGCTGTAACCGGTCTGTACCTGAGCCAGCTTGTCCAGCACATCCATCCCCTGCACCACCTGACCGAACACGGTATAACCCGCGGCGCCACCGGCGTTGAGGTTATTGTTGTCGACCAGATTGAAGTAGAACTGGCGAGTAGCGCTGTCGACCGCCTGGGTGCGGGCCATGGCGATGGAGCCACGCTTGTTGGGCAGACCGCCGCGCGACTCGTTGACCACAGGCTCATAGGTTGGCAGTTGCTGGAACTGCTGGTTGTAGCCCCCACCCTGCACCACGAAATCCTGGATCACCCGGTGGAAGATGCTGCCGTCATAGCTGCCATCAGCCACGTAACGCAGGAAGTTCTTCACCGTCTGGGGCGCCTGCTTGGACGCCAGCTCCACCACGATATTGCCGTGGTTGGTCTCCATTCTGACTTTCGGGCCAGCGAACGCCAGCGGGGCGATCAGCATGGCCAGCAACCAGAGTTTTTTCATCATCAGACCCCTGCACCGTTCGGTTGACCTTTCAGGTAACCGCGCAGCGCATCATCCGCCATGATCTGCTGCAGCACGCTACCCAGTTGCAGGTTCAGTGTAGACTCCAGATCGGCCATGCTTGGCTCGCTCGGGCTCTCCTTGCTGGAGGACATGTTGAACTGCTTGGTCAGACGGTTGCCCTGAAAATCGGCGATCACCTGCAGGCTGACGCGGGACTTGGTGACATAGGTAAAGGTCTTCTCTTCCACATTGACTGCAGCGTTGGAGATCACCAGCGTCAGGTTGGTGGTGCCACTGTTGCCCACTTCCAGACCCTGGCTGCGCAGACCTTCGGCCAGCCGCTCGGCCATCAGCAGGTTGAGCGGACGCTCACTGTTGACCAGCACGGGGGCTTTCTCTTTATGTTTGATAGAGAAGACGTAGGCAGCCTCACGCTTGTCTACCCCTTCCATGGTGATGCGATTGCCAGAGTAGTATTGCTGGTTGGCGGGGATCACCTGCGGATTGAGCAGCGCTGTCTCCGGCCAATGAGTTGCACACCCGCCCAGCATCAGGGCGGCCAGCAGCAAGAGTGACTTTTTCATCATGGTTTCCTTTGGCTTTAGCGTTTGATGGCTTTCAAAATAACGAATTTGCTGTTCGACGCAACGACTTGTGCGTTGGCAAACAAGCGCTTGAGTTTGTTGTGATAGTCCAGATGACGGTTGCCTACTATCCAGAGTTCACCCCCCTGAGGCAACACCCGGTGCGCATCACTGAACATCTGCCAGGCGATATGATCGGTGATCGCCTGTAGCTGATGGAAAGGAGGGTTGCAGAGGATCCGATCCGCCGAGCCGACCGCCACCCCGTCGAGGCAGTTATTGACCATAAAGCGGGCGCGCGGCAGTGCATCGGGCAGATTATGCTCGACGTTGAGCTGTGCCGAGGCGACGGCCATATAGGATTCATCGATAAAGGTCACCTCCACCTCGCTGTCTTTGGCGAGCAGCGACAGACCCAGCACCCCGTTGCCACAGCCCAGATCGATCACCTTGCGGGCACTGTGGATGGGCAGGTTGTCCAGCATAAAGCGGGCACCGATATCGAGACTGG
The DNA here is from genome assembly GCF_051948815.1 of Aeromonas sp. Lyrl_2. Lineage (NCBI taxonomy): Bacteria > Pseudomonadati > Pseudomonadota > Gammaproteobacteria > Aeromonadales > Aeromonadaceae > Aeromonas > Aeromonas sp. Lyrl_2. Next base: position 99,840 of record NZ_JAYJLJ010000001.1, read on the forward strand.
TGCGCGAGAAGACGTTGGCATGGTTGTGGATGAGCATGCCACTCCCCTCCAGCGGCCAGACAGTCGGGAAGGGGTTGGCCAGCGCGGGACGTTCTGCCTGCGGCTCGCAGTGAATGAGGCGCGCCTTCTTCCAGGCCAGCGAGGTACGGGTAGGCCCCAGATACTTCTCGAACAACTTGAGGGTGGAGGTATGAATATCCTTCGCCTTGCCAGCAGCGATAACGCGGGTTGCCGGTGTCACCACCGCACGCAATGCCAGCAGTTGCTGCTCCAGCAGTGCCTGATATTTGGAGACCTTGATCACCACCAGCGCAGGGGCATCGGGCAGCGGCGCCAGCGCATCCTGCAAGCGGATACTACCCGCATCCAGTCCGTTTTCGGCCAGATTGGCCAGGGTCGCCCGCTCACTGATGTAGGAGTCGGTGACGCAGCAGGGGGAGTGCGGATGTAAATAGGCGGCCAGCGCGCCAAAGCCATCATTCATGACGATGACGGGGCCCGCCTGCTCGAGGGGGGACTCCGCCAGGGTGTTGATCAGGTATTCGTCAGCCGCATCCCAGGCTTGCAGGGTCTCCTGACTCTGGCGCGGATAGCGGTAGAGCGTGAGCTGGCAATGGGGAGTGTCGAGAAGGGTTTGCATAGGAAGAGTCCAACCTCGGCTTGATTCGTGTATACAGGCGCCAGGGGCGACGCAAAGTGGCGCTATTCTAGCGAGGAGCAGGAATTTCACCAGTTCGATGCGCATCAAGGGGGCAACTGACGGGTGATTTCCCTCTTACGGGGGCTTATTCCATCCCGCGACTGCCGATAGAATGGCCCGACATTCACTCTGGAAGCCGATCCGATGACCATCCAACAACTGATTGAAGCCAAGCTGACCGTAGCCCTCTCCCCCACCGTGCTGGAGGTGATCAACGAGAGCCACATGCACCGAGTGGAACCGGGATCTGAGAGCCACTTCAAGGTGGTGATCGTCAGCGAGCAATTTGCAGGGCAGCGGCTGCTGGCCCGTCATCGTCAGGTCAATGCTGTGCTGGCCGACGAGCTGGCCGGTGCCGTTCATGCACTGGCACTGCATACCTACACAGAGACCGAGTGGCGGGAAAAAGGCCACGCCCCGCGCACCCCGAGCTGCGTTGGCAAACCGTCACTCTCCTGAAAGCGGTTGTACCACAGGATTTCCCTCGAGAACCTGCCAACAAAAATTAAACAAATTTCCCCCATTGGCCCCGAAAAGGCTACATCTAAGGGGGTATATTTCGGCATCAAGGCGTTTTTGCTGATAGTGGAGGCAGCGGCAAATACCCCCATCGAGGTATCGAAATAAAAAAACCTTTAAAACCACTACTTACAAGGTGTCAGGGGCTTATTCATTGCAGGTTAATTTTGTGATGGCACGGGGATTTTGCCCATTTGGCATGGCAGAAAATGCACCTTAAGTGGTAAACTCAAGCGCTTTTGAGTGAGCCTGCATGTTGAATAATTGTTGAGCCTGCCCACCTGGCGCAACCACAACATCGACTCATTCAACCACCCGTCGTGATGTATTTCTCGGCGCTAACCAACCTCTCCCGTAACGGTAGTGCAAGTAAGTATGATTACAATCAAAAGAGGACTGGACATCCCCGTGCTGGGTGCGCCAGAGCAAGTAATCTACGATGGCCCCGCCATCACCCGTGTTGCGACACTGGGCGAGGAGTTTGTGGGGATGCGACCTACTATGTTCGTCAAAGTAGGTGATCGCGTCATCAAAGGTCAGGATCTTTTTGAAGACAAGAAGAATCCGGGCGTTAAATTCACAGCTCCTGCCACCGGTGTGGTTTCAGAGATCAACCGTGGTGCCAAACGTGTTCTCCAGTCTGTGGTCATCGACCTCGACGGTTCCGATGAACAGGTGACGTTTGAGCATTTTGCCTCTGCCGAGCTGGCCAAGCTCGAGCGCAGCAAGGTGCAAGAGATCCTGGTCGCATCAGGTCAGTGGACTGCGTTGCGTACCCGTCCGTTCAGCAAAGTCCCCGCGGTAGCGTCTGCCCCGCGCGCCATCTTTGTGACTGCAATGGACACCAACCCGCTGGCAGCCGATGCCGAGCTGATTATCAAGGAACAGCCGCAGGCCTTCCTCGATGGTCTGGCCGTATTGACCCGCCTGACCGACGGCGCCGTCTACGTCTGTAAAGGCGAAGGCAGTCTGCCCCACTCTCCGCTGGCTCAGGTCAAGGAAGAGATCTTCGTTGGTCCGCACCCTGCCGGTCTGCCGGGTACCCATATCCACTTCCTGGATCCGGTCAGCAGCACCAAGGTGCAGTGGCACATCAACTATCAGGATGTGATTGCATTCGGCAAGCTGTTCACCACCGGTCAGATCTGCACTGACAAGGTGATCGCGCTGGCTGGCCCGAACGTGCTCAAGCCGCGTCTGCTGCGTACCCGTCTGGGCGCCTGCATCAGCCAGCTCACCAACAATGAGCTGCGTGCCGACGAAAACCGTATCATCTCCGGTTCTATCCTGAGTGGTGCCAAAGCCGAAGGTGTTCACGACTACCTGGGCCGCTACCACAATCAGGTTTGCGTGCTGGGTGAAGGTCGCGAGAAAGAGTTCCTGGGCTGGATCAACCCCAGCGCCAACAAGTTCTCTATCACCCGTACCACCCTCTCTCATCTGATGAAGGGCAAGCTGATCAACTTCACCACCACTACCAACGGTAGTGACCGTTCCATGGTGCCTATCGGCAACTATGAGCGGGTGATGCCACTCGACATCCTGCCGACCCTGCTGCTGCGGGACATGGTCTCCGGCGATACCGACGGTGCGCAAGCACTGGGCTGCCTGGAGCTGGATGAGGAAGATTTGGCGCTCTGTACCTTTGTCTGCCCCGGCAAGACAGAGTACGGCCCGATCTTGCGTGAGTGCCTGACCAAGATTGAACTGGAAGGTTAAGCGATGAGTTTCAAGCAACTTCTTGAAAATATGGAACACCACTTCGAACCGGGTGGAAAGTACGCCAAGTACTATGCCCTGTTCGAAGCGGCGTACACCCTGTTCTACACCCCGGGTAGCGTTACCCGCAACGCCTCCCACGTTCGTGATGCGCTCGATCTGAAGCGCATGATGATCATGGTGTGGCTGGCCGTGTTCCCGGCCATGTTCTGGGGCATGTATAACGTTGGTAACCAGGCGATTGCCGCCATTGCCCACATGGGCTCGGCTGCTGGTGCCAGCAGCTGGCAATATGCCCTGGCTACCATGCTGGGCGCCTCCCTCGATCCGGCTGTAGCCGGTATCGGCAGCAAGATGCTGATCGGCGCCACCCACTTCTTCCCGATCTACATCACCGTCTTCTTTGTCGGTGGTTTCTGGGAAGTGCTGTTCGCCATGGTGCGCAAACACGAGATCAACGAAGGCTTCTTTGTGACCTCCATCCTGTTTGCCCTGATCGTGCCGCCCGAGCTGCCCCTGTGGCAAGCTGCGCTGGGTATCACCTTCGGTGTGGTGATGGCCAAAGAGGTGTTCGGTGGTACCGGCAAGAACTTCCTGAACCCGGCGCTGGCTGGTCGTGCGTTCCTGTTCTTCGCCTACCCGGGCCAGATCTCCGGTGACGCCGTATGGGTTGCCGTTGACGGCTTCTCCGGCGCGACTGCCCTGAGCCAGTGGGCCCAAGGCGGCCAGATGGCGCTGATCAACGGTGCAACCGGCCAGGCTATCAGCTGGATGGACGCTTTCCTGGGTAACCTGCCGGGTTCCATCGGTGAAGTCTCTACCCTGATGATCCTGCTGGGTGCCGCCATGATCGTCTACATGCGCATCGCCTCCTGGCGCATCATCGCCGGCGTGATGATCGGTATGATCGCCACCTCCCTGCTGTTCAACGTCATCGGTTCCGATACCAACCCCATGTTCAACATGCCGTGGCACTGGCATCTGGTACTGGGTGGCTTCGCCTTCGGTATGGCCTTCATGGCGACCGACCCTGTCTCCGCAGCCTTTACCAACAAAGGCAAGTGGTGGTATGGCGCCCTGATCGGCGTAATGGTCGTGCTGGTTCGCGTGGTTAACCCTGCGTTTCCGGAAGGCATGATGCTGGCCATTCTGTTTGCGAACCTGTTTGCTCCCCTGTTTGACCACTTCGTCGCTCAGGCAAACATCAAGCGGAGGATTGCTCGTGGCGTTTAATAAAGATTCAACCCTCGGCACCGTCAGCGTTGTCACCGGCCTCTGTCTGGCCTGTTCCATCGTGGTATCCGTTGCCGCTGTGGGCCTGCGTTCTACCCAGCAGGAAAACAAGGCGCTGGACAAGCAGAGCAACATTCTCGCCGTAGCCGGTGTGGATGTGAGCGAAGTGGCCAAGCGCGACCTGGCCAAACTGTATGGCGAGAAGATCGAAGCCCGTCTGGTGGATCTGGCGACCGGTGACTTTGTTGACGGCGATGCCGACAACTTCGACACCAAGCAGGCAGCCAAAGATCCGGCCCGCAGCATCCGTCTTGCCGCCGCTGACGACAAGGCCAGCCTGCGTCAGATCTCCAAGCAGATCCCGGTATTCTTCGCCAAGGATGCCGAAGGCAAGATCGACAGCATCATCCTGCCCATCTACGGTCAGGGTCTGTGGTCGACCATGTATGCCTTCGTCGCCGTTGCCGCTGATGGCCAGACCATCAAGGGCATCACCTACTATGACCACGGTGAAACACCGGGTCTGGGTGGCGAGATCGAAAACCCGGCCTGGCAGGCGCTGTTCAAGGACAAGAAACTGTTCGACCAGAATGGCATGCCGGCGCTGCGCGTCATCAAGGGCCATGCTCCGGCGGGCTCCGAGCACGAGATCGATGGTCTCTCCGGTGCCACTCTGACCGGTAACGGCGTACAGCATACCTTCGACTTCTGGATGGGTCCCAAGGGCTTCGGTCCTTTCCTGGCCAAGGTTCGTGCAGGAGAAATCAACAATGGCTGACAAGAGCGAAATGAAGAAGTTGCTGTTGACGCCTGTGCTGGGCAACAACCCCATCGCCTTGCAGGTGCTGGGTGTCTGTTCTGCACTGGCGGTTACCAGCCAGATGAAAACTGCGTTTGTAATGACCCTCGCGGTCATGGCGGTCACCGCCTTCTCAAACCTGTTCATCTCCCTGATCCGCAACCAGATCCCGAACAGCGTCCGGATCATCGTGCAGATGGCGATCATCGCCTCACTGGTTATCGTGGTTGACCAGGTGCTCAAGGCGTACGCCTATGACATCTCCAAGCAACTGTCGGTCTTCGTGGGTCTGATCATCACCAACTGTATCGTAATGGGCCGCGCCGAAGCGTATGCCATGAAGAGTGCCCCGCTGCCCTCCTTCCTGGATGGTATCGGCAACGGTCTGGGCTATGGTGCCATTCTGCTGAGTGTCGCGACCGTGCGTGAACTGCTGGGCTCCGGCACCTGGTTCGGCATCGAGCTGCTGCCGCTGGTGAACAACGGTGGCTGGTATGTGCCCAACGGCCTGCTGCTGCTGCCGCCGAGTGCATTCTTCATCATTGGTCTGATCATTTGGGGCGTGCGCACCAAGGATCCCAAGCAGGTGGAGGCGAAGGATTAAGGTATGGAACACTATCTGAGTCTGTTGATTAAATCGATCTTCATCGAAAACCTGGCACTCTCCTTCTTCCTGGGGATGTGTACCTTCCTGGCGGTGTCCAAGAAGGTAAAGACCTCCATGGGTCTGGGTATTGCCGTTATTGTGGTGCAGACCATCGCGGTTCCTGCCAACAACCTGATCTACAACTACGTGCTTAAAGATGGCGCTCTGGTATCCGGTCTGGATCTGAGCTTCCTGAGCTTCATCACCTTCATCGGTGTGATTGCAGCACTGGTACAGATCCTGGAGATGGCGCTGGACAAGTACTTCCCGGCACTCTACAACGCGCTGGGTATCTTCCTGCCGCTCATCACCGTGAACTGCGCCATCTTCGGTGGCGTCTCCTTCATGGTGCAGCGTGACTACAACTTCATGGAGTCTGTGGTCTACGGTGTGGGTTCAGGGGCAGGCTGGATGCTGGCGATCGTTGCGCTGGCTGGTATCCGCGAGAAGATGAAGTACTCCGATGTTCCGGAAGGCCTGCGCGGTCTGGGCATCACCTTCATCACCGCCGGTCTGATGGCGCTGGGCTTCATGTCCTTCTCTGGTATCTCCCTGTAATCGGCTTTCCTGCAATCAGAAAGGAACGATAGATGGAAATTATTTTGGGTGTGGTCATGTTTACCGTGATCCTGCTGGCACTGGTGGCAGTCATTCTGTTCGCCAAGTCCAAGCTGGTGACCGCGGGCGACGTGACAATCAGCATCAATGGTGACCCGGCCAAGGCTGTGACCAGCCCGGCCGGTGGCAAGCTGCTCGGCGTGCTGGCTGGCAGCGGTATCTTCGTCTCCTCCGCCTGTGGCGGCGGTGGCTCCTGCGGCCAGTGCAAGGTACGGGTGAAATCCGGTGGCGGCGACATTCTGCCGACCGAACTGGATCACATCAGCAAGGGCGAAGCCCGTCATGGCGAGCGTCTGGCCTGTCAGGTTACCGTTCGCTCCGACATGGATATCGAACTGCCGGAAGAGATCTTCGGGGTGAAGAAGTGGGAATGTACTGTTATCTCCAACGATAACAAGGCCACCTTCATCAAGGAGCTCAAGCTGCAGATCCCCGATGGCGAGAGCGTGCCGTTCCGCGCCGGTGGTTATATCCAGATTGAAGCCCCGGCTCACCACGTGCACTACAAGAACTTCGATATTCCCGAGGAGTATCGCGGTGACTGGGATCGCTTCAAGATTTTTGAGCTGGAGTCCAAGGTCGATGAGCCAATCATCCGTGCCTACTCCATGGCCAACTATCCGGAAGAGTTCGGCATCATCATGCTGAACGTGCGTATCGCGACCCCGCCCCCGAGCAACTGGACTGCCCCTCCGGGACAGATGTCCTCCTACATCTTCAGCCTGAAGGCTGGCGACAAGGTGACTATCTCCGGTCCGTTCGGTGAGTTCTTCGCCAAGGATACCGATGCCGAAATGGTATTCATCGGTGGTGGTGCAGGTATGGCTCCGATGCGTTCCCATATCTTCGACCAGCTGCGTCGCCTGAAGTCCAAGCGCAAGATGAGCTTCTGGTACGGTGCCCGTTCCAAGCGCGAAATGTTCTATGTCGAAGACTTTGACATGCTCGCCGCCGAGAACGAGAACTTCACCTGGAACGTCGCCCTGTCTGATCCGCAACCGGAAGACAACTGGGACGGCTACACCGGCTTCATCCACAACGTGCTCTACGAGAACTATCTCAAGAACCACGAAGCACCGGAAGATTGCGAGTTCTACATGTGTGGACCTCCGGTGATGAACGCTGCTGTCATCAACATGCTCAAAGACTTGGGCGTTGAAGACGAAAACATCCTGTTGGATGACTTTGGTGGTTAATCCATGCACAGTGTTGTAAAGACCTGGCTAGCCTTCGGGCTAGCCTTTTTCTTGACTGGGTGCGGTCAGGAGACGGTCCAATCCAAACCGGAGATCCACATCACCGGTAGCACCATGGGCACTTACTACTCCATCAAGGTGGCGGACAGCGCCATCACCGATCCAGCCAAGCTTCAAGCTGAGGTGGATGTCTTGCTGGAGCGGGTCAACGATCAGATGTCGACCTATCGCCCCGATTCCGAGTTGTCGCGCTTCAACCAGAGCCGTGACAACAAACCGGTAGTGGTCTCCCGCGATACCGCACGGGTCGTCACAGAGGCCATTCACATTGGCCGTGAGAGCCAGGGGGCGCTGGACGTCACCGTTGGCCCCTTGGTCAATCTGTGGGGCTTTGGCCCGGACAAGAAGCCGACCAAGGTCCCCTCCGACGAGCTGATCACCCAGACTCGCCAGAAGACCGGTCTGGGCAACCTGCACGTCATCACCTCGGTGGATGCCGATACCCTGCAAAAAGATATTCCGGATCTCTACGTCGATCTCTCCGCCATCGCCAAGGGCTTTGGTGTGGACAAGGTAGCCGAGTATCTGGAGTCACTGGGTGCGCGCAACTATCTGGTGGAGATTGGCGGCGAGCTGCGGATCAATGGCGTCAACGGCAAGGGTCACCCTTGGCGCGTGGCCATCGAGAAGCCCACCGCAGGCACCGGCACGGTGCAAGAGGTGATCGTGCCCGGTGACAACGGGGTGGCCACCTCCGGCGATTACCGCAACTACTATGAACTGGATGGTCAGCGCTTCTCCCACACCATAGATCCGCGCAGCGGCAAGCCGATCCAACACCGTCTGGTGTCGGTCACCGTGATCCATCCCTCCTGCATGACCGCAGACGGGTTGGCCACCGTGTTTATGGTGATGGGGACCGAGAAGAGCCTGGCCTATGCCAACGAGCGCGGCCTGGCGATCTTCGTGATCACCAAGACGGACAACGGCTTTGAAGAGGCTTACTCCGATGCCTTCAAGCCCTATCTGGCCAAGAAGTAAGAGGTAGAGATGCAGATTTTTCTGATCACCTTCGGGGTATTCATGCTGGTGATAGCCGCCATGGCTATCGGTTACATCTTCCAGAAGAAGACCATCTCCGGCTCCTGCGGCGGTTTGGGTAGCGTCGGCATCGAGAAAGAGTGCGATTGCCCGGAACCCTGCGACAACCGCAAGAAGAAGATGGCCAAGGAAGAAGCCCGTCGCAAGATGCTGGAAGAGAACCGCATCATCTGATGACTCTGGTTTTTCGGTAAACAAAAGCGCGCCATCGGCGCGCTTTTTACTGGCCGTTATCTTGCGTTAACGGTCAGGGCTGACGTTCGATGTAGAGGATCACCTCGCCAAGATGGATACCGAACTTGCTGATCTCGGCACGATTGATCAGACGATCTTCGTCCAGCAGATACATCCAGTCATCGAAGCTCACCCGCACTACCTCGCCATCCGGCAGCGCCAGATCAAGCTGATAACGCCAGTTGAGGGCAAACCCTTGGCTTTTACCCATCGCCTCCCCCACCACATCGGAAGCAGTACCTCGCCAGTGACCGTCAACCCCCTTGCTCAGATACCAGGTACGGGTCTGCTGGCGGCCATCATCAAAGTAGAACTGCTCGAACAGCTCTCCCTTGCCATCCTTCCAACGACCCACCATCTCGACCCGAAAGCGACTAGTCACTTCGCCGCTGCGGTCGGTTACCAGGCCGTGAGCCACCAGTTTGCCGTTGAAGAAACGGGCGAGATCCCAGTTTGGCCCCTGCCCACGATAGTCATCGAGACTGGCACCACAGCCACTCAGCAGCAAAAAGGGGAGCAACAGCAACCAGCGGTATGCACGATAGAAAGGCATCAGAGACTCCATGTTCAGGGTTGGCCACGCAGGCGGCGGGTCAGGGCAGGATCGCGGCTGTTGTCAGCCAGCCAGATGGCGAGAAAAGCGGCCGAGAATTGCGGATCCGCCAGAGTCCCAATGGACTTCTCTTGCCACCAGAAGTGGCCTGCCCCGCCCTTGTCGACATAGAAGGTGAGCTTGTCGCCTGCCTGCACATCGGGCCAGAGTGCAGCGAGCTGGCCGAGCCAGCGCTGACGCTCGGCGTCAGAGCCAAGACCGAGCCGCTGCCACTCCACGGCAGTAGCGCTCAGCAGGTCTTCCCGCTCGATGGATCTGGCATAGGTGAGGGTCAGGGCCTGCGGATAGTGACCGGGCTGATAGTGCCCGCTTTCACTGTAGAGGGTGGCATCGTAGAGCTTGAACCAGAGCCAGTTCATCTCCCCCTGACCGACCGGGCGCAGCTGCTGCCAGGGGGCGGCAGAAGCCTGCACTGCGGTTGCAGCCAAGAGCGTAAACGCCAGCAGCAGCGGGTTAATTCCACCCCATATGCCAGTGGTTGGGGTCTTCCAGTTCATGCCAGTCCATCTCCTGTTCCTGCAGGGTGTTGATATCCTGCATCACCACCTGCACCAGCTGCCCTTGCGCATCCCGCTGGCAGGCAACCACCAGATAGAAGCGATCAGTCAGCTCATGCTGGCTCTCTTTGGTCCATTTGGAAAAAAGCAACGAGTCGGTCGAAAAGGTGTTTATCATGACTCACCCTCCAGCTTGACCATTACCCACAGGAGTACGGGTAACCACCACATCCAGATCACAGCCAGCAGCGCCGTGCTGATCCAGATGCCCCAGGGTAAGTGTACTGCCCCCATGGCAGCCCCCGCCACATAGGAGGAGGCACCGCCAAACACGCCAAACAGCGCCTGCTGCCAGCGAGGCAAGCGCAGCAGCCAGCGCATACCGTGGGCCAGCGTCAGGGCAAAACCGAGCCAGAGCAGCACCAGCCAGAGGGGAAAACCGGACGGGAACCGGAACAGGCCGAGCTGCCAGAGCAGCACATCCAGCAGACAGCCGGCCACCGCGATGGGGAGCAGCCGCCAGTCACGCAGGCGGCTGGGTGAGAAGAGAAAGTGCAGCAGCAAGATTGCCAGCAGCGGGCCCGGCTGCTGCCACTTCACCGCCAGCAACCAGTAGAGGTTGAACCCCAGCAGGTGAGCCCACTGCCACATGATCAGTGACCGCTTACTGGCACATCACCCGACCAGCCAGCGGGCCCCGGCTTGGCGGCCTCCAACTGCACCAGACTGATGGTGCGCTCCCAGAATCCCCCCTCGCAATAGGCGAAGTAGAAGTGCCACAGCCGGATGAAATCCTGGCTGTAACCGAGCTTGGGCAGCTCGGGCGCCAACGCCAGAAAGCGCTCGCACCAGTGAGCTAGGGTGCGGGCATAGTGATGGCCGTGATCGTGCAACCGCACCAGCTGCATGTCGGTCTCCCGCGCCAGCAACCCCGCCATCTGGGAGACACTCGGCAGGCAGCCACCGGGGAAGATGTAGCGCTGGATGAAATCAACACCGCGCAGATACTGGGCATGGCGCTGATCGGCGATGGTGATGGCCTGGATGAGCAGGCGACCACCAGGCTTGAGCAGCCGTGACAACTGGCGGAAATAGTCGGGCAGGAAGGCGTGGCCCACCGCCTCGATCATCTCGATGGAGACCAGCTTGTCATAGGTCCCCTCCAGCTTGCGGTAATCCTCCAGCAGCAAGGTGATGCGATCCCCCAGCCCCTCCCGCGCAATCCACTCCTTGGCATAGTCATGTTGGGCCCGGGAGATAGTCGTGGTGGTCACCCGGCAGCCATAGTGGCGGGCGGCATAGACAGCAAGGCCGCCCCAGCCGGTGCCGATCTCCAGCAGATGATCGTCAGGCCCTAACTCGAGCCGCTCGCAGATGGTGCGCAGCTTGGCCTGCTGCCCCTCTTCGAGGGTGGCCTCGGTGCTCGGATAGATGGCGCTCGAGTACTGCATATGGCTGTCGAGAAACCCCTGATAGAGGGTATTGCCGAGATCGTAGTGGGCGGCGATGTTGGAGCGCGAACCGGTCAGAGTATTGCGGTTGAGCCAGTGGCGCACCTTGTTGAACGGGAAACTGAGCCAGCCGAGGCGCCGCTCGAGGGAGTCGAGCAGGGCCAGATTGCGGGCCAGCAGCCGCACCAGCGCCACCGGATCCGGGCTGGTCCAGAGCCCCTCTACCCAGGTTTCCCCAGCGGCAATGCTGCCCCCCAGCAACAGGCGACGATAGAAGGCAGGATCCTGCACCACCAGTTCGGCATGCAGATCGGTGCCAGCGACGCCAAAGCTGTGGCGCTCACCGCCATCCCGCAGCAGCAGCTGGCCATGTTCGAGGCGACCCAGCAGATTGAGCAGCAGTTGTCTTGCCCCTTTGTCGATGAAAGAGGCAGAGAGGGTTGATTGCACAAGTTCCATTAGCGGCTCTCCGGATGGGTAAAAATCGGGGTTCGTTTGATAAAAAGACGCAGGGCCTGCCAGTAGATCCCGAGCAGCACCTTCATGGTCATCCATGGCCAGCGGGCCAGCAGGGCCACCAGCCCCTTGCGTGACAAGGGTTCGCGCGTGAGCGCCAGGGTGGCGTCAAACAGCTTGGCTTCACCGGATACGGGATGACTCTCGATATGGATCAGTGTCTCCTGCGCAGGCGGCCTGATCCGCCAGTGATAACGCATCGCCAGCCCCATAAAGGGGGAGACGTGAAAATCCTTGTCATGGGGTGCCAGCGCTGCCAGATCCAGCAGGTAGTAGTGACGCTCGTTCCAGGGAGTGTTCGACACCTCTGCCAGCAGATAGCGCGCCTCGCCCTGCCGGTAGCAGAAGTAGAAGTTGACCGGGCTGAAGTAGAATCCCAAACAGCGCACGTTGCCGAGCAGCAGTACCCGCCCCTCGGGCTCGGCATCGCCACCCAGCTCGCTCACCTTCTGCCACACCGCCTGCTTGAGGCTTCCCTCACTCCCCTTGAGATAGTCATGGCGGTGAAACGAGAGCAGCCCCGAGCGCTCCACACCGAACCAGCGCCCCTGATCGAGCTGCGGCAGCTCGTCGAGATCCAGTCCCAGCATAAAGAGGCTGTAGGAGAAGGTGTGAGCCCGTGGTGCAAAACGGCGGTGGCGCACCGAGCCTTGCCAGATGGCGCTGGTGACGCCAGCCAATTCGTCGGCACGCTCATGTTCAGTGGCCACGGTGGCGCCGTTCATAGCTCGGCTCCGAAGCGCCTGGCGACATCCAGCGCGCTGCGCACCCCATCCTCATGGAAGCCGTTGTACCAGTAGGCACCACAGAAGTGGGTGTGCTGCTGGCCGCAGATCTCCGCGCGCCGCTGCTGGGCGGCAATAGAGGCCTGATTGAACACCGGATGGTGATAGACGAAGCGGCGCAGCACCTTGCTCTCATCCACCTTGCCCCTGGGGTTGAGGCTGACACAGAAGGGCTCCGGCGAGTTCACCCCCTGCAGGATGTTCATGTTGTAGCTCACCAGTGGCCGCGCCTCATCGTTGCCATCGAGCTGATAGTTCCAGCTGGCCCATGCCTTGCGGCGGGTGGGCAGGCAGCGCGCATCGGTATGGAGCCAGACATCGTTGGCCTGATAGGGCATGTCACCGAGGATGGCCTGCTCCCGCTCGCCGGGATCCGCCAGCAGCGCCAACGCCTGATCGCTGTGGCAGGCGAAGATCACCTCGTCAAACCGCTCCTCGCCATAAGAGCTCTGGATCATCACGCCGTCCGCGTCCCGCCGCACGCTCTGCACCGGACAGGCGAGGCGGATCTGCGACTGCCAACCCGCGGTAAGGGGGCCGATATATTCCCGCGAGCCACCCGGGATCACATACCACTGGGGGCGATTGGCCACATCCAGCAGGCCGTGGTTGGCAAAAAAGCGCAGGAAGAAGCCAAGGGGGAAGGCGCGCATATCGGCCAGGGTCGATGACCAAATCGCCGCTCCCATCGGCAAGATGTAATGGCGGGCGAAGTAGTCGCTAAACTCCCCCGCCAGCAGAAAGTCTCCCAGGGTCAGCTCGGGGCCAGCACCCTGATGTTGACCATCTGCCAGCCAGGCCCGTGCCTCCCGGTTGAACCGCAAAATCTCGCCAACAAAACCGTAGAAACGGGGGCTCAACAGATTGCTGCGCTGGGCAAACAGGGTGTCGAGGTTGTGGCCGTTATACTCCAGCCCCTCCGGACTCTTCACCGAGAAGCTCATCTCGGCCGGTTGGCGCGCCATGCCGATCCGTGCCAGCAACTTCAAGAAGTTGGGGTAGGTGCGATCGTTGAAGACGATAAAACCGGTGTCGATGGCATAGCTGCGGCCAGCCTGATTCACATCGACAGTGGCTGTATGCCCCCCCAGAGTCGGCGCCGCCTCGAACAGGGTGATGTCATGGAGTTTGTGGAGCAGAAAACCGGCGGTGAGCCCCGAGATCCCTGAACCGGCGATGGCGATCTTTTTCTTCATGAATGGCTTCCTTTCGATACGAGTGCGCGGCCAAGGCGCAGCCAGAGCCCCACCGGCAGCGCACCAAGCAGGCGCAGCAGCCAGATGAAACGGCGGGGAAAGTGGATTTGGTGACGACCGGCGGTCAGCCTGTCCATGATGGCGCGGGAGGCCTGCTCCACCGTCACCAGACAGGGCATGGGAAAATCATTTTTGGCGGTCAGCGGCGTCTGGACAAAGCCAGGGCGGATCAGAGTCACCCCGATCCCTTTGCTGGCCAAATCGAGGCGCAAGGTATCCGCCAGATAGTCGAGGGCCGCCTTTGAGGCGCCATAGGCCTCGGCTCGTGGCAGCGGCAGCCAGCTCACCGACGAGCTGACGATGGCCAGCCGTGACCCAGCCCCGAGCAACGGCAAGAAGGCGGCCAAAGCATGGCCGGTAGCGGTCAGATTGGTATCGATGACACGGGCAAACAGCTCGCTGTCAAACCCATCGCCGACATCCATGTACTCGCAGTTGCCTGCGTTGAGGATCAGCAGATCGAGGAATGGCAGCGTAGCAGCCACCCCGTTCATAGCGGCCAGATCCCGGGCATCGAACTGCAGCGGCGTGACACCGTGCAGCCCCAGCGCCTGCAGCCGTTCACCATCGCGGCCACAACCCCACACCTGCCAGCCTGCCCGCCGGTAATCCAGCGCCAGTTGACGACCTATGCCAGAGGTCGCGCCTGTAATAAGCACTCGGCCGCTCATGCGCCAAGCCTCATCTTGATAGTGCGCACCACGGGCCCGAGCAGCGGCAACTGCTCGTAGAGCATGGCGCCCAGGTCAAAATAGTCCCGGTGCTGGCACACCTTGCCCGCCTCGTCGAACTCGAGGCGGGTGGCCCCCTCCACCGTCACCGGCTCACCACCACGCAATCTGGGGTGAGAGAAGGTCATGGTCCAGCCGAGCCAGGCCTGCTGCCCTTGTTGCTGCTGACTGGTGATGACGAAACGGCAGTAGGCGAGGCGCTGATAGAGGGCGGCAAAATAGTCGCCAAGGGCAGCCAGCCCCTCGATACGGTGGGCCGGATCGGTAAAGACCACCTGTTCGGCATAGACCTCGGGCAAGCGGTGCAACTGCTGTTTGTCCAGTTGCTGATAGAGGCCAATAAAGCGGGCCAGCGGCTCGTTCATCCTATTTCTCCAGAGAGCGAAACATCTCGATGGCTCTCACCCGGGCAACGGCGTGATCCACCATGGGTGCCGGATAATCCTGTCGCCCCTTGAGTCGCAGCCAGTCGTGGGGCTGATGCACATAAGCGGCGGGAATATCGGCCAGTTCAGTTACCCAGGTACGGATAAACTCCCCTTGTGGATCAAATCGTTGCCCCTGAGTGGTGGGGTTGAACACCCGAAAATAGGGCGCCGCATCGGCACCTGTGCCCGCCGCCCACTGCCAGCCGCCGTTGTTGGCCGCCAGATCGCCATCGATGAGCCGACTCATGAAGTAATCCTCCCCGAGCCGCCAGTGGATGTGGAGATCCTTGGTGAGAAAGCTCGCCACTATCATCCGCAGCCGGTTGTGCATCCAGCCGGTGGCGTTGAGGCAGCGCATCGCCGCATCGACGATGGGGTAGCCAGTGCGCCCCTGGCACCAAGCGGCGAAGGCATCCGGGTCCCAGCTCCACGGCAAGGCCGCCGTCTCCGCCTTGAAAGGGCGATTCATCGAAAGAGTCGGGATCAGCACCAGCAGGTGGCGATAGAACTCGCGCCAGATGAGTTCATTGAGCCAGACAAAGCCGGGCTGGGCCTTGGACTGGGGCCGATAGCCAAGCCGCTGCTGGAGCGCCGCCACACACTGACGGGGACTGATGATGCCCGCCGCCAGATAGGGGGAGATCACGGACGTGCCCGCGATGGCAGGAAAATCCCGGGTCTCGCCATAGTCGAGCACCGCCTGCTCCAGAAAATCGTTCAAACGGCGCTGGGCTTCCGCCTCCCCCACTGGCCAGCGTGGATCAGGCGTCAGCTCGCCGAGCGCCTCATCAACCCACGCCCGCTCGGCCAGCGGCTGCCACGGCAGTGGCTCGCCCCGTGGCGCAGGAGCGCGATGAATGACAAACCCCTCCTCATCGAGTGCCTTGAGCCAGGCTCGGCTGAAAGGGGTGAAGACCTTGAACATCTCCCCCGACCCGGTCAGCACCCGCCCCGGCGGCAATACGCAACAGCCGTTGAGCCAGTGGCAGCCCACCGCCTGCTCTGCCTGCGCGGCGCTGACGGCATGATCGCGACGCTGCTCGTCGATCTCGATAGCCTGATTGGCATAGAGCTGGGTCACCCCCTGCTCGCGGCAGAGGTTTGCCAGCGCAGCGGGCACCTCGGCAAAAGTCTCCACTCGCAGCAGATGGAGCGGGATGCCGAGGGCCGCCAGCTCGCGGCCCAGCACATCGACCTGCGCCAACATAAAGCGCTGACGGACGGGTGCCATTTTGTGCTGCCGCCACTGGGTAGGAGAGATGATAAAGAGCGCGGCGACCGGTCCATCACCGGCGCAGGCATGCCGCAGCGCCGGGTTGTCGGCAAGGCGCAGATCGTTGCGAAACCAGACCAGTTTCATGACTTTTTCCTCCCGCGTCCGCTTGTGCCAGCAGCATCTGGGGCATCCGCCATCAGCTCGGCAAGGCTCGCCTGCCAGCAGTGTGCTTTAAGCCACTCATCGTCGTAGAGGCGCCCCAGCTCACCAAACAGGCGCGTGCCTACGGGCCACCCGGCGGCCAGCTCCTGTTTGCCAAGCCCGGCCCCCAGCAGCACCAGCCAGGGAGTGGCTGCACGTCCTTCCAGCAGGCTGGCATGGCGCGGCTCCACCGCCCCCAGCAGTTGCACCTCATAGCCCTGACCGATCAGCTCGTAGGCGGCCCAGACCAGATCGAGGGGGCCAACCTGTCCCCAGCTCGCCAGCGTGATCGGCACGCCCTTCTCCTGCTCGATCAGGTGGCGGGCGAAGCGGGTATGAAGCCAGCCCAGCCACACCTGTTGCAGCAACTCGCCATCGGGCCGCTCGCGCCACAGCCCCAGCAGCCGCTCCACCAGCGGTTGCAGTATCCGGCTGCGCACCAGCTCGAACGGGTAGCTTGCCAGCAGGTCGTTGAGCTCGGCCTCCGCCTTGCGCTGGTTGAAGGCGAGCAGCGCCTGACTGAACTGCTCCAGGGTTTGCTGCCAGTGATCGCTCACTGGCTCGGAATGGGGTTCGCTCAAGAGCCCCTTCACCTGCCCGATACTCACTCCTCGCTCCAACCAACTCAGGATCTCGCCGATCTGGCGAATATCCTGCTCGCTGTAAAGGCGGTGGCCCTTTTCGGTGCGGGCCGGTTGCACCAGACCGTAGCGGCGCTGCCAGGCACGCAGGGTCACGGCGTTGACGCCGGTGAGACGGGAGACCTCGCGAATGGGATAGATCCCCTCATCAGCGAGAGGAGCAACTTCTTGCGATAAATCAGACATGACAACGTCCATCAAACAGAGGGGTAAGGCTCCCCGGCGCAAACCATGCGCCGGGGCAACAGAACGGATTCAGAGCCCGTAACGCAATTTGAGCGTATCGGGGTGCGGATTCAGATAAACCTGCTCGGCGAGATAGGGATTGGGGTACTCGCGCAGGTAGTGGCGGATCAGGGTGAGCGGCACCAGCAAGGGGAATATGCCGGTGCGGTACTTGTCGATGGTATCGGCAAGCTCCTGCTTCTGGGCCGGGGTCAGCACCCGCTTGAAGTAGCCCTGCAGGTGCATCAGCACATTGGTGTGACTGCGGCGGTTGGCTCGCAGGGTCAGCGCCGTCATCAATCCCTTGATGTAGTTGTCGGCCACCTCCTGCAAATTGGTGGACTTGCCCAGATTGCCGAGCAGCTTGCCGAGGATGCGGTAGTGGGTGGTGGCATGGGAGAGCACCAGATACTTGTAGCGGGAGTGGAAGCGGATCAGCGCAGAGGCGGTAATGCCGCGGGCGCAGAGCTGCTGCCAG
The DNA here is from genome assembly GCF_051948815.1 of Aeromonas sp. Lyrl_2. Lineage (NCBI taxonomy): Bacteria > Pseudomonadati > Pseudomonadota > Gammaproteobacteria > Aeromonadales > Aeromonadaceae > Aeromonas > Aeromonas sp. Lyrl_2. The sequence goes on from NZ_JAYJLJ010000001.1 coordinate 117,643, forward strand.
TCGTGGTAAGCGAAGACCCGCAGCACGAAATTCTCCCGCAGGATGGGGTCGCACAGGCGGCCATCTTCCTCTACTGGCAGCAGGGGGTTGGCCTCCATCAACGCCTTGGCAAAGAGGCCAATCCCCTCCTTGGCGCTCCCCTCGTTGTTGGCGCCATAGACCTTGACCCGCTCCATACCACAGCTGGGTGATTTGGCACAGAGGATGTAACCGGAGATAAAGTCGAGCTGGCGTGCTTTCTGCTCGCTGAAGGCAATCAGCTTTTCGGTGACATCGAAGCTACCGTTGCTCGCCTCGGCGCGGATCTCGCCGTGACGCTTGACCAACCGGATGGCGGCACGGGGCGCCCCGAGACCGATAGCCATCTCGGGACAGACGGGGTGGTAGTCAAAGTGAGCGCCAAGATCCCGTTCGCAGAAGCTGGAGCGCTTGTGGCCCCCATCGAAACGTACCTCTTGTCCCAGCAGGCAGGCACTGATACCGACTTTAATCTTGTACATGATGACGCTCCTTGTATAAGCATTGATTCAGTTATAGCAGTTATACAAAAAAATGAAAGTTGTATAACTATTTGCGACTGATACGACACAAGGAGAAAAAAGGGATCACCGGAAAAAGAAAAAACCCATGGCGAACGCCATGGGTAAAAAACAAGACACTACGGACTACGGGAAGGGGGATTAGAAGCTGTACTTCACACCCAGGCTGGAGATGGAACCTTTTTGCAGATCCCAGTTGCGATAGGTGTAATCGGCAGTCAGCGCCCAGTTCTGGTTGAGCTTGTAGGCACCGCCCACCTTGAAGTCGTGCATATCGTCGGTCATGTTGGCGTAGCGATAAGCGGTAGAGAGCTCGACATTGCCGATGTCGTAGCGCAGACCCACTTCACCGTACATGCTGCCGCTATCTTTGCGAGCAACAGCATCCCACCCTTTGTTAGCGATATCGCTGGCAAGTTCACGCTCCAGCATGTAGCCGGTCAAACCGGTTTCACCGTAGAGGTTCAGACCCGTGCTCAGCGGGGTAAATACACCGACACCGATGCTGGAGATCGACATGCTGTCGTTGCCGTTGCTGCGAGAGGTGTATTCAGTGCTGCCGCGACCATAGAAATTGGAGCCGAAGCTCTTGGAGAGATCCAGGCTCAGACCGCCAAAATCACGGGTTCCTTTACTGTCATTGCTGAAGGTACCGCTGAGATAGTCGGATTTGGTGTGCGCCCAGGTGGCGGAACCCTTGGCGTAGCTGAAGGCATCCTGCGCCATAACGGAAGTAGAGGCAAACCCGGCCAGAACCAGAAGAGAGACAGTTGCTTTTTTCATGATGATAACTCCATGTGATTGGGCCCGTTGCTAGCGAGCTGGTATGGAGTCATTGTGCGATCAGGTTCCCGGCTTGCCGAGCTACAAGCTGTTGCAGAACCATGTCAGATGTAAGCAGATATTGCAGGGGGTGTCAGCGGCAACAAATTGCCGGCCCACACGGTTTGCATGGGCCGGAACAACGCCAAATCAGCGGAAGACCACCTCGTCAATTTCGACCCGCACCAGCGGCTGACCGGTCAATCCGGCAGGACGGGGGATCTCGAGTGCCAGCGACGGACGGGCTTGCCCCTTGCGCAGATAGGTCTCCGGCAGACGATTCTCGGCAACCCAGAAGCGGGCCTCCTGACGGCTCAGCTGCACCCCGTCAGCACTGAACAGGGTCACCATGCCACGCACCCCGACTACATTGCGGGTACCGGTATTGCTCACCATAAAGGTCAGCGCCAGCGGGTCAGAGCCCTCGATCTTGTCCAGCTTGACCACCACACCGTCACGCGCCATCTGGGCAAGCAGTTCCGGATTGGCCTTGGCCTGATCGGTCAACACCGGGGCCGCGACGGCCACCACGGCCCCAGCCTTCCCATCAGCAGCCACGCCCTGTACGGACTCGGCCGGTTTGACCACCAGATACTCCCAGGTGAAGTCGTCGTTGAGCTGAACCTGCCGACCATCGGGCAGCGTCACCTGAGAAAGAGGGGCAGCCTGCGCCAATACGGGGGAGAGGCACAGGGCAATCAGCAGACGGGAGAAGGGTTTCATAGGGCGAAGCTCGGTAACGGGTGAAAGGGCAACAGTATAAACAGTCCCGTCGCCCCTTGCCTATGACAGCACTCACGTTCTGGCACCCGCATCGCTTGCCCGCAGGCTAGATGGCGAGATCGTGCCGCTCTTTCTGTGCCATATCCAGGGTCACCAGATCGAACTTGCTCCCCTTGAGGGCGGACAAAATATCCGATTGCATATCAAAGGCCTGCGCACGCTGATGCTCGGGCAGACGCACCCGGGCCAGGGTGGTGGAGCAGTCGCACAGGGTATGGAAAAAGACCTGTGCCTCGTCCAGCCCCATGTCGGCCAGCATCTGCTCGGCTTGATCCACCATTCGCAGATAACGCTGCTCAAGCTGCCGTGGATTGGTGAAGCGATTGCTGAGGCAACCGTTGCTCCCCTTGCCCCAACGACCGAGCTGACGCTTGTTGAAGCCGTAACGATAATCGCGGCGCATCAATCCGTTGTCGGCAAAAAACCAGATTGAGTTGGCAGGCAGAGACCCGAACTGGGCAAGATAATCATCACGCTCCTCCACCGCTGCCGGAACCAGCAACGGCAGATGAGCCCATTCCGGACGAGTCTGCACATACTCACCAATGCGGCGAACCGGGTCGATCAGCCCTTCAATATTTGGCAGGCGATCGCAAAAGACGATCTCGTCACTCTTGATGACCCAGTGATCGATACCGTAACGCTGGCAATAACGGCGGGCACGGGCCACTTCGCTGCGACTGCGGGTCGGATTATCGAGGGTAATTGCGTGGATTTTCACACCGGCAGCGCGGCACAGCTCGATGCTGTAGCAGGATTCCAACCGTCCCGAAAAAGAGACAACCAGCTCGTCAAAACTTGCCAGTCGCTCAATCAGCAGCTGTTCCCTGGCTTGAAAAGAGTGATCATATCCCTGATTCAGTACAACTACATTGGCACCCATTAAACAGCTCCGGATGATGAACAGGTGCAGTATTGTGCGGCAAACAAACTGAATAGACCCTTAAAGAGTCTGGTTAAAATTAAAACTTGATGATTATTTCCTGTGATTCTGCTGCTAAATCTTCATTTTGGGCGTCATAAATTCGTAATCTTGCTTGGTGAACCCGATGGGCTCGCAAGAAACCCTACGCCTGATCCAGTGAGGTGAAGGTCAGGCGTCCTCCCTCGCTGTCGGTCAGGCAGAGGCACTCTCCTTCTGCCTCAACACAGAGCTGATAACCGCTGCCATCCTTGCAGGCGATGATCAGGGTCGCCTCGGGATAGTGACTGAGCCAATTGCGAAACCGCCCATGCTCCATAGTGCTCCTACAGGGGCATCACCCCTTGCCGGCGGCGGGCAAACAGCCCAGCTCACCCAGTTGCTGGCGGCAACTCGCCGCGTCGGTAAAGACGATCCCCCTGATACCGAGGGCCTCGGCGGCCGCGATATTGGCGGGACTGTCATCGATGAAGAGACACTCTGCCGGTTTCAGATCGAACGACACCAGCAGATAGCGGTAGATATCCGGCTCCGGCTTCATCATCCGCACCCGCGCCGAGACCACCTTGCCGCTAAAGAAGCGCCAGAAATCCTGATGCTGTTCCAGCCAGTCGATGCTGGCATGACCCATGTTGGAGAGGGCATACAGGGTGTGCCCCGCCCCGTGCAGCTCGGCTATCAGGGTTAGCATAGCGGGATCTGGCTGCAGGGAGGCCGGAACGGCCTGTAAAATGGCCAGATTCTGTGCCGCCGAGAGGCCAGTGCGCGCTTGCGCTTCCCGGGCCATGGTGTGGAGCGACATGGTGCCTCTGTCTACCTCCAGCCAATCCGGGTGGTTAAAGAGCTGCTCGGCCAACTGTTCAGCCCCTTGCGGGCCACGCACGGAACGCACTATGCCTACCGGATCCCAGCTCACCACCACCCGTCCCAGATCGAAAATAATCGCCATCGTCTTTACCTCCCCCACTGGGTTTCAGTCATAAAAACAGAGTCAATAGAACATCGCTCATACGCCATTTTCTTAACCGGATACCCTGCCCCCATCCCCGCCCACGGGCAAGTTTTACTTGCATCAGACCGGCAAATCCCTTAATGGTTATGACGTTACTTCAAGGACACACCTATGCACGCACCATTCTTCTTTGCTTTCTCGTTTATCCGGCCCGCTTGAGGGAAGGCCTGTCGTCGTGTGAACAGAAAGCAAAGACGAATCGAGCCTCCCCTAGCGGAGGCTTTTTTTTGCATTAATATCAATCGATTACTTGGATAGGGAACAATCATGGCAACGCTCGACGAGATCAGACAAGACATCACCCGGTTGGATCAGGAGCTGCTTGCCCTGCTGGCGAAACGCAAGACCCTCAGCATCGAGGTCGCCCGTGCCAAGCAAGCCAACCCGCGCCCCATTCGTGACCACCAGCGGGAGCAGGAGCTGCTGGTCGCCCTGATCCAGAAAGGGCGCGTGCTTGGGTTGGATGCCCAGTACATCACCCGCATCTATCACACCATCATCGAGGACTCGGTGCTCTCCCAGCAGGCCTATCTGCAGAGCCTGCTCAACCCGGAGCAGCAGGAGCCGATGACCAGCGTAGCCTATCTGGGGCCGCGTGGTTCCTACTCCAGCCTGGCCGCCCGCAAATATCTGGCGCGCTACAAGGATCAGGTGATCGAGGTGAACTGCCAGAACTTCCGCGAAGTGCTGGATGCGGTGGAGTCAGGCCGCGCCGCCTTTGGCGTGCTGCCCATCGAGAACACCAGCTCGGGCTCCATCAACGAAGTCTATGACGTGATGCAGCACACCAGCCTCTCCATCGTCGGCGAGCTGACCTACCCCATTGAGCACTGCATTCTCACTGCCGTGCCGACCGAGCTGAGCCGCATCAAGACCTTCTATGCCCACCCGCAGGTGTTCCAGCAGTGCTCCCACTATCTGAGCAAATTGGAAGGGGCGCGCCACGAGATCTGCGACTCCTCCTCCAGTGCCATGATGAAGGTGAAAGAACTGGCCAGCCCGGAGGCCGCCGCCATCGGCAGCGCCGCCGGTGGCGAACTGTATGGTCTGGATGTGCTGGCCGAGCAGCTTGCCAACCAGAAAGAGAACTACAGCCGCTTCATCGTGGTGGCGCGCAAACCAATCGACGTGGCACCGCAGATCCCGGCCAAAACCACCCTCATAATGTCCACCTCCCAGAAGCCGGGTTCGCTGGTCGAGGCGTTGCTGGTACTGCGCAGCCACGAGATCAACATGACCAAACTGGAGTCCCGTCCGGTGCAGGGCAACCCGTGGGAAGAGATGTTCTATCTCGATGTCTCCGCCAACCTGCAGACCCCGGCGATGCAGGCCGCACTGGTGGAGCTGACCAAGATCACCCGCTATATCAAGGTGCTTGGCTGCTACCCGAGCGAGGATGTGAAACCCACCGCAGTGCCGCCGGTGCTGATGGGGAGCTAACCAGCCCACAACGACAAAAGGCGAGCACCCTGCTCGCCTTTTGTTTTGATGCCGGTTTTCACGGCAAGCCCATCAACTCAGAACTGACCGGCCATCAGCTGGTTGATGTTGTAGAGGGCACGGGTATCGAGCTCCATCTCGGTGGCATAGGTGTTACCGCGCGGATAAGAGGCAACCACCCGGGCACCACGCACCACACCGGCGACCGACACATCCAGCGAGTTGGAGGTCTGGGTCAGGTCACGATAGCTGCTCTGGCCGCGCACCTGCTGACCATTGAGCTGCTCGGCCAGCTCGCGATATGCATCCATCTTGGAAGCGCGAATGGCTTGCAGCATCTTCTCCGACTGGGAGGGACCGGGCTGGATGTCGATCACCGCATAGCCCACGGCCTTGAGCACCGGAAAATCATCGGGCTTGCCACCCTGGGTGTAATCCACCACCCGGTTGTAGCTGCAACCGGTGAGCAAGAGTGCCAACAGGCAACCAAACAGGATCTTCATGACTCGCTCCTCACGGGGTCAGATTGACCAGATGACCGCCCGACCGGGCCTGACTGTCACGCATCAGATAACCGCGATTGATCGATGCCCGACCAAACGAATTGTTGGCACCGAACAGATATTTTTGCGGGATCAGGCTCTGGGCCGTGGTCTCCACCATCTTGGTGCGCATGTCGATAACGCGGGCATTGACCAGAATTCCCTTGCTGTTGCGGCTGAAGGTGCCGACCAGAATGCGGGAGATCGGCAAACGGGAAGAGAGCTCCTTGTAGTTTCGGCTCAACACGAAGTCCCCCTGCGGCGTCACCTTGATACTGCCGGTCAGCTTGAAGTCCACCACCACCTCGCCGCGACGGTTGAGCTCGTAGATAAAGCTCTCCTCAATCTGCTGCCCCATCCAGTTGGTATCCTGCAGGGTGTCGAGATCAACGAAAGAGGCCACCGCGATAGGCTCGGTCAGGGTGGTCAGCGATTTGCGCTCCATCAGCTGATCGGTCATGCGCGCCACCAGCCAGTTGAGTTCCATCCCCTGCGCCGCCTGGCGGGGGTCACCCTGATCCCGATTGATAGGGTCGGAGCCACACCCGGTCAATGCCAGGGCAAGCGCCAACGCCGTGATGAGTTTGTTCATGGATACCTTTCCTGTATCTGCACCTGACTTATTATCGGACGCGCCGGACAAAGCTTGAGCCGGGAATGAGGCATGATTCTTGCTTTTTAATGGACATCGTCAGCGCCAACGTGCGCTGCCACTTGGAACGTGTTGTGATCCATGTCGGCCAGCAGGCGCCATTTCCTCAAAATGGCTCGGCGGCCCGCCAACTCAAGGTATCTGCTATGAAATTACCGCTGCTGTTGACCCTGCTGCTGGCCAGCCTGAGCGCCCGAGCCGAGCTTATCGAAGCGCAGGGCAGCGCCGCCATTCTGGGGGGCGATGAGGTCTATGCCCGCGAGCAGGCGACCCGCGACGCCCTGCGTCAGGCGCTGCTGGCCAGCGGCGCGGCCGTTTCCAGCGTCCAGCGTCTGGAAAATGGCAGCCTGCGCTCCGAGCAGATCCAGATCCGCTCCGGCGGCGACATTCGCCAGTATCGGCTCAAGCGGGAAGAGGTGCGCAACGGCCGCATGTATATCACGCTAGTGGCCGACATTCAGGCCGAGCGCCAGATCTGCCAGACCCAGCACTTCGCCAAGGATTTGACACTGGTGAGGCTGCGGATGCGCTACCCCGATCAGGCCAGCTACGGCGCCATGGACGACATGCCGGAAAACCTCTCACGCCGGCTGTTCGAAACCCTCGCCAACGCGCCGCAAGGGGTCGCGGTGCGCCAGTGGCTGGATGAAAACCTGCGCATCGATCCGCTGCATCTGCAACAGGGGGATCGCAGCGCTCTGGAAGAGATCAAGGCGCTCAGCCTGCGTACCGACAGCCAATATCTGGTGCTCGGCAGCATCGACGATCTCTCCATAGAGCCGCAGGGCAACCAGCTGACCAGCTGGTATGAGGATCCGGTGCGCAACTTTCGCATGCAGCTCTACCTGTTCGACGGTATCAACGGCAGTCTGATCAACCGCAAAGTTTACGAAGGGCGTGCCACCTGGACCTTTGGCAAGCGGGAACAGGTGGGCAGCAGCAGCGGCCAGTTCTGGCAGTCAAGTTATGGCCAGGAGGTCAACTACCAGTTGCAACAGGCGGCTCAGGATCTAGTGGCCCAGCTCATCTGCGCCCCGGTCACCGCCCGGGTGGTCGGCCAGAACGAACGCGGCCCCTACATCAATCTTGGGCGACGCAACGGTGTCAAACTTGGCGACCAGTTCCGCATCCAGCACAACGCCGACTTCATCGACCCCTACGGCAAGTCGCGCATGATGCGCAACCCGGCCGACGGCCTGTTCGAAGTAGTGCAGGTGTTCGACGACGGCGCCATCATCAGCAGTCAGAACAAATATTCACCATTCAACATCCAGAACGGGGATTTGGCAGTATTGGAATAGGAATCAAGGGTTTAAAAGGGAGTTGCTTCTTGTATAATGCCCGCCACAAGGCTCCCGTAGCTCAGTAGGATAGAGCGGTCCCCTCCTAAGGGACAGGCCACTGGTTCGACTCCAGTCGGGAGCGCCATATAAAACAAGGGGTTGGCATCATCATGATGCCAACCCCTTGGTCGTTTTTGGCGACAATGAATCCGACCATCCAACCGTAATGACCCTATCCTTTCTGCGTTCAGAGCATGCGCTCTCTGATAGACTGCTTCTCTTTGGCTTATCTTTGAGGGCCAAGCCCTGTTTCATCTTGCAAAGGAGTGTTGGATGTCCGGATGTTCCTGGTGGGATAGATCCACCGGTTTTGCACTGCTGACCATTGTGCTGTGGGCTTCACTGGCGGCGCTGACGTCACGGGTCACCAGCGTGTCACCACTGGTGCTGGTCGGGCTGGTGCTGTTTTTCTGCGGGGTCGGGGTCTTGCCGTTTTGGCGCCAATGGCGCGCTCGCCCTATTACCTGGCTGGTGACGGTTGCGGCATTGCTGCTCTACCATCTGCTGCTCTTTATGAGCTTTCGCCATGCCCCGGTGCTGGAGGCCAACCTCATCAACTACCTCTGGCCGCTCTGCATCATTCTGTTCACCCCGCTGTTGTTGCCCGGCCATCCACTCCATGCCCATCACCTGCTGGCTTGCGCCTTTGGTCTGGCGGGTTCCATGCTGGTGATGGTCGATGGCGAGCTGCAACTGCAGCAGGCCTATCTGCCGGGATACCTGTTGGCGCTCGGTGCAGCTGTCGTCTGGGGAGCCTACTCGGTATTATCACGCCGTCTGCCGCCAGCCCCCGCCGTGGTCACTGCGGCAGCCTGTCTGCCCGCGGGTTTGCTGGCGCTGCTGCTTGCCCGTCTGCTGGAGGGACCCCTGCCGCTCGCGCAGATCCCCACCAGGGACTGGAGCCTCATCATTGGGCTGGCGCTGGGCCCGATGGGGGCGGCCTTTGTGACCTGGTATCTGGCACTGCGAGACGGCGATCCACGCCGGATCGGTGCCCTTGCCTACCTGACACCGCTGCTGAGTACTTTGCTGTTAGTGGCATTGAACGGAGAAGAGCTGACCTCGCGCCATCTGCTGGCCGGTGCACTTATTATGGGAGGCGCCCTGCTCGGTATGCTGGGCCAACGCAACAGCGCTCAGGTATCCCCAGCCAGTTAAGCCGGCAAGATAGGGCTACCTGACCATACTGTCATAAAAACGCCATCATCCCTGTTTAGGCTCTGGCCACGCCCCCCCATGGTCTGTGCTGACAGGAATTACCCCGTGAAAATCGCCCATTACGCCACCCTATCCTCCCTTGTTTTGTTACTGGTTGCGGGAGGACAGGCGCTGGCCCTCTACCACGGCTGGCAACAGCTTGCCCGTACCAATCAGGCCCAGCATCAGCACGAGACGCTGCAACAACTGGTGACAGTGACCCTGCAAAACAGCCTGCGTGACTACCTCAACAGCGGCGATCCGCAACAACTGACCGCAGCGGAGAAAGTCAGCCAGCAAGCGCTCTCCTCGCTGGCCGCTCAGGATGATGCCGTGGCAGCCCCGCTCAGACAGCAACTCGAACAGATGGCGCAGCGCATCGCGCACGACTATCAGGCCGCAGGCAAGCTCTCGGGCAACAGCCAGCTGCTGCTGCAAAATGCTGAGAGTGAGCTGGGCAGCCAGGCCATGGCGCTGATCCGCTATGGGGAGCAAGGCGCCAGCACGGAACAATCTGCCGCGGCACAGCAATATCGCAGCGGCGCAGCCGAGATCCTGGCGGGCCTGCCGCGCCTCGCCCATTTGCGCCAAAGCTATATGGAGCAGGGCAATGAAAAGCTGCTCGAAGGGATCCGCTTCGAGCTGGAGGCACTGCAAAAACAGGCGCAAGCGCTGCAAGCCTTGCCGCTGCTCGGCCTGTATGAAGAGGCGCCCGCCGATGAGTTCACGCTGGGGGAGCCGGTGCGCAAGGAGCTGGGAGATCAACCGCGCAGCGAATTACGCTCGCTGCTGGGCCGCTATCCGCAGGAGCTGGCCAACAGCCGCACGGCGCTACAACAGCAACAGGCTGGCCGCCAGACCGTGCAGCAAGACATCATGGCGATGTTGCAAGCGACCAGACTGATGGGGGAACAACTTGCCCACGAACGGCAAGCCGTCAATAAGGAGCTGGCCACCATCCTCGGTACGCTGGCGCTCTGCCTAGTGGTTGTCGCCCTGCTGTTTGCGCTGGTGCAACGACGCTGGCTGCTCGCCCCCTTGTTGCGACTGCGCGGAGCCTTTCTGCAGCTCGATCAGACGGGGCAGGCCGAGCCGTTGCCTACCGGGCGCGATCGCAACGAGCTGGCCGATATTGTTGCCAGCTACAACCGGCTGATCGGTCGCCTGCAACTGGACCAACAACAGAAAGAGGGGCAGCTGTCTGCGGTATCCCTCAGTCTGCAAGGGATGGTCAGCCAGGTTGACGAGATCCACCACAGCACCCGCACCACCGAACAGGTGGTCGACGAGAGTGGTCAGATGATGGATGAGCTTAACCAGCTGGCCGGAGAGGTCCATCAGGTCGCCGCCGACATCGCCCAGCATGCCCACCATAACGAGCAGGCAATGAGCCAGAGCGAAGATCTGGTGGGGAGCATGCTGCACGCCACTCATCAGACCGGACTGGCAATTGACGAAAGTGATGAGGCGCTGCAAGCCCTTACCCGCTCGGTTGCCGATGTGACGGCCATTGTCGATGTGATCGGTCATATCGCTCAGCAGACCAACTTGCTGGCCCTCAACGCCGCCATCGAAGCGGCCCGCGCAGGGGAACAGGGACGCGGTTTTGCCGTGGTCGCCGATGAAGTGCGCCACCTCTCGGCTAATACCCAGCAATCCCTCAACCAGATCACCGATATTCTGGGGCGCCTGACCCAATCCGGCGAACAACTTGGCACTGTATTGAACCGGATCACCAGCGAATCAAGCCGCCAGCGGGCGCAGGCGGAACAACTGCGCCAGACCACCCAGGCAGTGCGGGAGATCGCCCGCAACACCGCAGTGATCGCCCTGCAGGGGGCCGACAACGCCAAAAGTCAGGAGCACAAGCTGGCCAGTTTTGCCGATCTGATCTCCCGTATCCATCAGCATGCCCGTCAGGTTAGTCAGCTCTCGGTGCAGGTCTCGTCCCATATCCACCATCAGGCGCAGCAGATCCCCCGCATCCTCGGCCAGCAAGGCTGACCCCTATTCGCCCCACATCTTTGCCAGATCACTTTCCCTCGACCAGAGGGAAAGTTTTTTTGTAGCACAAAATTATCTGTTATCGGCAGGTTAACTGACACCTCTTCCCCCGTACCGGATGAAAACCCGCACTGGCGCTGGCCGCAGCCTCAAGAAAACGCTCTCATCACCGTGATACCTGCCATGAGGCTGTTTACGACCTTGCCCATGATTATTTGCACTCGGTCATACTTTTGAAACGTTGAGGGAACTTTTCATTGATATTTCGCACCGCGAACGTACTCTTGAGGTTGTCCGATAGCCAAGAATCGGAACATAAAAAAACAACATGTGATGATCAGGACTGCCAACTACAGATGTGCCAAGACATCCGGGTTTGCAGGTAGCCAAGACAAGATTTTTTGCCCTTCGGGGTTTTGATTGCAATGCCAATACCGAGCGGTAGGCCCGATGCCAACTGCCGGAAAAAAAGCTAAGTCCATAAAATCAGGAGCAATAAAAATGGAAAAAGTGATCTTCAAGCGCGCCGCTTTGAGTGCCGCTGTGGTAGCCGCTCTGGTCGCCCCCGGTATGGCGTTGGCAGCTCAGGATATGATGAGCCCGGAATACGGCCAGTCCTATGAAACCTTCGTTAAAGACTCCAAACTGACCGGCGGTCTGTTCTACTTCCAGCGTGATCGTCAGCGCATCGATGGTGACCCGACTGCAGCCAAGAAAGAAGGCAAATACCAGTCCAACCTGAGCCATTCCACCGTTCAAGCCGCTCTTAACTTCAACTCCGGTTATGCCTGGGACACCGTAGGTCTGGATCTGGGCGGCTTCGGTGCCTATGACTTGGCCGTTACCGAAAATCACCCGGTCAACCAGGAAAACGAATTCTCCTTCGCTGGCCGTTCTTGGGGCAACAACGCCAAAGATGGCTCCCCTGAAGGTGGTTTCAGCCTCTCCAACGCAGCGATGAAGCTGAAATTCCTGGACGGCGGCATCACTGCCAAGGGTGGTTATACCCAGCTGTATGTCCCTGGCCAAATCGGTGTTAACTGGTCTTATCAGCCGGGTACCTATCGTGGTGGTCAAGTTGAAGGTAACTTCGGTGGCCTCTACCTGACCTACGCCATCGCTGACGAGTACAAGGCCCCCTGGTACAAAGAGACTCAGGTCTTCTCCCGTGCCAAAGCGTGGATGGATCCATTCGCTGATGAAAACGTCATCGACTACATCCACGGTATCGCAGCCCGTTACACCTTCGAAAATGGCACTGCAGTGACCGGTTCTTTCGGTCAGTCCGAAGGCTACATGGATAGCTACCACTTCAAACTGGCTCACAAGTTTGACGTACTGGGCGGCCTCTCCACCAGCTACCAGTTCTACGGTTCCGAGACCGAGACCTACACCAAGGGCGCTTCCCAGATCGAGACTTATGACGGTCTGGCATGGCAACAAGCTCTGACAGCCGCCTGGGGCATGGGCCCGTACGGCTTCCGTCTGGAAGGTCTGTGGACCAAGGCTGAAGGTGCGGAAGGCAACTACCTGCCCCGTCTGACCCGTGGCTACGCCAACTCCCAGGGTGCCAACGAAATTTGGTGGGACTCCCGCTCTGACTGGAACGCAAACAACGAGAAAGCACTGTTCTTCGGCGTGACCCGTTCTCTGGATGACCTGGTTGGTGCGCCTGGCTGGTCCGTCGGTGTATCCGGTGCTTACGGTTGGGATATCGAAACCGGTCAAGGCAAGAAAGCAGCCAACGGTGAAGATACCGAATGGGCAGCCAACTTCGATGTCACCTATACCGTGCAGGATGGCAAGCTGAAAGGCACCCTGTTCAAACTGCACTACACCGACTACAACAACGACATCAGCCAGGGCGGCGGTTGGACCGATTACCCCAACATCTTCGCCTCCGAGCACGACGTCAAGTTCCACATCATCATGCCGCTTACCTTCATGTAATCAGGCAATACGATGTCAGCAAACCGGGCCACTTGGCCCGGTTTTCTTTTTACCGGTTGGCAGGCTAACATGCGAGCCGGATAAGGATTTTACCCGCTCACCTGCCCACACGCTTTTGTCAGCAGTCACAAGGACGCCATCATGCCCCGTTTTGTTCTGATCACCGGTTGTTCCAGCGGTATTGGCCTCGCCGCCGCACAGGCGCTCGGGCAGCACGGTTTTACCGTGATCGCCTCGGCGCGCAAGGCGGAAGATGTGGCCCGTCTGCAGCAACAGGGATTGCTGGCAGTACAGCAGGATCTGGCGGACCCTGCTTCCATCGAGCTAGGTGCCAGTGCGGCGCTCCATCTGGCAGGCGGGCGCCTCTATGGCCTGTTCAACAATGGCGCTTATGGCCAACCCGGGGCGCTGGAAGATCTGCCCACCGAGGCGCTCAGGGAACAATTCAATACCAACCTGTTTGGCTGGCACCATCTGATCCGTCAGGTGCTGCCGCCGATGCTGGAGGCCAAAGAGGGGCGGATAGTGCAGAACAGCTCGGTACTGGGGCTGGTTGCCATGAAGTATCGCGGCGCCTATAACGCCAGCAAATTTGCACTGGAAGGTTATAGCGACACTCTGCGCCTCGAACTGGCGGGTAGCGGGGTACATATCAGCCTGATTGAACCGGGCCCCATCGATACCCGTTTTCGTGCCAATGCCCGCAGCGCCTTCCTGCGGCACATCGACCCGGCCCAGAGCCGTCATCAGTCGGCCTACCGCCAGACCCTGACGCGGCTGGAAAAAGAGGGGGCCACCAGCGGCTTTACCCTCCCAAGCGAAGCCTGCATCCCGCCGCTGCTCCATGCTCTGACCCACGCCCATCCCAAGGCACGCTATCCGGTGACCACTCCAACCCGGCTGTTTGCCTTCCTGCGACGGGTATTGCCCACTCGCTGGCTCGATAAACTGCTGGCCAAATCGGCCTGATCCCGTGATGGGCGACAAGCATCCTGCCGCCCGGATTGAGTTAGCTGTATAGCGGCGTCACCCGCCCCGCCAACCAGGTTGGTCCCTCTTTTCAATAGTGCTCGCCATTGCTGTAGTAGGCGCTCTTGACCAAAGGTATCACCTGCACCACCACATAGGTCTGCTCCCCCAGCACCCGTTTCAAATGGCACGTGATAAGGCGCGCGGCGGCGTCCTGCATCTCCTGCGGCCGCTCGAACCAGTGCAGCTCGACAAACGGAAAACCCGTCTCTGGCTCACCGTTGCGTATCCAGCAACTCTCCACCCGCTCCATGGTGACAAACTCCGGCTTGCCGCCGGTCAGCTCGCAAAGCTCGGCCAGCAGCGGGCCACTCACCTGTTGCAGGGTATCGAGCGCCACGGCGCGAAAACGAAGATGGGGCATGGCAAACCTCTTGGTTATCTGAAATGAGGACTTATCATAGGGGTTATTGTCAGCAAGAGAAGTCACCCGGCGCATATTAAGGATCCCCATGAGATTTCATCGCCCCCTCTTTGCCTTCCTGCTCTGCCTGCTGCTACCGCTGCACGCCTTTGCCGATCCCGCCTTCTATCGGGTGAGCAAGGGCAACCAGCAACACTGGCTGCTGGGCTCCATCCATGCGGGCAAGCCTGCCCTCTATCCGCTGCCCGAGCCGGTGGAGCGTGCCTGGCTGCAGAGTCGCGCACTGGTGATGGAGGTGGACATGAACAGAATCACGCCGGATCAGTGGCAACAGACCGGCTCCCTCACCCGACTGGTGGATGGCAAACCGCTCAAGGATCATCTGCCTGCCGAACTCTATCAACGCACCCTGATGGCGGGGGCCCGCTATGGCATCGACGAGGCGACCCTCGCCACCCTGCGCCCCTGGTTTGCCGCCATTACCCTGACCCAGGCCGCTATGGCCCGCTCCGACTTCAAGAGTGAACTCGGGATAGACCAGCACTTTGCCACCCGGGCCGCCAAAGAGGGCAAACCGGTGGTGGGCTTTGAAACCCTGCTGGAGCAGCTCGGTTATCTGGCCAGCGTGGGTGACAACCAGACCCTGATGCTCGCCAGCACCCTGGATGAGCTACCGATGCTGGAGAGTGGTTTCGCCGCCGTGATGAAGGCGTGGCAGCAGGGAGATGAGGCGACGCTGATCAATCTGCTCAAGGAGGAGATGGCCCCGCCCGCGCTACAAAGCTGGATGGAGCAGACCCTGCTGGCCGAGCGCAACCATAACTGGCTGAAGAAATGGTCCACCCTGCCCAACGAGAGCTTTATCGTGGTAGGCGCCCTGCACCTTTACGGCGAGCAGGGGTTGCTGGCGTTGCTGGAGCAGCAAGGGTGGCGCATTACCCCGCTCACCACACCGAGCCCTGTGCAGGCTCTGTCACAAGGAGTCCAGTGAGAACGATCACAGATCGAGCTGGTTATTAAACAACCTGCAAGGGAGTTGATCGGGATCATCCCGGACGGGGCAAAGAGGTATTTATCATGCCTGTCATCAACCGGGTGACAGGAGCAATAAAATGGACTTTTGGCTGGACCTGATGTTTGGCAACAGCGTGGGATTGATGTCGATGCTGGTGATTATCGGCACCTTCTTGCTCATCAGCTCTTACGCGGCCTACTTCATCTACAAGGTGATGCACTCGCAACCGCCTCATTCACAGCAACCCCATTCTCAACAGCCCAAAGAGGGAAAATAATCCTCTGACCACAGGCGGCAGCTCACACTGACCGCCTGTGCTGTTTTATGGTTCGCGACTGTGATTCCCGGGCCTGGCTGCACCAGTGTCCATGCTGGGTGCCCCTTATCCGCTCCCCCTTTCCCCGTTTTCTGTGCCGGTTACGACCGTTATAATGGCCCCCACTTTTTCTTATGGGGAGCCTGCCGTGTCTCATAACGACGAACTCTCGCTATTTATGAATGAAGTGGCCGACGTGCGGCCCATTCGCAGCGACAACATCCATCCCCATGCGGCCAAATCCGCCCCGACCGAGGCGCAGCTCGCTCGCCGTCAGGCTGCCACCGCCGAGCAACTCGCCCTCGACCACCTCACCATGGAGGCCATCGAGATGCGCGATCCGCACGAAATCGTCGGCTTCAAACGCGATGGGGTGCAGGAGGGGGTCTACAAGAAGCTGCGGCTCGGCAAATATGAGCTGCAGGCCAGCCTGGACTTGCACCAGAAAACCCTCAATGAGGCGCGCCAGACGCTGGTGCAGTTCATTGCGGATTGTGAACTCCGGGATATCCGCTGTCTGCTGATCCTGCACGGCAAGGGGGAGCGCAGCACCCCGCGCGCCCTGCTGAAAAGCTATGTCAGCGCCTGGTTGCCGCAACTGCCCGCCGTCATGGCGATCCACAGCGCCGAGCGTCGCCACGGCGGCAGCGGTGCTCTATACGTGCTGCTGCGTAAAAGCGAACGCAAAAAAGCGGAAAACCGCGAACGGCACCAAAAGCGGCTCGGCTAATCCGCGTTTCGCCCCCACGCCTTTGACCCACCTGCATGATGGTGGTCAACGATGCGGCGGTGGTGTTAGCATCGAACGGCCCCGATCATGCCAGGTACGGGGCGGCATACCATCAGGGACGATAACAAGGACAATCCCATGTCATATCAAAAGCTTGAACATCAGCAGCAGCAGATCCACCGCTTTAGCCACCTCGCCGCCATCTGCGGCTGGGATCAGGCGGCCATGATGCCGGAAGGGGGCAATGATGCCCGCGCCGAAGCGATGGCCGAACTCGGTCTGCTGATCCACCAGAAGCGCACCGCTCCCGAGCTGGGCGACTGGATTGCCAAGGCCGAGAGTGAGCCGCTGGATGAAGTGCAACGGGCCAACCTCGGCGAGATCAAGCGCCAGTGGCAAGATGCCAGCCTGCTGCCCGGTGAGCTGGTCGAAGCGCTGTCGCTCGCTGGCAGCAAGTGCGAGCACGCCTGGCGCAGCCAGCGCAAGAACAACGACTGGGCCGGTTTTGCCCCCAATCTCGAGGAGGTGGTGAAACTCTCCCGTGAAGTAGCGCAACTGCGGGCCGATGCGCTTGACGTGCGCCCCTACGACGCCATGCTGGCCCTCTATGAGCCGGGCATGACCAGTGCACGGCTCGATCAGATCTTCGGCGATCTCGCCAACTGGCTGCCGGCTCTTATCCAGACCGTGAGTGAACAGCAGAAGGGCGATGCCCTGCTGCTGCCGCAAGGCCCCTTCCCCATCCCGACCCAGCAGGCACTCGGTCAGGAGGTGATGGGACTGCTCGGCTTTGATTTCGCCCACGGCCGGCTCGATGTGAGCAGTCACCCCTTCTGCGGCGGCGTGCCGACCGACGTGCGGATCACTACCCGCTATAACGAGCAGGAGTTTGTCTCCAGCCTGATGGGCATAGTGCACGAGACCGGTCACGCCCGTTATGAGCAGGGGCTGCCGCGCCATCTGCTGGGTCAGCCGGTGGCCGAGGCCCGCTCCATGGCGATCCACGAGAGTCAGAGCCTGTTTTGCGAGATGCAGCTGGGGCATCATCCGGCCTTCCTCGCGCTGCTGGCACCACGCATTCGTCACCACTTCGGCGAACAGGCGGCGTTTGCGCCGGACAATCTGGCCAAGCTCTACAGCCGGGTCGAGCCGGGCTTTATCCGGGTCGATGCGGACGAGGTGACCTATCCGGCCCACGTTATTCTGCGCTACGAGCTGGAGCGCGATCTGGTTGAAGGGAAGATCGAGGTGGCCGACATCCCCGAGCTGTGGGATGCCAAGATGCAGCAGTGGCTGGGGCTCTCCACCAAGGGCAACTACCGCAATGGCTGCATGCAGGATATTCACTGGACCGACGGCTCGTTCGGCTACTTCCCGAGCTACACCCTGGGCGCCATGTATGCCGCCCAGCTGCGCTTTGCCCTCGAGAAAGAGCTGGGCAGCATGGGTGAGGTGATCGCGGCGGGCCGCCTGCCGGAAATCTTCGGCTGGCTCGGACGCAACATCTGGTCACAAGGGAGCCTGCACAGCACCGACGAGCTGGTGCGCCGCGCCACTGGTGAAGCGCTCAACCCGCACTGGCTGCGCCAGCATCTGGAACAGCGCTACCTGAAGTAATGAGCGCAGTAAGCTAACAGCAGAACGGGGCCCTTTTTAGTTGACCACTACAGGGCCCCGTTTTTATGGCGGTTCATTTTTATGGCGGTGTATGGCACAGCACGCCGTCACGGCAATGCTGTAAAAAGAGAAGGTTCAGAGGGGGTCCGGGGAACCCAGCAACTCGCGCAGTTGCAGGATATTGCCCTCCGGGTCGAAGGCGTTGCGCACCACAAAGCCGGGCCCTGTCCACTGCTGTGGCAGCAAACCGCCGCCGAGATCCGCCGCCTTCGCTTCCGCCCAGGCGAGGCTGGAGACGGTGAAGAACAGCTTGATGGCCCCCTCTTCCCGCAGTGCCGGCGGCCGCTTGATAACAACTTGCCCGGCATAAGGCTCGGGAATGGCGTGGATCAGCAGCTGGATATCGCTGTTTTCCAGCACCACCAACTGCTCATCCTGACTGCAGACCACCATCTGCAGCAAGGTACGGTAAAAGTGGGTCAGCAGGCCCGGATCCTTGGCATAGATCAGGGCACCGGCGCGAGCGGGGCCTGGCATGGAGCACTCCTCAACAGTGAACGGCTGGGTGGACAGATCTCCACCATCTCACAGTTGCGCGCCCCATTCGATCCTTTTTAGCGGCTCGCCAGCCTCACTGCACAAAGTGCCACTGCCGCAGTGCCAGTGTCGGCGGCGGCCCCTGATCTTCGCCCAAATCTGCCATGCCCAGCGCCTCGTCATAGTGCACACCGCCCGCGCCACTCTCGGTCAGGTGTTTTGCCCGCACC
Organism: Aeromonas sp. Lyrl_2; assembly: GCF_051948815.1. Lineage (NCBI taxonomy): Bacteria > Pseudomonadati > Pseudomonadota > Gammaproteobacteria > Aeromonadales > Aeromonadaceae > Aeromonas > Aeromonas sp. Lyrl_2. Next base: position 136,687 of record NZ_JAYJLJ010000001.1, read on the forward strand.
GCCCCGTACAGACCGCCACTTCCGCTGATCTTCATCTCGGTGAGCGGGGCATAGAGGGCGGCATAAAGCGGCGTATTGCCCGACAGCTTGATCCCATCCTTGCCGCTATAGGCGGAATAGATGGAGATAGCAGGCGTACCGCCAGCAGTCAGCCCCTGCTTGGCTGCCGTCACCTCGGCTCCGGCCCCGAGATCGACCTTGCCGCTGACGATCAGGGTCAGGCTGCTCCCCTCGCTCACCGTCAACTTGTTGCTGCCAGTCATGGTGAAATCCTTGTCGATCAGCAGCACCACATCCCCCTTGATGGTGAGACTGGCATCGGCCCCCATATTGAGGCTGTCGAGCTTGTAAACGGTCTGCTCCTTGCCAAACAGCTCCCCCTTGCCGGGTAGCGGCAGCCCGGGCTTATGCTGGTTGCTGCTGGTGACCGAGCCAGTGGCGGGATCCGTGGTCAGCACCATCTGCTGGGTGGCCCCAAGCGTCAACGGGCCATTAATAGGCAATGTTGCAGGGGGGAACGATTTGGGCAGCGCGGCCACATTGAGTGGGTCACACACCTGTCCGGCCACGGGTGGCAGCTTGGGGTGAGTGCGGTACTGGGGATCCAGATACTTCTGGTTCGCCTGATCTTTAAAAAAGCCAGCACCACCATAACTGAGTTTGCCGCTGTCGATGCTGGTACCCCAGTCCATGGAGACATTACCGTTGACCGCCACCTGACCACCGATGCGCCCCCCTTTCAGGGTCAAACTACCGCCCCCTTTCACATTGCCGGAGACCCGGACAATCTTGTCCGAAGAGGGGGAGATAATGACGTCACTCCCGGCATTCACGTTGCCTGAGATGGGAGAAGATCCGTTGAGGGTCACGGTACCTGTTGCCCGCACATCGCCCCAAATTGGCGAATTACCGTCGAGCACTACATTGGCCTTGTCACTGACGGTCGCCACCTTGGCATTCTGCTTAATGTTGGTGCCGCCATATTTGCCCTTGCGCGAGTCGTAGCTGTCGATAAAACCGCTACCGGAGAGGCTGAGCCCTTCGCATGCCACCACCGAGTCCTGAAAGATCAGATTGCCCGGCTCGCGCTTTAGGGCAAACAGGGCATTGAGGCTGGCATTTCCCTCCAGATAGCGGCCATGGCTCTGCAACGCCAGCTTGCTGCCGGCGGAGGCATCCAGCTGTTCGATGCTAAAGCGGCTGCCCGCCATGGCCCCTTCGCCCTTGCTTGGCACCTTCTGCACCAGCCGCTCCCACTCTATCCGCGGTTCGGCGCCAAGGGCCTGATGCAGGGCTCGATAACTCTCGTTCATCCCCTGCTCGGCACTGAGCTGCGCATTGATCTTCTTGTGAAAATTGCCGCTAAGGCGGGTCTGCAACTGGTTCTCCTGAATGCTGGTAAACACCAGCAGACTCGACAGCAGGCTCACTACCAGCACCACCAGCAGTACGGCTCCCCGCTGCCCCTGCAATCCCTTGTTCATCCCGCTCCCCCTGCTGTAGCGTTGGCACCGGATGTGGCCAACGCTGCTGCCCAGACCGCCTTGCGGCGGGCCACCTGCACCTCTACTCCCGGTGCCAGATAGCTCGGCAGCCCTTCGGGCAAGATGCGGATATTGACCAGTGCACCCTGCTGGCCGAATTCAAGATCCTGAAGATGGGCCAGCAACAGGCGCGGACCATCTCCGTCATCACAACTGAGCACCGGCGGTGTGAAGCGGTACTGCTCGGTAAAATCGGCGGTTTTCTGGTTGCCAAGGCAGGAGAGCACCTGACTGCCACCTTCCACCTTGAAAGCCAGCGTCAGACGATCAGGGGTGACGGCTATCAGCTGATCCGCCTGCTTGATGCTGTTGGTAAAGGTGAGGGTGGCAAAGCGCAGCACTTCGTTCGCCTGCTCCAGCGCCTTGCTCTGCTCGACCGTGCTCTTGATCGGGGCGTAACCGGCAAAAATCGCCAGCATCAGCATCAGACCGAGCACCATGGAGATCATCAGCTCGACGAGACTGACGCCTCGTTGCCGTGAGGGGACGCTTAGCATAAAGGCGGAAATCCTGCGTTCAGCTCCACCCGCTTGGCGCCGGAGACCCGCTCATCCTGCCACTCGATAGCGACCACAAAGTTGTCGCTATAACGGTTCGGTAGCACCAGCCGGTGGCCATCCTGCAGGGTGAAGCGGGCAAGAAAATCGGCCTGGGTGAACCGCTCGGGCTTGCGCTGCACTTCACACAACGAGCTCCAGATCTGCTCCACGCTGTTGCTAGCCTCGATCGTGGCCAGGGTGCTCTGCAAGCTGTAATGCGCCTGCTGCAACGAGACCACCTGCCCCTTGGCGAGACCGAGAAACACCATCACCGCCAACACCATGGAGACCATGATCTCCACCAGATTGAAGCCCTGCTGGCGGGCAAGTGCGGCGTGTCTCATGAGCAGCTCCCTTGCAGCAGCTGGCCGCTCGGGGCCACGCAGAGCACCCGCTGCTCACCGAGGCGATTGGCCAGAATGATCTCGGCGTGGCTGCTGCTGCCGGTTGGCGCGATCTGGATGGGGTCAAACGGCTTGATCACCACTCCGCCTGCAGGTGCTGCCGCCTGACGCAGCAACTTGCTGTCAGCCATCACCTCCCAGCCACCGTTCTCGGTGCCCTGCAGCACCACCGGCAGGGTCAGCTTGACCGCTTCACTGCGGGCAAAACGATAGGCAGACGCGAGTTCGGTCGCACTGCGATCGAGCCGTTCGGCCGCAAGGCGCTGACTCATGGAGGGCAACCCGACCAATAGCAAGATGGCGGCGATGCCGACCGTGATCATCAACTCAATCAGAGTAAATCCACGCACATTCATCTTATGATCCCCAGCAGTCATGGCGATTGGCCGCGCGATAACCGGTCTGATCGAGGGTCAGAGTGCCGCACTCATCCTGTTGTCGCGTCGTTGGAATGGCTTTGAGCAGGTAGTCGCCAGCATCTTGCTGGCTGTAGCTGAACTGGTAGAAATCCGTGTTGGAAGGGGTGGCAAACGTGTCGGGATAACGGCCCTGTTGGGTATAGATACGTTCGAGGGCGAGCGCCTGCTCCAGCAATTGCTGCTGCGCTTCGTAACGACGTCCCTGTTGCAGATAACCCTGATACGCTGGCAACGCGATGGCCGCGAGAATGCTGACAACCGTCATGGCGATCAACAACTCGATCAGACTAAACCCCCGGCAATGGGGCCATGCCTTACAGTCGTTCACTTATCATCCTTGGCAAGTGTTGTTGTTATTGGTCGGCCCTGGGCCGCAAATGCGATGACTTAATAATCATCAAAAATTAACTGACTCGATTGAACAACACAAAATCGCCACACTCAATGTAAAAAAGATAATTATGTGATCTATTATTAATTTTTAAGCAGTTTTCACCGCCACTAATCTCGCTAAGCAAATAAAGCTAGGCCAATCGACATCCGTTATGCCCCCTTCTGTCGAGCCGCGATACATGGACAACAACGGAGCGAAGAGTGAAACCCAACCGTGCAACGAAAGAGTAAAAAAACCTTTCGCCAATTTTTGCTATCCCTGTCCGTTTCTGGCTAGTCATGGCCCCCGAGCCCCCTTACTCTCTTGCCATCTATTCCAGCAAAGCCGCCAACACCATGAATGCAAAACCCAGCCCAGAGTCGTCACCGAATGAGGTGAGCAACACCCTCAGCCGCGAGCAGTGCCATGCCGCACGGCTCGCTCGCGACGCTCGCTTTGATGGCCGCTTCTTTACCGGCGTGCTCTCGACCGGCATCTACTGCCGGCCAGTCTGCCCGGCACGGCCACCGCACGAGCACAATGTGCGCTACTTCCAAAGCGCCGCAGCTGCCGAGCAGTATGGGCTGCGACCCTGCCTGCGCTGCCGCCCCGAGCTGGCCCCCGCCGCCCGTGGCGATCTGCCGGTTGAACTGGCTCGTCTGCTGGCGCGTATCGATCGCGGCGAGCTGGCAGACAGCACGCTCGCCGAACTGGCCGCGGAGAGCGGTATCAGTGAGCGCACCCTGCGCCGCCAGTTCGAGGCATACCTTGGCGCCTCACCAAAACAGGTGGAGCAGACGCGCCGCCTGCTGCTCGCGAAACGACTGCTGACCGAAACCGGGCTGCCCATCACCGACATCGCGTTTGCCGCTGGCTTTGCCAGCATCCGCCGCTTCAATGACGCTTGGCTCAACGCCTACGGACTGGCCCCGCGCACCCTGCGCCAACAAGAGGATCATGCGCCAGAGCACATGAGCGTGCAGCCGCGCGGCGCAACCCTGACGCTGCAACTGCCCTACCGCCCCCCGTATGACGTGGCGGCCATGCTGGCATTCTACCGGCTGCGAGCTATCCCCGGGCTGGAGCGGGTAGATGGCGAGGTGTATGAGCGACGCTACCGGGTCGGCGATCGGGTCGCGCTGGTGCGCATCGCGCAGGGCAAGGGGCACAGCCTGCAACTCACAGTCCATGATCTGCCGCTCGCAGCACTGCCCGATCTGCTCTATCGGGTGCGCAGGATGTGGGACCTCGATGCCGACATGCAGCGGATCGGCGATCAGCTCGGTCAGGATCCGCTACTGGGCCGTTTGCAGACACGCTGGCCCGGCGTGCGGCTGCCGGGTGGCTGGGACGAATACGAGGTGATGCTGCGCGCCATCGTCGGCCAACAGGTCTCGGTCAAGGGAGCCATCACCATACTCGGGCGACTGGTGGCGCGCACCGAGGCGCAATACGGGGTGGCGCAACTACCGACCCCCGCCCAGTTGTGCGAACTCGATCTCGACGGCATCGGCATGCCCGGCAGCCGCATTCGTACCCTGCGTGGCGTGGCGCAGGCGCTGGCCAGCGGCGAGCTGACCCTCACGACAGCCAGTGATGAGCATTTGCTGGCACTACCGGGCATAGGCCCCTGGACGGTCGCTTACTGGCGGCTGCGCTGCGGGATGGATACCGATGCCTTCCCCGCTTCCGATCTGGTGCTGCAAAAGGCACTCGGAGGCGGCACCAAGCTGCAGGTGAAGGAGGTGTTGACGCAAAGCGCAGCATGGCAGCCATGGCGCAGCTATGCGGCCAGCTGGCTGTGGCACGCCATGAGCGAAGCGCCCGATTTGCTGCTCCGTGCCACTGGCAACGAACAACAGCCAGATACCCAACAACAGGAGATAACCCCATGATCCGCTACGATATCCTGCCGACCCGCTGCGGCGATCTGCTGGTTGCCATCAACAAGCATGGTCTGGTGCATGTGGACTTTGTGGCGGGCCTGCGGGCACTGCCCGATATGAGTGGCTGGCAGCAAGATCACGAAGCGCTGGCTCCCTTCCTCGCCGAATTTGACGCCTATTTTGCCGGTCGCTTGCAGCGCTTCACCCTGCCCCTTGCCGCCCGTGGCACCGCCTTTCAGCAGGCGGTATGGCAAGCGCTGTGCAACATCCCCTACGGCGAGACCCGCAGCTACAGCGATATTGCCCGCGCCATCGGCAAACCCGATGCGGTGCGGGCGGTGGGTGCGGCGAATGGCCGCAATCCGCTCTCGATCATCGTCCCCTGCCATCGGGTGATCGGCCAAAACGGCAGCCTGACCGGCTATGCGGGGGGATTGGAGATCAAAAAAGCGCTGCTGGCGCTGGAGAGGGGCAATTAAAGGGAGGTGGGCGATTAAAGGAGTCTGAGTAGAGCGCCTGCGATAAAAAATTGCCCCTTTCCTGACTGAGAAAGGGGCTCATTGATCAGCGTTTCAGGCTGCCCATCACATGCATTTCGCAGCGGTTACAGTCAAAACGCAGGCGGAAGGTATCTTTACCCATCTTGAGCTCCAGCGGCTCGGCCTTGAGACCGGGCACCTCGTTTGGGCAGAGGTTCTGGCTATAGCGGATACAGTGTTTGGTGATCATCAGCACCACTTCCCGCTCCTCCTTGTTCGCCTCATAAGCGGGCGCGATGCGCTCCACCCCATGCTCGCGGAAGAACTGTTCGGCCGCGCTGTTCAGCACATTGCCAAGGTAGGAGAGACGGTGCTGGGGATAGCTGATATCCCGCAGGGCGATACGTCGCTCGGGGCGCTGGTAGCTGGCCACTCGCGCCACCTCCAGCGCGGCGATGCCGTCCCGGCGCAAACCGTTGAGCTGTGATGCGGCGATAAATAGCGGGTGAGTGAATGCCAACTCAATCTTGCGCGCCACAAACAGGGTATTGCCGAGTTTGCCAAGCTGATCCCGCGCCTGCTGCAGCGCCCGCTCCGGGTTGTCGGCAGGCTGTTTGTCACAAGGCAGGGTCACTGCGGCACTGATGCCCTGCTCGTCGGTGAGCGTGAGGCTCACGCCCTCATCGCACTCTGCCAGCACCATATCGACCCGGATGCGACGATCCGCGCTCGCCTTCTCCAGCATCTTGCTGAACGCCTGATCGTGGTTGCGGTAGATTTCTGTCCCCACCTTCAACCCCGGCATGCGTTCAGACAGGAGTAACTGCTTACCTTCGACCTTGTTGAGGCGCATCCCCACCAGCTCGTTGTTCGGCTTGAAGAAGCCGAGTCCGTCGCCGTTGTTGAGAGTGACCTGTTTGCCATCGATCTCGATACCGTCACGGGTCACCTTGGTGACACGCCCCAGCGGTTCACCCACATATTTCGGGCTCTTGGTGGAGTCGATCCCCTGCTGGCGGCCATGGAGGAAATAGTCGGTGCTGCCGCGGTTGAAGCTCTTCTTGGGGTCAGGCGTGAAGCTGTAGCTGCAACGACCCGCCGAAGCGGCCACCAGATCGCTGCGACTATCCAGAATGGCGTCGAGCTTCTGGCGATACCAGGCGGTAACGTTCTTGACGTAATCGAGCCCCTTGAGACGCCCCTCGATCTTGAAGGAGCGGATCCCCGCCTCGATCAAGGCCTCCAGGTTGTCGGTCTGATCCATATCCTTGAGTGACAGCAGGTGGCTGTCGGCCACCAGCACTTCACCATCCGGCTTTTGCAGTGAGCAGGGCAGGCGACAGAGCTGGGCACACTCGCCGCGGTTGGCACTGCGGCCGGTACGGGCATGGCTGATGTTGCACTGGCCACTGTAGGAGACGCAGAGCGCGCCGTGGATAAAGAACTCCAGCTGCACATTGGTCGCCGCACTGATCTCGCGGATCTGCGCAAGAGACAGTTCGCGCGCCAGCACCACCTGAGAGAAACCCACATCCTGCAGAAACTTCACCTTCTCTGGCGTACGGTTGTCGGTCTGGGTACTGGCATGGAGCGCGATGGGAGGCAAATCCAGCGCCAGCAGCCCCATATCCTGCACGATGAGCGCATCGGCACCGGCTTCGTAGATCTGGTGGGTCAGCCGCCGGGCCTGCTCCAGCTCATGATCGTGCAGCAGGGTGTTGAAGGCGACAAAGACCTGGGCGCCGAAACGGTGGGCGTGACGTGCCAGCGCTTCGATATCCTCGATGGAGTTGCCCGCCGCACTGCGGGCGCCAAAGGCAGGGCCACCAATGTAGACGGCATCGGCGCCATGGTTGATGGCTTCGATGCCGTAGGCGAGGTTCTTGGCCGGAGCCAGCAGCTCCAACCGGTTGTTGTGGCTTAACGGGTGCTTGTTCTGGTGCATGGTCTCGGGATCAGGGCGGACAGCAAATGGGCGCTACTCTAGCCCATTCACCGCCTGCGTGCCTTGATCCCGCTTAAGGTATCCGCAAAATGCAGGATTAGATAACCACCTTGAGTGCCAGTCCCAGCAGCACCAAGCCACTCACCTTATCGATCACAAAGGATTTGGCTTTAAGCCACGCCAGCACTGGCCCGCGCGAGAGCACCAGCGCCACCAGCACGTACCAGACGGCATCGATCCCGCCAGCGGTGAGCATCATGATGCCCCCTTCGCTCCAGCCGGTATCGGCCCGCACAAACTGACTGAACAGAGCGATGAAGAAGACCGCCAGCTGCGGGTTGAGGAAGGCCACCATAAAGCCTTCAAAGGCCCCCTGCCGACCGCGCAACTGATGTACCTCTTCATTCCCTTCTTCACTGGCTGGTTTTGCCAGCAGGGCTTTCACCCCGAGCCAGGCAAGAAATGCGGCGCCACCATAGCGGATCAGATCAAACAGGATCGGAGTCTGGGTGATCATGATGGAGAGGCCAAGCGCGGTGACCAGCGCATAGATACCAACACCGAGGCCGTGGCCAAGCGCGGTGGCGACGCCGTGCCCCTGCCCACCCTGCACAGTGTTGCGGATGATCAGCGCCAGACTCGGCCCCGGGCTGATGGCGCCCATCACGCAGATTGTGGCCAGTGCCAGCCAACTCGTCAGTTCCATGCATTTCCTCTTTATATGCTCGATATGATGACCTGCATTCAGGGTACGGGCTGAGCCATTATGCCAGTAGTGAAAGTTATGAATAGATTCCATAACCAATGGCTATGGCACCACACAACTGACTGCGGCTAACCGCCGAGACCGAGCAGCTTGCGACTCTCGCCGACGGTACGTTGCAGGTGATCCCGCAGGAATGGGTAGGCCAGCTCGCGAAACCAGCGGTGGGCCGGATCCTGATGGTGGCGCTGATGCCACAGCAGATGATACTGCTGGTCGCGGGTAGCAAATGGCAGATCGACAAAGGTGAGCTCATGGCCGCAGGAGAGCTGCCAGGCGATATGAGCAGGGGTGGTCATCAGGCAATCGGTGCGCAGCAACACCTCCACTGCCGCCTGAAAGAAGGGGACTCTGGCAAACCAGCGCCGACTCAGTCCCTGCGGCGCCAATACCTGCTCCACCGGGCTGTCCTTGTCGCCACCGCCACTCACCTGCAGGTGAGGCCAGGCGAGATAGTCATCGAGATTAAGCGTCTTGCCTGCCAACGGGTGGTGACGTCCCATCAGCACCGCCAGCCGATCTTCCCCCTGATGCAGACCGCGTATCTGCTCCGGTACCTGCTCGGTGATGGTAGAGACCAGATCCAGCTCGGACTGCCACAGCTGCGGCAGCTGACGTTTGTCCCACAGGCTGTACTCCAGCGCCGCCAACGGCGCCTCTTTGGCGAGCGCGGCACAGATATCGGGCAGGATATGCTGGGCCACATAATCGGAGGAGGCGAGCCGAAATACCCGCTCGCAGCGGCTCGGGTCAAACCCGGGGGCCTCGTAGAGCCGCTCCAGCGCACCGAGAGAATCCGCCAGCTGGGCGGCCAGCGCTTCGGCACGCGGCGTCAGCAGCCAGCGTTGCCCCTCCCGCACCAGCAACTCGTCGTCAAACTCGCTGCGCAACTGGGCAAGCTGCTTGCTGATGGAGGGCTGACTCAGGTGCAGCAGCTCGGCGGCGCGGCTGATATTACGGGTCTCCAGCAGTACCTTGAGGGTCGGCAACAAGTTGAGATTGGCTCTGAGCAAGGAGATACCCTCATCGGTGGTGAAACGCCTATCTTAGGGCAGAGGAGTCCCGCGTTTTAAGCAAAATTTCCAGCCATGCTCAGCACGTTGCAGCCCTTTGCGACCAGATGGCACAGCTGAGCCCCCCGCACATAACCATGACCACAAGATGACAGTGGTTGTCTCGTACGGCATAATTGCACGATTTTCCGCCCGCGGGCGATCCACTTTGAGAAGCGGTAACAAGATGAAATACGCCAATATCACCGGCTGGGGCAAATGCCTGCCTCCCTCTGTGCTGACCAACGACGACCTCAGCACCATCATGGATACGTCAGACGAGTGGATCTATCCGCGCACCGGCATCAAGGCCCGCCGGATCTCCCATGTCAGCACCTCGGATCTCGCCACCCTAGCCGGTCGCCGCGCACTGGCCTGCGCCGGTCTGGAAGCGAGCGATCTCGATGGCATCATCCTGGCTACCGCCACCCCGGACAACCTGCTGCCAAGCGCCGCCTCTGCGGTGCAAAAGAAGCTGGGCGCAGTCAACGCTGCCGTATTCGACCTCAACGCGGCCTGCACCGGTTTTGTCTACTCCCTCTCCGTCGCCACCTCGCTGGTGCAGACCGGCATGATGAAGAAGGTGCTGGTGATCGGCGCCGAGCGCCTCACCTACCTGCTGGACTGGGCACGCCGCGATACCGCCGTGCTGTTTGGCGACGGGGCAGGTGCCGTGGTGATCGAGGCAAGCGAACAGGAGTGTGGCCTGATCGCCAACAAGCTGGGCTGTGACAGCGAAGCCCGGGAGATCCTGCACGTACCGAACTTCGGTACTGATCGGGTGCGTTTTGCCGATATCGATGGGCTGTTCACCTTCAACTTCGAAGGTCCGGAGATCTTCAAACGCGCCGTACGCGGCATGGGTGAAGCCACCAGCACAGTGCTGGCGCAGGCCGGTATTGCGCCGGAGCAGGTCGACCTGATCGTGCCGCACCAGGCCAATATCCGCATCATCGAGACCCTCGCCAAGCGGATGAATGCGCCGATGGAGAAGGTGATGGTCAACATCGAAAACTATGGCAACACCTCCGCAGCCACTGTGCCCATCGCCCTGTGCGAAGCGCTGGAGCAGGGCCGCGTCAAGCCGAACTCCTATCTGCTGACCGCTGCCTTCGGTGCCGGTCTGACATGGGGAGCCGCCATCATCAAGTGGGGCGATCGCGTCACCCCCATCAAGGCGTGCGATGCTGAACTCCCCCCATGCGACAAGAGCGCGCTGGAGCTCATCGCCCACGCCGTGGAAGGTTGCCAGAAGGCTCACGCCAACGAGGCGTGATCCTCATCAGGAGCCTGAATCCTCAGGCTCCTTCTCTCCTTTTCATCCCCACCTAGCTCTTCCCCCCACTTCGCAAGCCACTTGATACGGCAATCGCTGATACAAACAACTCCGATTTGCAGCCAATTATTTTTTTTCCGCTAACCTTATTGTGCCAACTATAAATAAAGAAAAGAGCGTCAAGGGGCACCATGACTGTTTCGGTCCCGCGCCTTTACCTCTTACCAAATAATTGCACAGGGATAAGCTACGTATGGCACAACACAAAAGTGGCGTGAACACACCGCTTTGGGAACCGGTTTGCTGGATTTGCTGCATCGGGCTTGCTCTGCTGAGCTGCCTGTTGCTGCAGCTCGCCGATGCGCTGTCACCTCTCTACCTGCTGCTCAATGTGCTGGTTGGTATTGCCGCCGCGCTCTGGACATCGAGTCACTTCCACCAGCACACACTCCGACATCGTGCAGGAGAGGAACAAACCATCGCGACCGATCCTCTCGCCCACTCCATCATCGGGCTCGAACAGGTGTGTGAGAAGGCTCTACCTATCTGGTCCCAGCAAATTGAAAGCTCTCGTCAACAAACCGAAGCCGCGATGATTGACCTGACTCAACGCTTCAGCGGCTTGGCCAACAAGCTGGAAGAAGCAGTCAATGCTTCTCATCTGGCAGCCGGAGAACTGGGTGATGCCAATTCCCGTGGTATGGCAGGAGTCTTGAGCGAGAGCCAGCAGCAGCTCAATGAGGTAGTGGCCATCCTGCACTCCGCCCAAGCCAATCGGGACGCCATGCTGGGTGAGATAAAAAGCCTGACCACCTACACCATAGAGCTCAACACCATGGCCATGGATGTGGCCAAAATCGCCTCCCAGACCAACCTGCTGGCCCTCAACGCCGCCATTGAAGCGGCTCGTGCAGGGGAAGCAGGCCGTGGCTTTGCTGTGGTCGCTGATGAAGTGCGCAACCTCTCCCGCCTCTCCAGCGAAACCGCCCAGAAGATGACCGACAAGGTGGATACCATCAATACTGCTATCGGTCGCGCCTTCCAGATTGCCGAAAATGCTGCCGCACGGGATCACGCCTCGGCGCTCAATTCGGAGCAGACAATCGAACAGGTGCTGGCCCGTTTTCGCCATGCCACTGACAGCCTGGCGGAATCCGCCTCCCTGCTGCAAAACGAGAGCACCGATATCCATCGCGAAATCTCCAGCGTCATTGTCTCGCTGCAATTTCAAGACAGGGTCAGCCAGATCCTCAGCCACGTCAGACAAAACATGGAGAGCCTCTCCAGCCATCTGGTTGCTTCGGAGCAGAGCAGCAATGCGACAGGGCCAATCCAGATCGATGCCAATCGCTGGCTGGCAGAGATGGAACTCTCATACGCCACCGACGAACAGCGCAATATTCACCATGGTCGCACCACCCGTTCTGTCAACGCGCAACCAAGCAGCGCCGACATCACATTTTTCTAGGAGAGAGATATGGGCAAAACGATCCTGATCGTGGATGACTCGGCAACTATTCGCCAAGTCGTAGGCATGACCCTCAAGGGAGCCGGTTATGAGGTCATGGAAGCCTCTGACGGCAAAGATGCGCTCAACAAACTAGATGGCAAGAAGATCAACCTGATCATCAGTGACGTCAACATGCCGAACATGGATGGCATCACCTTCGTCAAAGAGGCCAAAAAGCTGGCCAACTACAAATTTACCCCTGTCATCATGCTAACTACCGAGTCTCAGGACAGCAAGAAGCAGGAGGGACAAGCCGCGGGAGCCAAAGCCTGGGTGGTCAAACCCTTCCAGCCCGAACAGATGCTGGCCGCAGTCGCCAAGCTCATCATGCCGTGATCCGGAGCGCATCATGCAACTACAGAGTGAGCTACTCGACAACAAGGTAGTGGTGACCATGCCGGATGAGATCACCATTTATACAGTCAGCGAGCTGAAAGATGCTCTCTCACCCTTATTGCATCAGGGGAACGAACTGGAGCTGAATCTGGCAGCGGTATCCGAGATAGACAGCGCCGGGCTGCAACTGCTGCTGGCAGCGAAGAAGACCGCTCTGCAGCAGGGCTCCTCCCTGGCGCTGGTCTGGCACAGCCATGTTGTGCTTGAACTGCTGGAGCTCTGCCAGCTCTCGGCCTTTTTTGGCGACCCCACCCTCATCACCCATGGCGAACGGCCCTGAGCCCCCATGACAAGGAGTCACCGTGAGCATCGATCTTGATCAGGCTTTACAAACCTATATCGCCGAGGCACGCGAGTTGCTTGAAGAGATGGAGTCAGCCCTTCTATCACTGGAATCTGACCCTGACAATAGCGAGCTGATTGGTGCCATCTTCCGTGCTGCTCATACCATCAAGGGGTCAGCTGGCCTGTTTGGTCTGCAACCCATCGTCGGGTTTACCCATATCGTCGAGGATCTGCTCGACCAGATCCGCAATCAGCAGCTCACCGTCACCTCTCCTCTGATCAAGGATCTGCTGGAGAGCTGTGACCACATCCAGACGCTCATCAGTGTCGTTGCAGAACAGGGCAGCACCTTAAGCGAGGGCGATGCCAACCAGGATGAACGGCTGAGGCTCACCCTCACCCGTCATCAGTGCGTCCCCCATGCCACGCTGCCAGATACTGTACATACGCCGGAACCCAAGATCGAAAAAGAGGGAGGGATTACCAGCTCCGCCTCCCTGTGGCATATATCCCTGCGTTTTGGTCCCGATGTGCTGCGCAATGGCATGGATCCGGCCGCATTTCTGCGCTATCTCGGCACACTAGGAATCATATGCTCGGTGGAGACCATCCATCAGGCGCTACCGGATTGGGAACAGTTCGATCCGGAGAATTGCTACCTCGGCTACGAGATAGACTTCGACTCGCAGGCAGATAAGGCAGCCATCAGCGATGTCTTTGAATTTGTCAGAGATGACTGCCAGATCACCATCTTGCCGCCCCACAGCAAGATCGCCGAGTTCATCAACCTGATCGAGTCGCTGCCTGAAGATAGCTCCATGTTGGGGCAGTTGCTGGTCAACACCGGCGCCCTGACGGCAGAGGAGTTAGCAAGCGGTCTGCAGGCACAACAAGCGACCCCGGCAGAACAAGCGCCCAAACTCGGGGAGATCCTGATTGCGCAGGGAGCTGTCAACGAAGCCGTCGTCGATGCCGCCCTGAAAAAACAGAACCAGACCAAGGAGAGCAAGAGCAAAGAGGGCCGTTACGTCAGGGTGCATGCCGACAAGCTGGACGATCTAATCAATCTGGTCGGGGAGTTGGTAGTCGCCAGTTCAGGAGCCAATCTGCTGGCCCAACGCACCCGCGAAAGCCAACTGCAGGAAGCCACCTCGGTCATTGCCATGCTGGTGGAAGAGATCCGCGACAGTGCACTGCGCCTGCGAATGGTGCCTATCGGCGATACCTTCAACCGCTTCCAGCGGGTGGTGCGCGATGTCAGTCAGGAACTGAACAAGGATATCACTCTGGTGATCTCCGGAGCCGAGACTGAACTGGACAAGTCGGTGGTAGAGAAGATCGGCGATCCGCTGATGCATCTGGTCAGAAACTCGATGGATCATGGCATTGAATCGGCAGAGCAACGGCTGCTGGCAGGCAAATCCCCCCGTGGCACCCTGAATCTCAATGCCTATCACGACTCCAACAGTATCGTCATCGAAATTCGGGATGATGGAGCTGGTCTCAACAAAGCCAGGATCCAGCAAAAAGCCATCGAGCGCGGTCTGATCAGCCCAACCACCACGCTGACGGATCAGGAGATATACAACCTGATCTTCGAGCCGGGGTTCTCTACCGCCGAGGCGATAACCAACCTCTCCGGTCGCGGGGTGGGCATGGATGTCGTCAAACGCAACATCACTGCCCTGCGCGGCACGGTCGATCTGGACAGCATCCCGGGAAAAGGAACCCGTGTGCAGATCCGCCTGCCGCTCACCCTTGCCATCATCGACGGCTTCCTGGTGCGAGTCTGCGACACCCACTACGTCATTCCCCTCGATATGGTGATCGAGTGCGTTGAATTGACCCAGAGTGCACTGTCCGATACCCAGGGTCGCAATTACATCAATTTGCGTGGCGAGGTGCTGCCCTTTATCCGCCTGCAACACTACTTCGATACCAATGGCAGCAAAGGAAGGCGCGAGAACATTGTCGTGGTCAGCCATGCAGGCAAAAAATCCGGACTGGTGGTGGATGAACTGCTGGGAGAATTCCAGACCGTCATCAAACCGTTGGGGAAATTGTTCCAGCGCCTGCAGGGCATTAGTGGTTCAACCATTCTGGGGGGGGGAGAGGTCGCCCTGATCCTCGACATTCCTTCGCTGATCCAGCACGCAATCACTCAGGAATCCTGTCAGCTCAACAGGTTGACAGTGTCGCGCAACCTGCCTCAATCCAGCATCAACTGAGGGGACCATCATGTTAAAAAATTCCACCATCAAATTGCGTCTTATCGTACTGCTCTGCATGCTCTGCCTGCTGCTGCTGGCCGTTGGCAGCCTCGGGTTATACAACATGCAGAGCAGCAATACCGGGTTGCAGCGCGTTTACAACGACAGGGTTGTTCCCCTCAAGCAGCTGAAGACTATCTCCGACAGCTATGCCGTCTCGATCATCGACAACCTCAACAAGGCCAATGCGGGGCTGATCCCGGCAGAAGAGGCTTTGAAGCAGATACAACAGGCCCAGCAGACAATCAAAAAAGAGTGGCATCACTACCAGTCCACCACTCTCACACCAGATGAACAGCGTTTGTCAGCCGAGGCGACAACCCTATTCAACGCGGCCGATACCGATATTGGCAAGCTGGAGAAATACCTCGCCACCCAGCACGGCATGATTACTGGCATGCTGAACACTTTTGACGGTGCCCTCTATGGCTCCATCGACCCGATAGGCAACAAAATCACCGAGCTGGTCAACCTGCAGCTCAATGTGGCCAAGTCGGAATATACCGCAGCGCAATCCTGGTATGACGTGATGCTGATAACCATGGCGGTGGTTATCGCGGTCGGCATTGCACTCGCAGCCTGGTTTGGCACCCTGCTGATCAAAAGCATCATCACCCCCATCGAACAGGCTCTGCGCGTGGCCAATAGTCTGGCCGATGGCAATCTGGATGTATCGATCCAGATAGACTCCAACGATGAAGCGGGTCAGCTCTTGATGGCGATGGATAACATGGTCAAGAAACTGGGGGCCTTGATCACGGATATCGAAACGCTGGTCACCGCCGCTGTCGAACAGGGCGACTTCAGCCACAAGATTGCGCTGGAAGATCGTCAAGGATATATCAAGCGGGTATCCGAGCTGCTGAATCGCCTCTCCCATGTGACAGATACCAGCCTGGAAGATGTGATGCGCATTGCCACCGCGCTCTCCAAGGGTGACCTGACCCAACGGATCGATGAGCCCTATCCAGGAATTTTTGGCCAGACCAAAGACGGCCTAAACCGGACCATCACTGCGCTGACCAATATCATCGAAGAGGTACGAAATGCCGCCGACAACCTGACCAATGCCTCCAATCAGGTGAGCAACACGGCGCAGGCATTGAGCCAAGCCACCAGCGAGCAAGCGGCCAGCGTTGAAGAGACCAGCGCCTCTATCGAGCAGATGAGCGCCAGCATCAATCAGAACACCGAGAACGCCAAGATCACCGACAGCATGGCCAGCAACTCGGTGTTGGAGGCCACCGAAGGGGGCCAATCCGTTCAACAGACGGTGACCGCCATGCAGCAAATCGCCAAGAAAGTCAGCATCATCGACGACATTGCCTACCAGACCAACCTGCTTGCCCTCAACGCCGCCATTGAGGCGGCTCGCGCCGGAGAGCATGGCAAAGGCTTCGCGGTGGTTGCTGCCGAGGTGAGAAAACTGGCAGAACGCAGCCAGATCGCTGCGCAGGAGATTGGCGAGCTCTCCTCCGACAGCGTCAGCAAGGCAGAGCGGGCTGGCAACCTGCTGGAGAGGATCGTCCCCTCCATTCGCAAGACCTCTGACCTGGTACAAGAGATCAATGCCGCCTCAGGTGAACAGGCCAGCGCAGCCAACCAGATCAGTCTGGCCATGAACCAGCTTAATCAGGTGACACAGCAGAATGCGGCCAGCAGCGAGGAGCTGGCGGCCACGGCCGAAGAGATGAGTTCACAAGCCAGCGAACTGCAGCAAACCATGGCCTTTTTTGCTCTGGAAAAAAGTGCACAGCTCAACACCAGGCCCCATGAAACTAGCCACAAGGGCATTCCTCCCAGAGGCAGTTTCATCGCCCCCCCACAACGGGCCAGCCAGCCCAATCAACCATCATCCCATTCCATTGATGACGCGGATTTTGTCCGCTTTTAACCGGAGGCGACCATGCATACATCCACCGACATCACGGTGCCATCAGCGGCCGCTGACGAGAGCAGTGGCGATGCCCAGTACCTGACATTTCTGATCAACAACGAGATGTTCGCCATCAATATTCTGGGGGTCAAAGAGATCATCGAATACGGCAATATCACTCCGGTTCCGATGATGCCGGGTTTTATTCGCGGCGTAATCAACCTCAGAGGAGCGGTAGTGTCGGTCGTAGACTTGAATGCCCGCTTTGGCAATGCACCTTCGGTCATCACTCGCCGCAGTTGCATCGTCATTATTGAGGGGGTGGCCCCGCAGGGCGATGAACCTGTAGGTCAGGATATTGGCGTTGTGGTGGATTCCGTATCGGAAGTACTGGGTATCCCACAAGCAGATATCGAGCCCCCACCCAGTTTTGGTGCCCGCATCCGGGCCGATTTCATCAGTGGCATGGGCAAGGTCAACGGCAAATTCGTCATCCTCATCGATACCGGGAAAGTGTTGTCACTCGATGAGATGGCTCAACTCAACGAACTGGCTCAGCCACAGGCAAGGTTGCCACAAGGCAACCTGCAACCCTCCTGAACAGGCCTCCATACACCACGACATGCAGCATAAGGAAACGCTCATGACCCAATCACTCTTAGGAAAACTCTTCGGAGACAATGCCACCGAAGTGAGACAGCGGACCCAGTTACTCGACGCAATAGGCCAGCTGCAACACGCAGTCCTGGCAGAGCAGGTTCCAGCACCACTCGATCTTTCCGGTATGGATAGCCCCTTGCGTGAAGTAGGACATGCCATCAACGAGGTGGTCACCTTGCTCAGTGACAAGCTGGAACAGAGCCGCAACGACATTAAAAAGAACCAAGTATTGCTCCATGAGAACCAGCTGGTTCGCAAAGCCCTCGACTGCGCCAGCACCAACGTGATGATTGCCGATACCAACCTCGACATTATCTATATGAATGAGGCTGTGACCGGCATGCTCAGTCAGGCTGAGACCGACATCAAGAAAGAGCTCTACAGCTTCAACGCCAATCAGCTGATGGGCGCCAACATCGACAGCTTTCATAAAAATCCCGGCCATCAGCGCGCCATGCTGGCCAAACTCAACAGCACCTACCGCACCCAGATACAGCTGGGGGGGCGCACCTTCTCCCTGATCGCCAATCCGGTCTTCAACGATACCGGAGAACGGTTGGGATCCGTGGTCGAATGGGCCGACAGAACCAAGGAGGTAATGATAGAGAAAGAGATGTCCGACATTGTGCAGGCCGTGATCAATGGCGAGCTGCACCGCAGGATGGAACTTGCTGGCAAGAGCGGCTTCTTTCAGGCGATGGGAGAAGGGATCAACCAGATTGCCGAAGTGATCGACAGCACCCTCAACGACGTCATCCGGGTCGTGCAATGTCTGGCAAAAGGTGACCTGACCCAACAGATTGAGGCGGACTACCCCGGCGTGTTTGGCACCACCAAGGATGCGCTCAACAAGACCATCGCTTCGCTCACCAATATCGTCACCGAAGTGCGCGGCGCCTCTGACAACCTCTCCAGTGCCGCCGAGCAGGTAAGCGCGACCGCCCAGTCGATCAGCCAATCCAGCAGTGAACAGGCCTCCAGCATGGAGGAGACCAGCGCTTCCATCGAGCAGATGAGCGCCAGCATCAACCAGAATACCGACAATGCCCAGGTCACCGATGGCATGGCCAGCAAGGCAGCCAAAGAGGCCGTAGAGGGAGGAGAAGCGGTCAAACTGACTGTGGATGCCATGAAACAGATCGCCAGACGGATTGGCATCATCGATGACATCGCCTACCAGACCAATCTGCTGGCTCTCAACGCAGCTATCGAAGCGGCGCGGGCAGGCGATCACGGCAAAGGCTTTGCCGTAGTGGCGGCGGAGGTGCGCAAACTGGCCGAACGCAGCCAGGTTGCAGCACAGGAGATTGGTGAGCTGGCCTCCAGCAGTGTCGAGATGGCGGAAAAAGCAGGTCGTTTGTTGGATCAGATGGTTCCTTCAATCAACAAGACCTCGGATCTGGTGCAGGAGATCAGTGCCGCTTCGGTTGAGCAATCCACCGGTGTCAGCCAGATAAACCAGGCCATGAACCAGCTGAGTCAGGTTACCCAGCAGAACGCTTCTTGCAGCGAAGAGCTGGCTGCCACAGCAGAAGAGATGAGCAGCCAGGCTGAACAGCTGCAACTGGCCATGGAGTTCTTTACCCTCGAGGTCCACGCCAAAGAAGGTAAAGCAGCCAGCTCGCATCTTCACCCCAATACCCGAGGTCGCTTCATGAACGAGAGCAATGCCAACAGTCGGGAACGAGCCGCCACAGCCCAACGCCCCATCGGCGATGGCGATTTTGTCCGGTTCTAGTCACGGGAGAGGCGTTGCCTCTCCCATCTCCGACAACACAGGTAGAGGGACAGTTTTTTGTATCAAACCCAGCTGCATGATGATGAGTTCTCCCGTTTCCAACGCTGGCTTCATCAAACGGCGGGGATAGAGCTGTCTCCTGCCAAGAAGGCGCTGGTGGCCAGCCGCCTGGCGAAACGGCTCTGCCACTATGAGCTTGATAGTTATGACGACTATTTCCAGCTCATCATGAACGATCGCAGCAGCGAACTGCAGCTGGCGCTTGATCTCCTTACCACCAACGAAACCTACTTTTTCAGGGAGCCCAAACACTTCGAGTTTCTGACGCGGGAGATAGTCTCAGCGCTCCCGCCCGAGCAACCACTGCGGGTCTGGAGCGCTGCCAGCTCATCCGGCGAGGAGCCCTACAGTCTGGCCATGACCCTCGCGGAAAAACGCAGCACCTTCAACTGGGAGATCCTGGCTTCCGATATCTCGTCCCGGGTGCTGGAACAGGCGATGAGCGGTCGCTACCCCATCGAGCGGGCGCAAAATATTCCACTGCCCTTTTTGATGAAATATTGCCTCAAGGGTGTGGGCCTGCAGGAGGGCATCTTCATCATCGATCGCAAGTTGCGGGACAAGGTGCAGTTCATGCAGATCAACCTCAATCAGGATCTGCCGGACATAGGCATGTTTGACGTCATCTTCATCAGAAACGTGATGATCTACTTCAACAAGGAGACCAAAGGGCAAGTATTGCAGCGGCTGGTACCCAGACTCAAACCCGGTGGCTACCTGCTGGTGAGCCACGCCGAGAGCCTGCATGGCCTGCACCACGGCCTGCAGCTTGTCTCTCCTTCCATCTATCAGAAGAGATAAGTCATGACTCGGGAGGTGATCCTGCAACCGGGAGAACTCTTTTTTGGCAAGGAGGATGTGGTGGTCAGAACCGTACTGGGCTCCTGTATTGCCATCACCTTGTGGCATCCGGAGCAGAAACAGGGAGGAATGTGTCACTACATGCTGCCAAGTCGGCGCAATCCCTCTGCCAAGCTGGATGGGCGCTATGCCGATGAGGCCCTCGCCTTGTTGCTGCAAGCGGCCAGTCACTATCCCGCCCCCATCCATGAATATGAGGCCAAGTTGTTCGGGGGTGGCAACATGTTTACCGAGCCTCAATACGCACAGAGCGACAACAATGTCGCCGCCAAAAATATTCAGGCAGCCTGGCAGCTGACCCGACACCTTGGCCTTGATATCAAGGCTCATCATCTTGGCCATAGCGGCCACCGAAGCTTGCTCTTTGAGCTCAGCAACGGCAGTGTCTGGCTCCGCCATCATCGTCTGCCACATCAACGGGAGTCGCGAGAATGAAGCAGATCCGGGTCATGCTGGTGGATGATTCCGCCGTGGTCAGACAGGTATTGCAAGCGGTGCTGGAGCAGGAGCCTGATATCCGGGTGATCGCCACAGCATCGGATCCCCTGTTTGCCCAGGAAAAACTGAAGAAAGAGTGGCCTGACGTCATCGTGCTCGATGTGGAGATGCCCCGAATGGATGGCATCACCTTTCTCACCAAGATCATGGCGGAGCATCCCACCCCGGTGGTGATCTGCTCCTCCCTCACCGAAAAGGGGGCCGAGACCACCTTGCAGGCAATGGCTGCCGGCGCGGTGGACATCATCACCAAGCCGACCATGGGGATAAAAAGCTTTCTGCAAGAATCTGCCCACGACCTGGCCATGGCAGTACGTGCTGCGGCCCAGGCCAATCTCAAGCGCGTGGGCAAGCCCTCATCTGTGCCGGTCAGCACCAAACTCAACGCGGATGCCATGCTGGCGCCCAACCAGCACGCCATGGCACAAACCACAGAGCGGCTCATCGCCATCGGCACCTCGACCGGCGGCACCCAGGCCCTGGAAGCCGTGCTGACTGCCTTGCCTCGGGTCAGCCCCGGCATTGTCATCGTGCAGCACATGCCGGAGAAATTTACCGCCATGTTTGCAGAACGCCTGAACGGGGTCTGCCAGATAGAAGTGCGGGAGGCGAGGAACAATGACCGGGTGATCCCAGGCCTGGCGCTGATTGCCCCCGGAGGCAAGCATATGCTGCTCAAGCGCAGCGGTGCCTACTATCACGTCGAGGTAGTCGACGGGCCTCTTATCAACCGCCATCGCCCCTCGGTGGATGTGCTGTTTCGCTCCGTCGCCAAATATGCCGGCAAGAATGCCACCGGCATCATCATGACCGGAATGGGGGATGACGGAGCCCGGGGATTGCGCGAGATGCTGGATGCGGGTGCCAACACCTATGCCCAGGATGAGGCCTCCTGCGTGGTCTTCGGCATGCCCAAGGAGGCGATCAAGCTGGGAGCAGCCCGCCATGTGCTCCCCTTGCAAGAGATGCAGTACGCTATCCTCGGCAAGTAATCCCTTATCGCGCGTTTTGACCATAAAAAAGTCCGGCTCCCCAAGGGGAGCCGGACTTTTTACATCAACCGGAACCGATCCGGTATCAGGCGAGCAGATTACTCTGCAGCAGGCGCTTCTTCAGCGGCCGGAGCGGCGTCAGCAGCAGGTGCAGCTGCTTCGATCGGAGCGTTCGCTTCCTTGATGGAGAGACGTACGCGGCCCTGACGGTCCACTTCCAGTACCTTCACCTTGACCACGTCACCGATGGTCAGGTGGTCAGCCACGTTCTGCACGCGAGCGTCGGTGATCTGGGAGATGTGTACCAGACCATCTTTGCCCGGCAGAATGTTGACGAATGCACCGAAATCGGCCAGACGAACAACTTTACCTTCATAGATGCGGTTCACTTCGATCTCGGCAGTGATGGCCTCGATGCGACGGATCGCTTCCATGGCGGCTTCGTTGGCCACGGCGGAGATACGTACAGTACCGTCATCATCCAGCTCGATGTTGGTGCCGGTCTCTTCGGTCAGCGCACGGATCACGGAACCACCCTTACCGATCACGTCCTTGATCTTCTCGGGATTGATCTTGATGGTGTGGATACGCGGTGCGAAATCGGAAATCTGGGCACGGGGAGCCTGGATAGCTTCGTCCATCACTTTCAGGATGTGCAGACGAGCGCCACGAGCTTGCTTCAGCGCAATCTCCATGATCTCTTTGGTGATGCCTTCGATCTTGATGTCCATCTGCAGCGCGGTCACACCTTCGGTGGTACCGGCTACTTTGAAGTCCATGTCGCCCAGGTGATCTTCGTCACCCAGAATGTCGGACAGCACGACGAAACCTTCTTCTTCCTTCACCAGACCCATGGCGATACCGGCAACGGAGGCCTTGATCGGCACACCGGCATCCATCAGCGCCAGAGAGGAACCACAGACAGACGCCATGGAGGAGGAGCCGTTGGATTCGGTGATTTCAGAGACCACGCGCACCACGTACGGGAACTCGGCGGCGCTCGGCATCACGGCAGCAACGCCGCGCTTGGCCAGACGGCCGTGACCGATTTCACGACGCTTCGGGCTACCCATCATGCCGGTCTCACCGACACAGTATGGCGGGAAGTTGTAGTGCAGCATGAAGCGATCGGCACGGTTGCCGGTCAGCTCGTCGATGTTCTGGGCGTCACGCTCGGTACCCAGAGTGGCGACCACGATGGCCTGAGTTTCACCACGGGTGAACAGGGCAGAACCGTGGGCACGGGGCAGAATACCGGTACCTACGCTCAGGGCGCGGATCATTTCCGGATCGCGACCATCGATACGCGGCTCACCACGTACTACGCGACCACGAACGATGCGGCTTTCCAGGCTGTGGAACTCTTCGCCGATCTTCTTGGCATCTTCTTCCACACCGGAAGCGATAACTTGCTCAACCACACGACCCTTGATGGCCGCGATAGTTTCGTAACGAACAGCCTTCTCGGTGATGCGGTAGGCTTCACCCAGCTCGGCGCTCGCCAGCTCGGCAACCTTGGCTTTCAGTGCTTCGTTGACGGCAGGCGGAGTCCAGTCCCACGGCTTGGTGCCGACGGCAGCGGCAAACTCGTTGATCGCATTGATCACGGTCTGCATCTGCTCGTGACCGTATACCACGGCGCCCAGCATGACCTCTTCGGAAAGGATGGCCGCTTCGGACTCAACCATCAGCACGGCATTGGCAGTACCGGCAACCACCAGATCCAGATCGCTCTGCGGCAGTTCGGTAGTGGTCGGGTTCAGCACATACTGACCGTTCATGTAACCCACGCGAGCAGCACCGATCGGGCCGCCAAACGGGATACCGGAGATGGCCAGTGCAGCAGAGGCACCGATCATGGCAACGATGTCGGGGGATACGGCCGGATTCACGGACATTACGGTCGCAACGACCTGAACCTCATTGAGGAAGCCTTCCGGGAACAGCGGACGAATAGGACGGTCGATCAGACGGGAGATGAGGGTCTCGCCTTCGCTCGGACGGCCTTCACGACGGAAGAAACCACCCGGGATACGACCAGCAGCATAGGTACGCTCCTGGTAGTTGACGGTCAGCGGGAAGAAATCACGGCCGTGATCGGCCTCTTTCTTGCCGACTACGGTCACAAATACGCAGGTATCGTCCATGCTGACCATAACGGCCGCAGTGGCTTGACGGGCCATCACACCGGTTTCCAGAGTGACGGTGTGTTGACCGTACTGGAATGACTTTACAATAGGATTCACGTGAATTTCCTTTTTTACAATTTGGCTCTTTAAATTCGCGCACAAGTATACTTGATTCGATGCAAAAGGTAAGCGGTGACGCGAATTCTGTGAGGCAGGCAACGGCTTGAAGAGCAATAAAAAAGGGGAACCTGACGGTTCCCCTTTTTCGCGAAATCTGATGGTCGATTAACGACGCAGACCCAGCTTGGCGATCAGAGCAGCATAACGCTCGGAATCTTTACGCTTCAGGTAGTCCAGCAGCTTACGACGCTGGGAAACCATGCGCAGCAGACCGCGACGACCGTGGTGGTCCTTGGAGTGCTCTTTGAAGTGACCTTGCAGATGGTTGATCTGGGCAGTCAGCAGGGCAACTTGCACTTCGGGGGAACCGGTGTCGTTGGCGCAACGAGCGTTGTCAGCAACGATTTGAGCTTTGATCTCAGCATTTAGAGACATGGTAATACTCCAGTAGAGTGTTTAAAGGTTCACAGCCAATCTCTAATTCAGCCGTGAAGTGAGGGCGGTATCATAATCGTCCCCGCCCCTTTTCGCAACGATAAAGAGGCGAAACGGGAAAGACGCGCTGATACCGCCTGAGGATCACTCCTCGTCGTGATAACGCACCAGCCGCTTGGGGGCAACGCGGCCATCATCATCAATCTCGCCAACCCCGATGAACTCGCGCTCCGGGCCGACCGTCATGCGAACCTGACCGCTTTGCGGCGCACCCGCCACCTGCACGGCCTGGCCCTGATTCACATAGGCAGCCACAACCGCCAGCATGTTCACCTCGGGCAAGCTTGCTACGGCGGTGTCCATCGGCAGCAACAGCGGATCCAGCTGCTCGCGCGGCGGGATGCTCTCGGCCTTGGCCTGCTCGAAGATGCACTCGAGTTGCTCCAGAGTCAGCATCCGTTCATACGGATAGCTGGCCACCTGGGTACGGCGCAACTGAGTCACGTGGGCACCACAGCCCAGCACTTCACCCAGATCATCCACCAGAGAGCGGATGTAGGTGCCTTTGCTGCAGTGCACTTCAAGGCGCACTTCATCACCTTCGAAGCTCAGCAGTTTGAGCTCGAATACGGTGATGGGACGGGCTTCCCGCTCGATCTCTATGCCTTCACGGGCATATTCGTAGAGCGGGCGGCCGTTGTGCTTGAGCGCGGAGTACATGGAGGGCACCTGCATGATGGGGCCACGGAACTGGTCCAGCGCCTCGATCAGGGTACCGACAGCCACGTTCACCGGACGGGTGGAGACCACCTCACCATCAGAGTCGCTGGTGTTGGTGCGCTCGCCCAGTTTGGCGGTCACCTCATAGCGCTTGTCCGCTTCCAGCAAATACTGGGAGAACTTGGTGGCCTCGCCGAGGCAGATCGGCAGCATGCCGGTCGCCAGCGGATCCAGTGCGCCGGTGTGACCGGCCTTGGCGGCGTTGTAGATGCGCTTGACCTTCTGCAACACATCGTTGGAGGTCAGGCCGGTCGGCTTGTCCAGCAGCAGAATGCCGTGCACATCACGGCCCTTGAAACGACGTCTTCGGGTCATCTCAGGCTTTATCCTCAGTCGTGTCATCCGGTGCGGATTCAGCTTCTTCGTCACGGCCGGATTCGGCCATGCGGCGCTTGTCTTCACGCACAGTGTTGGTCACCAGGTTGGAGAGACGCATCCCCTCGACCAGGGTCTGGTCGTAGTAGAAACGCAGCTCGGGCACCACGCGCAGACGCATGGCACTGCCCAGCAGACTACGGATATATCCGGCTGCTTCGGTCAGACCCTGCAAGCCTTCCTTGATGCGCTCGGCATCATTTTCCAGCTGCAAGAAGGTGACGTAAATTTTGGCATAGTTGAGGTCACGGGACACTTCCACATCGGAAACGGTCACCATGCCGATGCGCGGGTCTTTCACCTCGCGCTGCAGGATCAGCGCGATTTCACGCTGGATCTGCTGTCCGACCCGACGGGTCCGGCTGAATTCTCTGGCCATATTCTATCCTGCGATAAAAGGGGGCCGCGGCCCCCTATTTTGTCTAACTCTCGGCTTACAGAGTCCGTTGGATTTCAACAGTCTCGTAAACTTCGATCTGGTCGCCTTCGCGCACGTCGTTGTAGTTCTTGACCGCGATACCACACTCGTAGCCGTTGCGAACTTCGTTGACGTCATCCTTGAAGCGGCGCAGGGATTCCAGCTCACCTTCATAGATAACCACGTTGTCACGCAGAACGCGGATACGGTTGGAACGCTTGACCACACCTTCGGTAACCATACAGCCGGCAACGGCGCCGAACTTCGGAGACTTGAAGACGCTACGCACTTCAGCCAGACCGATGATTTCCTGACGATACTCAGGGGCCAGCTTGCCGCTCATGGCCTGCTTCACTTCGTCGATCAGGTCATAGATGACGGAGTAGTAACGCAGATCCAGGCTCTCGGATTCGATGACCTTGCGCGCAGATGCGTCGGCACGGACGTTGAAACCAACCAGGATGGCGCTGGAAGCAGCAGCCAGGGTCGCGTCGGTTTCGGTGATACCACCTACGCCGGAACCCACGATCTTCACCTTCACTTCGTCGGTGGAGAGTTTGACCAGCGCATCGCAGATCGCTTCCACAGAACCTTGTACGTCGGCCTTGATCACCACGTTCACTTCGGACACTTCGCCCTCGGTCATGTTGGCGAACATGTTTTCCAGCTTGGCCTTCTGCTGGCGAGCCAGCTTGACTTCGCGGAACTTGCCCTGACGATAGAGCGCCACTTCACGGGCTTTCTTCTCGTCACGGACAACGGTGGCTTCGTCACCGGCAGAGGGAACGCCGGACAGACCCAGAATTTCCACCGGCAGGGACGGGCCCGCTTCCTTGATCTCGCGACCCAGTTCGTCACGCATGGCGCGAACTCGGCCGTACTCGAGACCACACAGAACGATGTCGCCCTGACGCAGAGTACCTTCTTGTACCAGTACGGTCGCAACCGGACCACGACCTTTATCCAGGAAGGATTCGATCACGACGCCGTTGGCCATGCCATCAACCACCGCTTTCAGCTCCAGTACTTCAGCCTGGATCAGGATGGCTTCCAGCAGGTCGTCGATGCCTTCGCCAGACTTGGCGGACACGTGCACGAACTGGCAGTCTCCACCCCAATCTTCGGACATGACGTTGTAACGGGCCAGTTCGGTCTTGACGCGATCCGGATCCGCTTCCGGCTTGTCGATCTTGTTGACCGCAACAACCAGCGGCACACCGGCCGCCTTGGCGTGCTGGATAGCTTCGATGGTTTGCGGCATCACGCCGTCGTCAGCTGCAACAACCAGAACAACGATATCGGTCGCCTTGGCACCACGAGCACGCATGGAGGTAAACGCCGCGTGACCCGGAGTATCCAGGAAGGTGATCATGCCACTGTCAGTCTGGACGTGGTAAGCACCGATATGCTGGGTAATACCACCGGCTTCGCCAGCAGCAACCTTGGCTTTACGAATGTAGTCGAGCAGCGAGGTCTTACCATGGTCAACGTGACCCATGATGGTAACGACCGGTGCGCGCGGCTTGGCTTCGGAGGTCTCGTCACGATCGGACAGTACCGCCTCTTCCAGCTCGTTCTCACGACGCAGCACAACCTTGTGACCCATCTCCTCGGCGACCAGCTGAGCGGTCTCCTGGTCGATCACCTGGTTGATGGTGGCCATGGCACCCATCTTCATCATCACCTTGATGACTTCAACGCCCTTGACAGCCATCTTGTTGGCCAGCTCGGCCACAGTGATGGTCTCGCCGATGACGACATCGCGGTTCACCACGGCAGCCGGCTTGTTGAAACCGTGCTTCATGGCGTTCGGCATGGCAACCTTGCCGCGCTTGCCTTTACGGGCACGCGGGTTGCGAGAGTCGCGATCATCTTCACGACGACCGGCTTTCTTCGGTGCCTTGGCAGCTGCGGCAGTGCGGCGGCTGGTCTCTTCTTTCCGATCCAACTCGTCTTCTGCGGCTTGCGCGTGCTTGTTGGTGGTCAGATGGTAGTCGCTGCTCTCTTTGGCGCGAGCGGCTTCTTCTTCAGCCCAGCGGGCTGCGTTCTGTTCCGCCATGAGACGAGCCTCTTCGGCTTTCTTCGCGGCGAGTTCTTCAGCTTTTTTCAAAGCTGTTTGTTCCTGTTGGCGCTTCAGTTCTTCTGCTTCGCGCTTGGCCATCTTTTCTGCCTCTTGCTGAGCTGTGCTACTGGCTGCTTTGGCGGGCTGTGAAGCCTGTCGAGCCTTTGATTGTGCCTCGATCCGCGCCTTTTCCTCAGCTTCACGACGAGCTTGCTCAGCCTCACGGCGAGCCTTCTCTTCAGCTTCGAGGCGAGCCTTCTCTTCGGCCTCGCGACGAGCTTTTTCTTCTGCTTCCAAACGCGCTGTTTCCTCGGCTTCCGCCTGACGCTGTTCATCTTCCAGCGCCGAGCGTCTTACATAGGTGCGAGACTTGCGCACTTCTACCTGCACTTCCTTGTTCTTGCCGCCAGTCCCCTGAACACTGATGGTGCTCTTGGTCTTGCGCTGCAAGGTCATGCGGGCAGGAGCGGCGACCTCGTCACCTCCATGCTGTTTCTTCAGGTGTGCCAGCAGAGCCTGTTTCTCAGACTCGCTGACCATGTCGTCGGCCTTGCTCTTGCTGATACCGGCATCGACAAACTGCTGGAGAAGACGATCAACCGGTGTGTCGATGTCAGTGGCAAGTTGTTTGACTGATACTTCTGCCATTCATTTTCCTCCGTTTGATCTTACTCGGACTGCTCTTCTCCGAACCAACAGATATTGCGAGCAGCCATAATGAGCTCACCTGCCTTCTCGGCAGTCAGCCCTTCAATATCAGCAAGGTCATCGATACCTTGCTCAGCCAAATCTTCCAGGGTGCCCACGCCACGGCCCGCCAGAGCGTAAGCCAGTTCGCGGCTCAGACCGTTCAGATTGAGCAGCTCTTCGGACGGCTCAACGCCATCGAAAGACTCTTCTTTGGCCAGAGCCTTGGTAGTCAGGGCATCTTTGGCGCGCTTGCGCAGCTCTTCGACCATGTCTTCATCCAGACCGTCGATAGCCAGCAGCTCGTTGACCGGTACAAAGGCGATCTCTTCCAGGGTAGAGAAGCCCTCGTCCATCAGCAGACCGGCGAAATCGTCGTCGATGTCCAGGGTGCTGGTGAACAGGTTCATGATGCGGTCGTTTTCAGCCTGGTGCTTGGCACGCATGTCCTCAACGGTCATCACGTTCAGCTCCCAACCGGTCAGCTGGGAGGCCAGACGCACGTTCTGACCATTGCGACCGATGGCCTGAGCCAGGTTGGCAGCTTCCACGGCGATATCCATGGTGTGGTTGTCTTCATCAACGATGATGGAAGCCACATCGGCAGGTGCCATGGCATTGATCACGTACTGGGCCGGGTTGTCATCGTACAGCACGATGTCTGCACGCTCACCGCTCAGCTCGGCGGAGACAGCTTGCACACGGGCACCACGCATACCGATACAGGCACCGATCGGGTCGATACGACGATCGTTGGTCTTCACCGCGATCTTGGCGCGGGAACCCGGATCACGGGCAGCGCCCATGATTTCAATCATCTCTTCACCGATCTCCGGTACTTCGATACGGAACAGCTCTTTCAGGAAGTCCGGGCTGGAACGGCTGACAAACAGCTGGGAACCGCGGGCTTCCGGACGCACGGCATACAGCAGGCCACGGACACGATCGCCCGGGCGGAAGGTTTCACGCGGCAGCATGTCATCACGGAAGATCACGGCTTCAGCATTGCTGCCCAGATCCAGGATGACGTTGTCGCGGTTGCTCTTCTTGACTACACCACTGATGATGGTGCCTTCTTTATCTTTAAACTGATCAACTACTTGTGAACGCTCGGCTTCGCGCACTTTCTGCACAATAACCTGCTTGGCGGTCTGGGTAGTGATACGGTCGAAGGTCACAGAGTCGATCTGGTCTTCAACATACTCACCGATCTGGATATCGGGCTGATCAATCTGTGCCGCTTCCAGGGTGATTTCAGCATAGGGGTTCTCCATCGCGGCTTGATCCGCAATGACTACCCAGCGGCGATAAGTGTCGTAGTCACCGGTCTTGCGATCGATTTCGACCCGAACTTCAATCTCGCCTTCATATTTCTTCTTGGTCGCAGTCGCCAGCGCGGTTTCCAGAGCCTGGAAGATCTTCTCGCGGGGTACCGCTTTCTCGTTGGATACTGCGTCAACGACCAGCAAAATCTCTTTATTCATATCCGATAGCCTCGTTAACCAAAGTTCGGCACTATGTTCGCTTTTTGGATATTGGTGAAAGCCAACACGTCGTCCTTACCATCTACTGTCAGGGTGATCATGTCGCCTTGCACAGCTTTGATTACGCCTTTGAACTTGCGGCGGTTGTTTGTTGCCATCCGAAGCGTTACCGCCGCCTCTTGGCCAACGTATTTTTCGAAATGGGCAACCTTGAACAGGGGACGATCCAGGCCTGGGGAGGACACCTCGAGGTAGTACTCCTCGGTGATGGGATCTTCGACGTCCATGATGGCGCCAACCTGATGGCTGACTTCAGCACAGTTCTCGACAGTCACACCCTGCTCGCCGTCGATATAGACACGCAAGGTGGAGTGTTTACCCGCACGGATAAACTCAATACCCCAAAGTTCAAAACCCAAGGCAACGACCGGAGCCTCGAGCAGATCGGTCAAACGTTGTTCCAACGTAGCCAAAGTCACCCTCCGAAAAACAAAAAAAGGGCATAAAGCCCAGATAGATATCGATTCAGAGTAAATTGCACATAACAAAAAGCCCCGATGTCAAATCGGGGCTTGGCGCTTTACCCTGATTGTCGCCTCGCAGCGACCGCCTTCCTGAGCGTAGGAAATGCGTGAAATTTGGTTGCGGGGGCCGGATTTGAACCGACGACCTTCGGGTTATGAGCCCGACGAGCTACCATGCTGCTCCACCCCGCGTCCGAAATCGTGCGAGATTATAGCCACTTCACTCTCTCGATACAAGACTGACTGGCTATAATACACTCGGTTTCCCGAGCTCACTGCTTAATTGGTGCCGTGGGCGGGACTCGAACCCGCACACCCTAGAGCACTACCCCCTCAAGATAGCGTGTCTACCAATTCCACCACCACGGCAAAACTCTTACTCGGGAACGTCAGTATCTTTCTTCACTGGCGCTTTGGTCTGCTCAACCTGTTGGGTTTGTTGCAGATTTTCCCACTCACTACCCTGCTTTACCTTGTTGCTGGACATAGATCCAAGCACCAGGCTGATAACGAAAAACAGAGTAGCCAAAATTGCTGTTGTTCGGGTCAGGAAACTGCCTGAACCACCGGATCCGAATACTGTGTTCGATGCCCCTGCGCCGAAGGAGGCGCCCATATCAGCCCCTTTACCTTGCTGAATCATCACCAGACCAATCAGAGCCAGTGAAACCAGCAGATAAACGACTAAAAGAATCTCGTACATTTAACTTGCACCCTTTGCCGCTTCAACAATTCCTAAAAACGCATCGCTATCGAGGCTTGCTCCGCCAATCAGTCCGCCATCAATGTCGGGCTGTGCAAACAAATCTCTCGCGTTGCTCGGCGTTACGCTCCCACCATAGATGATTCTAACTTTCTCACCTATTACCGGAGTATCCTCCGCCAAGCGACCACGTATAAAGGAATGAACCTCTTGTGCCTGCTCGGGTGTGGCGCATTTACCTGTACCTACAGCCCAAATCGGCTCGTAGGCGATGATAGCATTATCGAAAGCCATCGCGCCATTTTTCTCTATGACGATATCCAGCTCTTCAGCGATCACCTCGAAGGCTCTTCTCGCCTGCCTCGCCGCACCTGATTCACCTAAACAGAGGATGGGAATCAAGCCTGCCGTTCTGGCTGCCGCAAACTTCTCTGCGACGATAAAACTGGTCTCACCAAAGAGACGCCTGCGCTCGGAGTGCCCTACCAATACGTAACGACACCCTGCCTCAACCAGCATCTGACACGAGATTTCTCCGGTGTAAGCGCCAGTAGCGTGCTGACTCACATTCTGAGCCCCCAACTTTATTACCTTCTGCTCATTGAGCAGTGAAGCGCTAAAGTCGAGATGCACATGGGAAGGACAGAGAACCACATCTACTTTTCCGTCAACGCCGTTCAGGCACTGACTCGTAAACTGCTCTAACTGCGACCTACTACCGTGCAACTTCCAGTTTGCTGCTACAAACGGCTTGCGATGTCCCATCGGCAACTCCCTTGCGAAAGCGGGGCTGATAATATCCAGTGGATGCTCAGCTGACAAGTGCTATTTTTAAATTTTTGAATCGTTTGAACAAGATACAACCAGGATGGCTAAAAAGCCGCCCTGGGTGTTCATTAAAACGCCGACTCAACCTGCTTGGCGATGCGCTGAGCCATGTCACGCACCTGCTGTTCATGCTCCCCTTCGACCATGACCCGGATCAGCGGTTCGGTACCTGATTTACGCAACAGTACGCGACCACGACCAGCCAGCTCCTGTTCCACCTTGGCAACCTCAGCCATGACAGCATCAGCGGCCAGCGGATCCTTGCCTTCGGCAAAACGAACATTCACCAGCACTTGCGGGAACTTGCTCATGCCGGAGCGCAGCTTGGCCAGCGGCATCTCGGCACTGCGCATGGCGGTAAGCACCTGCAAGGCGGCTACGATGCCATCACCCGTAGTGGTCTGATCCAGACAGATTATGTGGCCGGAGTTCTCGCCACCGATACGCCAGCCCTTCTCTTCCATCATCTCCAGCACATAGCGGTCACCCACTTTGGCACGGGCAAACGGAATGCCCAGGGTTTGCAGCGCCAGCTCCAGACCCATGTTGGCCATCAGGGTGCCGACGACACCGCCTTTGAGGCGACCATTGCGCAGGGCATCGCGCGCGATGATATAGAGCACTTCATCACCGTCGATGAGATAGCCGGTATGGTCAACCATGATCAGACGATCACCATCACCATCAAAGGCAACCCCCAGATCGGCCTTGCACTCCAGCACCTTGGCCACCAGAGCGTCAGGTGCAGTCGAACCGACACCATCGTTGATGTTGAGACCATCCGGGGCACAGCCCATGGTGATCACTTCGGCACCCAGTTCGCGGAAAACCGACGGCGCAATGTGGTAAGTGGCGCCGTGGCCACAGTCGACCACCATTTTCACCCCATCCAGATTCATGTGGGAGGGGAAGGTGCTCTTGCAGAATTCGATATAGCGACCGGCGGCATCATCAATGCGCACCGCTTTGCCAAGTTCGGCCGACTCGACACACTTGAGCTCGTGATCCAGCTCGGCTTCGATAGCCAGCTCGACATCATCAGGCAGCTTGGTGCCATCGGCGGAGAAGAACTTGATGCCGTTGTCATAGAAGGGGTTGTGGGAAGCGCTGATGACGATGCCAGCTTCGGCACGGAAAGTGCGAGTCAGGTAGGCAACCGCCGGCGTGGGCATGGGACCCATCAGAATGGCCTTGAGGCCTGCCGCAGAGAGCCCCGCTTCCAGCGCGGATTCCAGCATGTAACCGGAGATGCGGGTATCTTTTCCAATCAGCACCTTTTTGGTGCCCTTCTTGGAGAGCACCTTGCCGGCAGCCCAACCCAATTTCATTACAAAATCAGGAGTGATCGGGTATTCGCCAACCTTGCCACGCACACCATCGGTACCGAAATACTTTCTTGCCATTGTCTGTTCTCTTTATTATCTGGAAATAAAATCTTGTCCCGTCATTGCCAGCCAACCGACGCGCAATGCGTCGATGGTCTCCCTTACATCGTGTACCCTGATGATGCGAGCCCCATGCTGCATACCGATAAGGGCGCATGCCAGACTGCCCGCCAGACGCTCATCCACCGGACGGCCCAGCAAGTTGCCTATCATAGACTTTCGCGACATCCCCACCAATAGCGGCAAGCCATAATCAAGCAACTCCTGTTGAGCCGCCAACAGCTGATAGTTGTGTGCAAGGGTCTTGCCAAAGCCATATCCCGGATCCAGCAACAGCTCTTCACGACGGATCCCGACCGCCAGGCAAGCCGCAATACGCTCATCAAAGAAGGCGCGTACCTCCCCGATCAGGTCGTCATAGTGCGGCTCGACCTGCATGGTTCGCGGCTGACCTTGCATGTGCATCAGGCAGACAGGAACAGCAGCTTCGGCCGCGGCTTGCAGTGCTCCAGGTTCTTGCAGTGCCCGCACATCGTTGATCAGATGGGCACCCGCCTTGCAACCCTCCCGCATCACAGCAGCTTTGGAGGTATCGAGGGAGATCATCACATCCAGCTCACGGGCCATCTGCTCTACGACAGGAATGACCCTGTCCAGCTCCTCCTGCTCGCTCACATCGGGCGCACCAGGGCGGGTTGACTCGCCACCGATGTCGATGAGGGTCGCACCGTCAGAGACCATCTGGCGCGCATGGGCCATTGCCCGTTCAAACTGGTTGAAATTACCGCCATCGGAGAAGGAGTCGGGCGTCACATTGAGGATCCCCATCACATGGGGACGATCGAGGGAGAGGCTGAGCCCCTTGCTGGTTAACTGCATTTTCACATCCATCTGATAAAGAAAAACCCCGGGCAAGCCCGGGGTTTGGATAGTCACGATTATTTGGCCGGAGCGTCGTTGGCTTTGTCGATAGTGACATCCGCCACCGGTGCAGCCTCATCGGCAGGCTTGGCCTCGGCAGCCACGGTGGAACCGCCTTGCGGGGTATCACCGTGCTCGTCATGCCAGTTGCTCGGAGCACGCACCTCGCGACGCGCCATCAGATCATCGATCTGTTTGGCGTCGATGGTCTCGTACTTCATCAGCGCATCTTTCATGCTGTGCAACACGTCCATGTTATCCAGCAGGATCTGCTTGGAACGGGCGTAGTTGCGGTCGATGACCTGCTTGACCTCGGCATCGATGACACGCGCGGTATCGTCGGACATGTGCTTGGCCTTGGCCATGCTGCGACCGAGGAACACCTCACCATCTTCTTCCGCGTAGAGCATTGGGCCGAGACGCTCGGACATACCCCACTGGGTCACCATCTTGCGGGCGATGTCGGTGGCACGCTCGATATCGTTGGATGCACCAGTCGATACCTTCTCGGCACCGTAGATCAGCTCTTCTGCCAGACGACCGCCATAGAGACTGGAGATCATCGACTCCAGATGCTGCTTGGAGTGGCTCCAGCGATCCTGCTCCGGCAGATACATGGTCACACCCAGCGCACGACCACGCGGAATGATGGAGACCTTGTAAACCGGGTCATGATCCGGAACCAGACGACCAATGATGGCGTGACCGGCTTCGTGATACGCCGTCATCTCCTTCTCGGACTCTTTCATCACCATGGAGCGACGTTCCGCACCCATCATGATCTTGTCCTTGGCCTTCTCGAACTCGGCCATGGAGACCACTCGGCGGCTCTCACGGGCAGAGAAGAGGGCAGCTTCGTTGACCAGGTTCGCCAAATCCGCACCGGAGAAACCGGGGGTACCACGGGCAATCAGTGCCGGATTGACGTCATCCGCCAACGGAACTTTGCGCATGTGCACTTTCAGGATCTGCTCGCGACCACGGACATCCGGCAGACCGACCACCACCTGACGGTCGAAACGGCCCGGACGCAGCAGTGCCGGATCCAGTACGTCAGGACGGTTAGTGGCAGCAATGACGATGATGCCTTCGTTGCCTTCAAAACCATCCATCTCGACCAGCATCTGGTTAAGGGTCTGCTCACGTTCATCGTGACCACCGCCCAGACCGGCGCCACGCTGGCGACCGACCGCATCAATTTCATCGATGAAGATGATGCAGGGGGAGGATTTCTTGGCCTGTTCGAACATATCACGCACCCGAGAGGCACCGACACCGACGAACATCTCCACGAAATCGGAACCTGAGATGGTGAAGAACGGCACCTTGGCCTCGCCCGCAATAGCCTTGGCCAGCAAGGTCTTACCGGTACCGGGAGGACCAACCAGCAGCACACCGGTCGGGATCTTGCCACCCAGTTTCTGGAATTTGCTCGGGTCGCGCAGATAGTCGACCAGCTCCTTCACCTCTTCCTTGGCTTCATCACAACCTGCAACGTCAGCAAAGGTAGTCTTGATCTGATCTTCGCTCATCAGGCGAGCCTTGCTCTTGCCGAACGACATGGCACCTTTGCCACCGCCACCCTGCATCTGACGCATGAAGAAGACCCAGACACCGATCAGCAGCAGCATCGGGAACCAGGAGATGAAGATAGAGGTCAACAGAGACGGCTCTTCCGGCTTCTCACCCATCACTTTGACATTGTGATTGAGCATGTCGTTGAGCAGCTGGGGATCCGGCGCCGGGATGATGGTGGTGAATCGTTCACCAGTACGCTTGACGCCATTAATGACCTTACCGTCCATCCGCACTTCACGGATCTGCTCTTGGGTCACCTCTTTAACGAAGCTGGAATAGTCCAGCTGGCGACTGGTGGTATCGCTGGGGCTGAAGCTATTGAACACCGACATCAAAACGACGGCGATGACCAGCCACAGGATTAAGTTTTTCGCCATGTCACTCAAATCAGTAACCTCGCAGACTGACAGTTAACGATGAAGGTTAGGGTACTACAGTTTAAAACCGGTAGCCACAATGTAGACTTCCCGTGATCTGGCGCGGGATGAGTCTGGTTTACGAATTTTGACAGCGGAGAAAAGTTTACGAATTTCATTGAGATAGGCATCAAAGCCCTCTCCCTGAAACACCTTCACTACGAAACTGCCGTCACTACGCAATACCTGATTGCACATGTCCAGTGCCAGCTCGACCAGATACATGGCGCGAGCCTGATCCACCTGCTGGGTACCGCTCATGTTGGGCGCCATATCAGACATCACGACATCGACCTTGTCGGGACCCACTCGCTCCAGCAAGGCGCCGAGTACAGTTTCCTCCCGAAAGTCCCCTTGCAGGAAATCGACACCAGCAATCGGATCCATCGGCAAAATGTCACATGCGATGACGCGACCCGAATCACCAACCTGTTCAACCGCAAACTGGGACCAACCACCGGGGGCAGCTCCCAAATCCACTACGGTCATGCCATGTTTCAGCAAGCGATCCTTGCCCTGGATCTCGTCAATCTTGAAAACAGCACGAGAACGCAGGCCCATTTTCTGGGCTTTTTTGACGTATTGATCGTCGAAATGTTCTTTTAACCAGCGAGTTGAACTGGGGGAACGTTTTTTCTGGGTCATGATAATCGACTTTAAAAAACCACAAGGGTTATTAGTATTAAGGGCTAAGTGGGGGTAGAATACGCCCCTTTCAACCCTGACTTATGAAGAAATTGCGATGATTCTCAACAATAAACAGAAACAGTACCTCAAGGGCCTTGCCCATAGCCTCAAGCCTGTCGTCCTGCTGGGTCAGCATGGTCTGACCGAAGGTGTACTGGCCGAGATCGATCTGGCACTGAACCATCACGAGCTGATCAAGGTTAAGGTTGCCTCTGAAGATCGCGAAATGAAACAACTGGTTATGGATGCTATCGTCCGTGAAACCGGTTCAATCAAGGTGCAAAGCATGGGCCATGTGCTGACCATTTATCGTCAAGCCAACGAACCCAAAATCCAACTGCCCCGCAAGTAAAAGGAAAGAGCATCGCTCTTTCCTTATTCCACTTCTTCCCGAGTCGCTTGCCAAAGTAGTCGCAAAGCCCTTAACCTGCGATGAATACTTCCGGACACGCATTATGGCTCACCATCCTATTCTGACCGACGATGAGCTGGCCATGCTGCGGGACTTGGGGAGCAATCAGGACACCCATGTTCTGAGTGGTCACCTCGATGCCCCCATGCTTGGCTTGCTGCAAAAAGCCGAACACCTTGTACTCGAAGCCCGCTTCGCTGGCCATCAGCTGCGTTTTCCCCTGAGCTTTACCCAAGGGGAAGATGGCTTCGTCGAGCCCCGCTTATCTGCACCGGTCATCAGGGAGCTGGGGTTTGCCCAACCGCGCGCCTGGCGTCTCACCCAAAAAGCCAAGCTATGCAGCGAACTGGGCCTGTTTCAGGTACTCAGCCTCTCCCTCAACGGCCTCATCGTGGAAAATTTGCCAATCGACATGGTGGCCGATACCCCTATCAACGGCGAGCTCTGCATCGAGCAAGAGGACCCTCTTCCACTGCAGGGACGACTGGTAAGGCGCATCAAAGCCAATGCCGACCATGCCACCTGGGCACTGAGCTTTCAGATAAGCGAAAACAACATCGAACGGCTGCGCCACTGGTTGTTTCAGCGCCATCAGGACGCCTTTACCGAGGCGTATCTGTCCTGATTTTTATCAATAATCACATAGATAAATACAAACAGGGGAGCGCAAGCCCCCCTGTTTCATTGTCTGTAGCATTCGCTTAGATATAAGCGACTTCCAGCACTTCGTATTCCACATCGCCAGCAGGGGTCTTGACGATTGCAATATCGTCCACTTCCTTGCCAATCAGGGCGCGGGCAATGGGGGAGTTGACAGAGATGAGGTTCTGTTTGATATCAGCCTCATCATCACCCACGATTCGGTAGACCACCTCTTCCTCTGTCTCGCTCTTGAGCAGAGTCACCGTCGCGCCAAAAATCACGCGACCGTTGTTGGTCATCTTGGTGACATCGATCACCTGCGCATTGGAGAGCTTGGCTTCAATCTCCTGAATGCGGCCTTCACAGAACCCCTGCTGCTCGCGAGCGGCATGGTATTCGGCGTTTTCCTTCAGATCACCGTGCTCGCGGGCATCGGCAATCGCTTCGATAATCTGGGGACGAAGCTCGGTCTTGAGATAATCGAGCTCTTCGCGCAGCTTCTCAGCGCCGCGAACAGTCATCGGAGTATGATTCATAGTCGAAACCTGGGTTGCTTGAAAATAGAAACTGCGGCCATCTGCAAGGAGGCCGCAGCAATCGGTTCGGATGAGGCATCTTAATATGAAGCCAACACAAAATCCACGTCAGCCCCCTGATGCAGATCCCACTTGCGTCATCGACATTCCCCTCGCTTACTTCCCTTCCGGTACGGAAATGGGGGCCGAAACGGTCGGTTTGCCCTGCATGATGGCGATCTCCACCCGCCGGTTCATCCGACGATTTTCCGGGGTGGTATTGGGCACCAATGGCTGGGAATCCGCCATCCCCTGCACCACCAGTCGACCCTGATCAAAACCGGGGACCTTCAGCATCTGGTGCGCCACCGCCACCGCCCGTTGCGACGACAACTCCCAGTTGGATTGGAACAGCTCATCTTCGGTCGCCACGTTGTCGGTGTGACCGGAGATGGTGATTTCACCCGGCACATCCTTGAGCAGGGTCGCTACCTTGCGAATGACCGGCCAGAACTGGGGCTGCAGAAATGCCGAACCCGCCGGGAACGACGCTTTTTCCCTGATCCGGATGATGATCTGCTGGCCCAGCGCCTCAATTTCGATGGCACCGTCCTGGATCTGATCTTTCATCTGCTCGGCGAGGGCTTTGGCCAGGGTATTGGACTGTTCTTGCGCCTTCTTCGCATCCTGCGCGGTATCGCCCCCCGTCTGTTTGCCATCACTCTTGTCCTGACCACCTGCCTGATCCGACTCGCCGGGCAGAAACTCCAGTTCGGTCTGGGTCAGGTCGATGGTCTGCTGCATCACGGTATCAATCGGCGTGGGTTCCGGGCGACCGGGCCTGAACTCCTGGGCAATCACCGAGGTTCCCTTGGGAATATCTTTCACCTCAAGGATGTTCTGTACCCCGAATGCCTTGTCCATGGAACCGGCTATCTGCTTGAACTTCTGCACATCCATCTCGGCAAAGGAGAGCAACAGCACGAAGAAGCACATCAGCAGCGACATCAGGTCGGCAAAGGTTCCCATGTAACCAGGGAGACCTGGTGGTGGGCACTTGCAATCAGACATAGCGCCCCCTATTCGGTGCCAGTATTACGTTTGGACTGGTTCAGATAGTTTTGCAGCATGGACTGGATCACCCGCGGGTTCTGGCCATCCTGAATCCCCATAATGGCATCAAGGATCAGGGTACGACTGAGCTTCTCCTCCCCGCTGCGCAGCTCCAGCTTGTCGGCAATCGGGATCGCCAACATATTGGCCTCTATCGCACCGTACAGGGTGGTAAGCAAGGCCACCGCCATCGCCGGCCCGATCGACTTGGGGTCACTCATGTTGGCCAACATGGCCACCAGACCCACCAACGTACCTATCATCCCCATGGCAGGGCCCAGATCCCCAAGGGTACGGAAGACCTTGATGGCAATGACATGGCGCTCGGCTGTCAGGTCGATATCCTTTTCCATCACGGCACGCACCACTTCGGCATCGTGACCATCCACCAGCATATCGATCCCTTTTTTCATAAATGCATTGGGGATCTCTGCGGCCTCCAGCGCAAGAAAGCCCCCTTTGCGAGCCGCGTCAGCCAGTTCAACGGCTTTGGTAATCAGGTCTTCAAGCTTGTCGCCCTTGTA
Organism: Aeromonas sp. Lyrl_2; assembly: GCF_051948815.1. Lineage (NCBI taxonomy): Bacteria > Pseudomonadati > Pseudomonadota > Gammaproteobacteria > Aeromonadales > Aeromonadaceae > Aeromonas > Aeromonas sp. Lyrl_2. The sequence continues at coordinate 177,251 of NZ_JAYJLJ010000001.1, forward strand.
CATAAAGGCTTTACCCGCCACCTTGAATGCCATCAGGAACTGGCCAAGGTTGAACTTCATCATGGCGATGAAGATTGAGCCCAATACAGTGATGTAGACCGATGGCATATCAACATACATGCTCATGGGGCCACCCAGCAGCATGCCGTACACCACCACCCCGAAACCCAGCACTATCCCTATCAGACTGCCTAGATCCACGTCCCTACTCCTGTCACCGGTTCTTATGCCTAATTATAGTTTGTTGAATTTTCTGCTATTGCGACCCTAGCGGCAAGCATACATCCACTGAGAATGATGGCTCATTATCGGCCAGTTTAGCGAGAGTTTGAGGGGGCGATGCTTTTCTGCCTCCCCCCTGTGGACGGTCGATGTTAATATAAGCCGTTTTTTTCAATCCCCGAGGATGGACATGGCCAGTAAAAAAATCGACCGCCTGAGTTTTGATGCCACTCTGGAAGAGCTGGAAACCATCGTTCATCAGCTGGAACAAGGTTCCCTACCCCTGGAAGAGGCTCTCAAGCAGTTCGAGCAGGGCGTTCATCTGGTTCGGGCCGGTCAGCAGAAGCTGGAGCTGGCCGAACAGAAGATCCAGATCCTGCTCAGTCAAGCCGATGGCAGTGATCAGCTCGCCCCCTTCCAGCCAGAACAAGGAGAGGAGTGAGTGGCGCTGGACCATTTTTCCCGTCTGCATCGTCAGCGTATTGACGACTGTCTGTCAGCACAACTTGAATCCTTGCCCGCCATGGCGCCACGCCTGCGCGATGCCATGAGTTATGGCCTGCTGCTGGGCGGCAAGCGGGTTCGCCCGTTTCTGGTCTACGCGGTCGGCGAGATGCTGGGCGTCAAGAGCGAACTGCTGGATGGCCCCGCGGCTGCCGTGGAGTGCATCCACGCCTACTCCCTGCTGCACGATGACCTGCCCGCCATGGATAACGACGACCTGCGTCGTGGTCAGCCAACCGTTCACAAGGCGTTTGACGAAGGAACCGCCATTCTGGCCGGTGATGCGCTGCAGACCCTGGCGTTCTCCATTCTCGCCGATCACCCCATGCCTGACTCCTTGATGGCCAACCGGGTGCGGATGCTGAGTACCCTCGCCCGCGCCTCCGGCTATCTGGGTATGTGTGGCGGCCAGGCGCTGGACCTGCAGGCCGAAGGGCGCCAGATCTCGCTCGCCGAACTGGAGCAGGTCCACCGCCACAAGACCGGTGCGCTGATTGAATGCGCCGTGGCGCTCGGCGCCCTGTGCAAAGCCGATGTCGATGACGCCACGCTGGCTGCACTGCAAACCTATGCCGCCGCGATTGGCCTCGCCTTTCAGGTGCAGGATGACATCCTCGACATCACAGGTGATACCGCCACCCTGGGCAAGCCACAAGGTTCTGACCTGGCGCTGGAGAAAAGTACCTATCCGGCCCTGCTCGGACTCGAAAATGCCCGTGAGCTGGCTCGCGAACTGCATGGGAAAGCCTTAACAGCCCTGCAATCCTTGCCCTACAATACCGACATTCTGGAAGCGTTTGCCGATTACATCATCGAGCGAACCCACTAAACGCTGGATAACAGTAACAATATGAGCGTTGATATTAGCAATTTCCCCAACCTGGCCCTCGCGGACACTCCGGTCGAGCTGCGTTCCTTGCCCAAAGATCGGCTGCCGGTGCTGTGCAACGAGCTGCGCGAATATCTGCTGCGCTCTGTCAGCCGCTCCAGCGGACACTTTGCCTCCGGTCTCGGCACGGTCGAACTGACCGTGGCCCTGCACTACGTCTACAACACCCCGTTCGATCGGCTGATCTGGGACGTGGGCCATCAGGCCTATCCCCACAAGATCCTGACCGGGCGCCGTGACCAGATCCACACCATCCGGCAAAAGGATGGTCTGCACCCCTTCCCCTGGCGTGGCGAGAGCGAGTACGACGTGCTCTCCGTCGGCCACTCCAGCACCTCCATCGGTGCCGCACTCGGTATGGCGGTTGCCGCCGAGAGTGAAGGGCTGGGTCGCAAGGTGGTGGCGGTGATCGGTGACGGTGCCATTACCGCAGGGATGGCCTTTGAAGCGCTCAACCACGCCGGCGATGTCCACAAGGACATGCTGGTGATCCTCAACGACAACGAGATGTCCATCTCAGAGAATGTCGGGGCGCTCAACAACCATCTGGCCCGGGTCATGTCAGGCAAGCTCTACACCACCATCCGCGAAGGCGGCAAGAAGGTGCTGGCGGGGCTGCCGCCGGTCAAGGAGCTGGCCAAGCGGGCCGAAGAGCACCTCAAGGGGATGGTGGTGCCCGGCACCCTGTTCGAGGAGTTCGGCTTCAACTATATCGGCCCCATCGACGGTCACGATATCGAGGCACTGGTCGAGACCCTGCGCAACATGCGCAACCTCAAGGGTCCGCAACTGCTGCACGTCAAAACCAAGAAGGGCAAGGGTTACGAGCCGGCGGAGAAAGACCCCATCGGTTATCACGCTGTGCCCAAGTTCAATCCTGACGATTGCTCCTTACCCAAGGCAAGCGGTGCCAAACCCACCTTCTCCGCCATCTTTGGCCAATGGCTGTGCGACATGGCCGCCAAAGACGAAAAGCTGGTCGGCATCACCCCCGCCATGCGCGAAGGCTCGGGGCTGGTGAAATTCAGCCAGCAGTATCCGGATCGCTACTTCGATGTGGCCATTGCCGAGCAGCATGCGGTCACTTTCGCCGCGGGTCTCGCCATCGCCGACAAGAAGCCGGTGGTGGCCATCTATTCGAGCTTCCTGCAGCGTGCCTACGATCAGGTGATCCACGACGTGGCGCTGCAAGATCTGCCGGTGCTGTTCGCCATCGACCGGGCCGGTCTGGTGGGCGCCGATGGCCCGACCCATCAGGGGGCGTTCGACATCAGCTTCCTGCGCACCGTGCCCAACATGGTGGTGATGACGCCATCTGACGAGAACGAGTGCCGCCAGATGCTCTATACCGGCTATCTCCATCAGGGCCCTGCCGCAGTGCGCTATCCGCGCGGCAGCAGCCTGAGCGACGCCCCCATCTCGTCAGAAATGCAGGCACTGGAGCTCGGCAAGGGACGTATCCTGCGAGAGGGCAAGGACACTGCCATTCTGGCGTTTGGCACCTTGCTGCACCACGCGAAAGCGGCCGCCGAAGCACTGGATGCCACTCTGGTGGACATGCGCTTTGTCAAACCGATGGATGAGGCGCTGGTGCTGTCGCTGGCGGCCAGCCACGATCACTTCGTCACCATCGAAGACAACGCCATCATGGGCGGCGCCGGTTCGGCGGTGAACGAACTGCTGATGCGCAGCAAGCAGTGCAAGCCGGTGCTCAACCTTGGCTTGCCGGATCGCTTCGTCGAACAGGGCACCCAGCAGGAGATCTATGCCCTGCTCGGTCTGGACGATGCAGGCATCCAGCGCAGCATCGAAAGCTGGCTGCAAGCCTGACCTGCTGCTAGTTAAAGAACATACAAGAAGGGCGCCTGATGGCGCCCTTCTTGTATCTTCACTTCTGACCGGAGTTAACCCTTGTAAATCTTCGGGTTAAATACATCCCGCAACCAGTCGCCCAGCAGGTTGATGACCAGCACCAGCACCACCAGACAGATACCCGGGAAGGCGGTGATCCACCAGGAGCCGGAGAAGATGTAGTTGAAGCCGACGCTGATAAGCGAACCGAGCGAGGGCTGATCGACCGGCATTCCCAGACCGAGGAAGGAGAGTGCCGCCTCGCTCATGATGGCGTTGGCCACCTGCACGGTGGAGATGACCAGAATGGGCGACAAACAGTTGGGCAGAATGTGGCGGAACATGATGCGCGGGGCGCGGAACCCCATCACCTTGGCCGCTTCCACATACTCCTTCTTCTTCTCCGCCAGCACAGAGGCGCGCACAGTACGGGCATACTGCGGCCACTCGGCGATCCCGATGATCACCACCAGCATCATGATGGCGAACTTCGAGTAGAACTCGGAGCCAAAGGTTGCCTGAAAGATAGCGGAGATGATGATCGCCACCATCATGGTGGAGAACGACAGCTGCACGTCGGCAAAACGCATCAGCAGGTTGTCGATACGACCACCGAAGTAACCGGCAATCAGACCGATGACGATACCAAGCACCAGCTGCAGCGCCACCGCAAACAGGCCGATGGTGAGGGAGATACGGGCACCATAGAGAATGGTGCTCCAGATATCCCGCCCCTGGTTGTCGGTACCGAGCCAGAAACGCTCCTCGCCGCCTTCGAGCCAGGAGGGAGGCAACTCGGCATCCATCAGATCAAAACTGGTCTGGTCATAGACGTTGTGCGGGGCGAGCCAGGGCGCCAGCAGCGCCGCCAGAACAAATACCACGAACACCGCAAAGCTGAACATGGCTACCTTGTCCCGCAGGAAGTAGTAGACGATGTCAGAGTTCTTGAAACGTGCCCAACGGCTTGGGCTTGCAGTTACAGCATTAGTCATGCGCTTACCCCTTGGCAGTCAGGTTAACGGTCGGGTTGATCAACCCGTAGAGCAGGTCGACCAGGGTATTGGTCACCACGAAGATCAGTCCCACGAAGATGACGTAGGCGGTGATGAGGGGCGTATCGACCCGGTGGATCGCCTCAAGGAACAGGAAGCCGGTGCCCGGCCACTGGAACACGCTCTCGGTCAGAATGGTGTAGGCCACCATGGTGCCGATCTGCACCCCGCCGACGGTAATAACCGGCAGCATGGTGTTCTTCAGAGCGTGCTGATAGTAGACCTTGTTGTTGTCCAGCCCCTTGGCACGGGCGAACTTGACGTATTCAGAGGAGAGCTGCTCCAGCATCTCGGAGCGCACCAGCCGGATAAACAGCGGCAACATGATGGAGGAGAGGGACACCGCCGGCAGGATCAGGTGCAGGATGCCATCCCAAGTGAAGAAACCCGACTCCCAGCCCAGCAGGTTACGGGTCTCGCCGCGGCCATAGGCCGGCAGCCAGCCCAGCTGGATGGAGAAGAGGTACATCAGCATGATGGCGGTCAAAAATACCGGGATCGAGATGCCGATACTGCTCCCCGCCATGATGATCTTGGTGGGAATGCTGTGCGGGCGGATCGCCGAATAAACACCAAGTGGAATGGAGACCACCACGATGATGAGCGCGGCAGCAAACACCAGCTCAAGGGTAGCCACCAACTTGTCGAGGATCACCTCGAGAGCAGGTCGCTTGAAGAAATAGGAGGTGCCCAAATCCCCATGCACCGCATTTTTCAAAAAGCGGCTGTATTTGATGAGGAAGGGATCGTTAAGGCCCATCTTCTCGCGCAACTCGTGACGCTGGGCTTCAGAGACGGATTGTCCCACCAGCTCGCGCAACGGGTCACCCAGGTTATCCTGGATGGAGAAGGCGACCAGGCTGATGACGAACATCACTATCACGGCCTGATAGAACCGTTTCAGCAGGAATGTAAACATGCTTGTCCTTCTACGTGGCCTGTGTCGTGGCACAGGCTTCTGTTAGTGGGCGGAGTGGCCAGCTGACCACCCCGCCCCGTCCTTCCTTGCGACGTTCTCTTACTTGCTGACCACCAGGTCACCCAGGTAAGGGAAGTTCATCACGTTGACCACTGGCTTGATGTCGACGTTCTTCTTGGCGCCATAGGCCAGATCTTCCCAGTGCAACGGCACGTAGGCAGCATCTTCGATCAGCATGGCTTCGACCTTTTTCAGCATCTCGGCACGCTTGGCCGGATCGGTCTCGGCGTTGGCATCCATCACCAGCTTGTCAGCTTCGGCGTTGGCGTAACCGGCGCAGTTGTACTGACCCATACCGGTCTTGGCGTCCTTGGTGAAGGTCAGGAACTCGAAGAAGTTCGCGGTATCTTCGGTGTCGGAGTGCCAGCCGATCAGCTGCATGTCTGCGGCGCACTTGTCAAACTCGGGCCAGTACTGGGCCACCGGCATGGTCTTCAGATCCACCTTGATGTTGATCTTGGCCAGCATGGCGGAGACAGCCTGGGCAATCTTGACGTCGTTGACGTAGCGGGCAGCCGGGGAGATGAAGGTCATCTTGAAGCCTTTCTCGTAACCGGCCTCCTTCATCAGCTCCTTGGCCTTGGCCAGATCATACTGGGGCACCAGCGCCTCGTTGTGACCGGCATAGCCTTTCGGGCTCAGCTGACCAGCAGGGGTACCGAAGCCCTTGTTGATCTTCTCGACGATACCCACCTGGTTGATGGCGTAGTTGATGGCCTGACGTACACGCTTGTCTTTCAGCGCCGGGTTGGTGTTCTGGTTCAGCTCGATGATGATGGCGCGGGTACCGGACAGGGTAACCAGCTGGGAGTCCTTGCCATTCTTCACACGCTCCAGATCGTTCGGCGCAACCGGATAGATCATGTCCACGTCGCCACCCAACAGGGCTGCAACACGGGTCGCATCTTCCTTGATCGGCACCACGGTCAGGTTCTCGACGTTACCCTTGGAAGCTTTATCCCAGTAGTTGGCGTTGCGGGCATAATCCAGCTTCACACCCTGCTCGCGGAACTTGACGGTGAACGGGCCAGTACCGGAGACGTGGGTAGAGGCATAGGAGTCGCCGTTTTTGACGATCTCGGCCTTGTCTTTGCCCGCTTCGGTCTTGCCGGTGTAGAACTTGGAGTCCATCGGGAAGATGTAGGTGACGGTCTGCAGCACCAGCGGGAACGGCTTGGCGGTAATCAGATCGACGGTGTAGTCATCGACTTTCTTCACTTCGCTGATGGGATCGAAGATCGCCTTGAAGTCGACGGAGGATTTCAGGCGGTTGACGGTCCACACCACGTCGTCAGCGGTGAAGTCATTACCGGAGTGGAACTTGACCCCTTTGCGCAGGTGGAAGCGGACGGTCTTGTCATCGACACGCTCGAACTTCTCGGCCAGACGGGGCTCGAACTGCAGGTCCTGGGTGTAACGCATCAGGGGATCGAATACCAGGTGCGACATCTCCAGGGTCTGACCGGAGAGCTGCTCCTGCGGATCCAGCGAAGTGGCGTCAGAAGCGACACCCACCTTGATATCAGCGGCTGAGACACTGAAGGCGAAACCGGCGGCAAACAGCGCCAGGGCAATCTTGGACAATCCTTTCTTCATCTTGTTCTCCATGCTTTTGGCTTTCTTATGACACTTTTTTTGACAAGCAGACCGGCGCACCGGCGCTCTCCTAGCTTGCGATTTCCAGCCCCTCGCGGGACATTCCCTTGAACTCCGGCATGAGGGAGATCAGCTTGCGGCTGTACTCATGCTCGGCATTGGTAAAGAGTTTCTCGGTCTCGGCCACTTCCACCAGATGACCGTGCTGCATCACCCCGATGCGGTCGCACATCTGGCGGATCACCGGCAGATCGTGGCTGATAAACAACATGGTGAGCTTGAGCTCCTGCTGCAGATCCTTGAGCAGGTTGAGGATCTGGGCCTGCACCGACACATCCAGCGCCGAGGTGGGCTCGTCGCAGATGAGGAAGCGGGGCCGGGTCGCCAGGGCGCGGGCAATGGAGATGCGCTGACGCTGGCCGCCGGAGAATTCGTGGGGATACTTGACCCCGGCACCGCGGCCAAGACCGACGTGATCCAGCAGATCGCCGACGATCCCCTCGATCTGGCTCTCGCTGCTCGCCAGCTGATGGAAGCGGATCGGCTCGGCAATGATGTCGCGTACCTTCATCCGCGGGTTCATCGAGGAATAGGGGTTCTGGAACACCATCTGCATCTGGCGACGCAACGGGCGACGCTCGCGCTCGCTCTTGAGAGCGGTCAGATCGATCCCCTCGAAGAAAATCTTGCCGGTATCAGGCGGATAGAGACCGGTGATGGCGCGGGCAATGGTCGATTTGCCGGAGCCGGACTCCCCCACCAGACCGAAGGTCTCCCCTTCGAAGATCTCGAAGCTGATGTTGTTGCAGGCACGTACATACTGGCGGCGGCTCGGGAAGATGGAGTCCTTGGTGACGAACTTCAGATCGACGTTCTCCACCCGCAGCAGCGCCCCTTCATAGGCACGCTCGTCCTGACTCTGGCCGAGCCAGTGGGTCTTGAGGTCGATATTGGTATCCGGCGCACTGGCATCCTCGATATAGGAGACCAGCGGGAAACGCACCAGCTTCACATCGGAGCGGGGTACCGCCGAGATGAGGCTGCGGGTATAGGGGTGATTGGGGCTGCCCAGCACCTGTTCGGTCAGGCCGAACTCCACCAGATCGCCGCGATACATCACAGCCACCTTGTCGGTAACGTTGGAGACCACGCCCATGTCATGGGTCACCAGCATGCAGCCCACCTGACGCTCTTTGCAGAGGGCGCGGATAAGCTGGAGGATCTGATCCTGAATGGAGACGTCGAGCGCCGTGGTCGGTTCATCGGCGATGATCAGCTCCGGATCGCAGGAGAGCGCAATGGCGATAACCACCCGCTGACGCATACCACCGGAAAACTGGTGCGGATACTGTTTGATGCGCAGCTCCGGCTGCGGAATACCCACCGCCCCCATCAGCTCCAGCGCCTTGGCAAAAGCAGCTTCACGAGAGAGGTCGGTATTGGCCAGAATGGTCTCCACCAGCTGATGCTCAACGGTGAACAGCGGGTTGAGGGAGGTCATGGGGTCCTGGAAGATGAACCCGATACGGGAGCCACGGATGGCCCGCATCTCGTTCTGGCTCTTGCCGGAGATGAGCTCGCCATTGAGATAGATATCACCGCGGGCGATGCGACCCGGCGGGCTCAGGAGATCGATAACGGCGTTGCCGATGGTGGACTTGCCGGCGCCGGATTCACCGACCACCCCGACAATCTCACCCTTTTCGATAGAGAAAGAGAGATCCTTCACCGCGGCCAGCACCCCGTAGCGGGAGGGATACTCGATCCGCAAGTTCTTTACTTCGAGCAAGGACATGTTTACCTCTGCGGGGGACATCCGTCCCAAATAATTCATCCGTAAATCAGCCGCAGATGCCGGTTGTTACCTTGGGCAATATTTGCTCAATCCATGAGGCAGCGAAACCAGCGATCCGGGCGGGTTTTTTGCATTTTTTTGGAATAACCCGCGAGTAACTTAGACGGTTTGACCACGGGTGTAAATGATTGAGTTATACAATTCCGCAATGTTTTGTGCAGATAACCACCAATTCGGCAGAGTTAAATGATGATTTTCATCACACAAATGGCCGGTGCGTCCGCACATCTATTGGTATCATTACTTTAATTTCAACAACAACGCAACAAGCAGCATTTATCACTATTTCCAAAACAATCACCAGCCCCGAATGAGTAGTGAATATTTATGTGAAATGGATGATAAACGGCAGCATATGCCGATGAATGAAAATTAAGCAGATATAAATCGGGGGATGTCAGAACGGTCATCCCCCAGAAGGTGGCTCTCAACCGAGCCAGAATGCCAGTAATTGCATACAAAACAGGGCGAACAGGCCGGCGATAAGATCGTCCAGCATGATGCCCAGGCCACCGTGGATCCGGCGATCAAACCAGGAGATGGGCCAGGGCTTGAGCACGTCAAACAACCGGAACAGCGCAAAGCCCGCCACCACCCACTCCCAGCCGGCAGGCGCGGCGATCATGGTAACGCCAAAACCGATCACCTCGTCCCAGACGATGGCGCCATGATCCGGCATACCGATGGCATCGGTGGCGCTCTGGCAGATACGGATCCCCACGACAAAACCCACCGCCAGCAAGGCGATAAACCAATAGGTCGGCAGCCCGCTCACCAGCAGGTAGAGCGGAATGGCCGCCAGGGTGCCCATGGTGCCCGGCGCCTTGGGGCTGAGACCGGAACCAAACCCCACCGCCAAAAAATGAAGCGGATTTTTCAGATCCAGTCGTGTCAGCTCGGGCTTTATCCTGAACAAACTCATGCGAAGTGATCCCACCCTTTCAGTTGCAGCTCGACCGCCTGGTCGCCACGCTGGTAGTCGATGCCCGGCTCGCCCGCCACGATGCGGCCGATACGGCTGAACTTGACCCCGCTGTGGGCCAGCGCCGTATCGAGCGCGCCGCGGTGCTCCTCCGGTACGGTAAAGCAGAGCTCGTAGTCATCGCCACCGGCCAGCGCCAGTTGCCACGCCTCCTGCTCGCTCACCGCATCCTGCAGCACCGGCGAGAGCGGAAGCAGATCGAGATCGATCTGGGCCCGCACGCCGGAGGCCTTGAGGATATGGCCGAGATCCGATGCCAGCCCGTCGGAGAGATCCAGCGCACTGCCCGCCAGTCCGCGCAGGGCCTGACCGGCCAGAATACGGGGATGGGGGTGGTCGAGCCGTGGCAGCACCGCAGCCAGCTGGTTCTCGTTGAGGGTGCGTTTGCCCAGCAGGTGGGAGAGCGCCAGCGCGGCATCTCCCAGAGTGCCGGTCACATAGATGCCGTCACCGGCTTTGGCACCGCTGCGCATCAGGGCTCGTCCGGCAGGCACCGATCCCTTCACCGAGATGGTGATGGAGAGCGGCCCGCGGGTCATGTCTCCGCCCACCAGCGCCACATTGTAGTACTCGGCCAGCTCCAGAAACCCTTCGGCAAACCCGGCAACCCAACCTTCGTTGATGGCGGGCAGGGTCAGCGCCAGCGACACCCAGCGCGGCTCGGCCCCCATAGCGGCGAGATCGGAGAGATTGACCGCCAGCGCCTTGTAGCCGAGATCCACCGGATCCATGTCGGGAAAGAAGTGTACGCCGCTCACCAGAGTGTCGGTGCTCACCGCCAGTTGGGTATCGGGGGGCAGGGTCAGTAGGGCACAGTCATCTCCAGGGCCCATCACCACGTCCTTGCGGGCGTGGGGGACCTTGAAGTACTTATCAATCAGCTCAAATTCACCCATACAGTAAAAAGCCAGCAATAAGCTGGCTCCTCTCTTAGATGCTGACGGACAGCAGGATCAACGCTTGTTCAGCGACTTGATCACCTTGTCCAGTACACCGTTGACAAACTTGTGGCTGTCATCGGCAGCAAAAGCTTTGGCCAGCTCGATCGCTTCGTTGATGACCACGCGCGGCGGTACATCATCACGACGGGTCAGCTCGTAGGTCGCCAGACGCAGGATCGCCTTGTCCACCATGTCCACTTCTTCCAGCGGACGGGAGAGGAAAGGTGCAAACACCTTGTCCAGCTCGCTGCAGTGGAGGGCTACCCCGAACAGCAGATCGCGGAAATAGTTCAGGTCTACACCCTTGGTGTCCTGATCGATCTTGAACTGCTCTTCGATGTCACCCACGTTAGCCTTGGTCATCTGCCACTGGTAGATGGCCTGGGTGGCGCAATGGCGGGCTTTACGGCGCTCAGACGGTTTCAATGTACTTCTCCTCGTTACACGTCCAGTTCTTTCAGGACGTTGATCATTTCGAGCGCTGCCAGTGCAGCCTCTGCACCCTTGTTACCCGCCTTGGTACCTGCACGCTCGATGGCTTGTTCAATGTTTTCAGTGGTCAGCACACCGAAGGCAACGGGAATTTCATATTCCATCATTACCTGGGCCATGCCCTTGCTGTTCTCGTTTGCCACCAGGTCGAAGTGGTAGGTGCCGCCACGGATGACAGTACCGACCGCCACGATGGCATCGTATTGACCACTCTTGGCCAGCTTCTTGATGACCAATGGCATTTCAACCGCGCCCGGCACTTTTACCAGTGTCAGGTTGCTGTCCTGCACTTGACCTTGACGCTTCAGTACGTCCACCGCGCCGTTCACCAGACTGTCGTTGATGAAGCTGTTGAAACGGGCAACAACAATAGCAACGCGCGCCTCAGGAGCGGCGATATTTCCTTCGATAACCTTCATTGGAAATCCTGTATCTGTGCAATCAAAAGGGCCGGAGTCAAAAGTGCGCACATTCTAGCACAACAGACCCACGACAAAAACCAGCTTCATAACTCCGACAAATTCCATCTATTAACTTTTTCCACAGCCAGTCAATAAGACCCATAATACTCCCCCCCCACAACCGCATCGTTCCAGTGCGGTAAAATAAAAACACACTGAAAGGAGTTCGAAATGTTGTATTTAAAACGTGCGGCATTGATATCTGCAATCATCGCAGCTATATCGCCTCACGCAAATAGCACACCACGCATTATTGGCGGCAGTGGTACTACCGCTCCCAGCTGGATGGTTGCCATTGGGGAAAATGTTAATGGAACATGGTTCAACTACTGTGGCGGTACTCTTATCGATCGTGAGTGGGTCGTCACAGCAGCCCATTGTGTAGAAAACCCGCAAGTAGGCAAGATGGAAGTCGTCATCGGCGTAACTGACTTGAGCAAATCCCATCAACGGACTTCGATTGATCAAGTTTTGATGAATACCGAATATCTGGTCAATCGCCTGAAATCCCTCGGTTTTGATATTCCAACCTTTGAAAAAGATATTGCCCTGCTGCACTTGGCAACACCCACAGCCAATGCTCCTATCACTGTGGCGCCATTAAATACCAAAGACACATGGGTTGGGCCAACTCAACTACGAACCTACGGTTATGGCGGCATCAATCCGCAGGCCACTATTGACAGTCCAGTACTGCAGACTATTGACCTCCCTTATCAAGGCGACAGGGACAGATGGTATGGAGACACAACCCTGAGCCATATCTTTGCCGGACAGACCGTGATGCAGGACTCCTGCAAAGGCGATAGCGGGGGGCCATTGGTTTATATGGGACAGCTGGTCGGCATCACTAGCTATGGGGCCTTTCCATGTGCTTCCGGAGCCGCAGGGGGATACACTTATGCACCTGCTTTGGCCGATTGGATAAACGAACAAAAACACAACATTACCATTACATCACTACGCGGACTGAATGTTCCGGCAAACCAGAGCCGCTGGGCAGAATATAGACTAGTCAACCGCACCATGTTCAACGCAACCCTGAGTGATCTGGTAACTACTGCACCTGGAATAGCCAATAACTGTAACGTTGAACTAAAACCGGGCCAAGATTGCACAATTCGCGTTCGTTTCGATGGCAAATACGCTGTTGACTCTATTCGTGCCGAAATCATTAGTATGAAAAGTACCATTGCTGGACGAGCTTCAACACTTGAAGCAGCACTTATAGGTATCACAACAAAAGAAGAACCAGCCCCCATCCCTGAACCTACACCGCAACCCGTCCAACCCTCCCAGCCGACAACCACATCAGGTAGTGGCGGTGGCGGCGGTGGTTCTATCGGTCTAGCAGCACTGTTACTAATACCAATAGCCTGGCTGCGGCGTCGCCGTTGAAACCAACGAAAAAAAGATGACGCCATGGCGTCATCTTTTTTATCCTACAAAGATTAATTACTCGCCGACGAACTCAACCACTTCCAGACCGAAACCACCGAGGGCATGGTACTTCTTCGGCGAGCTCAGCAGGCGCATCTTGCTTACACCAAGGGCCTTGAGGATCTGGGAACCGACGCCCACCCGGCGCGAGGTGCCCTGCCACTTGGCTCCTTCCGGTGCCAACCCCTTGTCGGCGGCTTCAAAACCCTTGACCCGGGCCAGCAGCTCGGCGCCGTGGGATTCCGCCCCCAAAATCACCAGCACCCCGCCTTCGTCGGCGATGCGGGCCATGGATTTGGGCAGCGGCCAGCTGCGGGCGGCGTGGCGGTCGGTCAGCAGCAGATCGCTCAGCACATCGTGCAGGTGCACCCGCACCAGGGTCGGCTGGTCGGCCTGCACCTCACCCTTTTTCAGGGCGAAGTGAACCTGATTGTCGATGGTGTCGCGGAAGGTGATGAGGTCGAACTCGCCAAACTCGGTCGGCAGCTTGCATTCGGCCACCTTCTCGACAGTGGTCTCGTGCTGGTTGCGGTACTCGATAAGGTCGGCGATGGTGCCGAGCTTGATGCCGTGCTCCTCGGCGAACACCTCCAGATCCGGACGGCGCGCCATGGTGCCATCTTCGTTGAGGATCTCGACGATGACGGCGGCAGGCTCGAAACCGGCCAGACGGGCCAGATCGCAGCCCGCTTCGGTGTGACCAGCACGGGTCAGCACGCCGCCATCCTGTGCCATCAGCGGGAAGATGTGGCCCGGCTGCACCAGATCGGCCGCCTTGGCATTGGGCGCCACAGCGGCCTGCACGGTCACCGCGCGATCGGCGGCGGAGATACCTGTGGTCACCCCTTCGGCCGCCTCGATGGAGACGGTGAAGGCGGTGGAGAACTGGGCATTGTTGCGATCCACCATCAGCGGCAGCGCCAATTGCTTGCAGCGATCCCGGGTCAGGGTCAGGCAGATGAGGCCACGGCCGTAGCGGGCCATGAAGTTGATATCCTCCGGACGGACGCAGGAGGCGGCCATGATGAGGTCCCCTTCGTTCTCCCTGTCTTCGTCATCCATCAGGATCACCATCTTGCCAGCCTTGATATCGGCAATGATTTCCTGGGTTGTGCTCAGCGCCATGGGCTACTCCATCAGTGTGCTTGGGGGTTGAGCCCGCAGGCTCAACGCAAATGCGTGTGTATGTTGCTCTAGATTGGGGCTAGCGGCTCCATTTCAATCAGAGCGGGATCACAGAAAATCGTTTTGGTGGCCAGATACAGAGCACACCGTCAGAGAAAACCGGCCTTGGCCAGCGTCTCCATGGTCAGGGTCGAGGCGCTGCTCTCCTGACTTTTTCCCATCATCAGCCGCTCCAGATAGCGGGCGATCTGATCCACCTCGAGGTTGACCTTGTGGCCCGGCTTCCAGCTGGCGATGGTGGTCTCCTGCGCGGTGTGGGGCACGATAGTCAGGCGGAAAAGGTCCCCCTGCACCGCGTTGACGGTCAGGCTGATGCCATCCACCGCAATGGAGCCCTTCTCGGCGATATAGCGGGAGAGCTCGCCCGGCGCCTTGATCCAGTATTCGATGGCGCGGCCGCTGCTGGAGACGCTTTTCACCTCCCCTACCCCATCCACATGGCCGGAGACCAGATGGCCGCCGAGGCGGGAGGTGGGCATCAGTGCCTTCTCGAGGTTGACCCGATCGCCCACCCTGGCGGCGGCAAAACCGGTGCGCGACAGGGTTTCCAGCGACACGTCAGCGATATAACTCTTGTCGCCCAGCGCCACCACGGTGAGGCAGACGCCGTTGGTGGCGATGGAGTCGCCCAGTTTGACGTCACTGAAGTCGAGATGCGGCGCATGAACGGTGAGGGCCATGTCGTCGCCCTGACGGCGCAGTTCGGCCAGGGTTCCCACCGCTTCGATAATTCCGGTAAACATGCAGATCACCTTGCTGATGACGGGGGCTGATTATGCCCCCTTGAACATTGATAAATCAGGCTATTTTGGCGGTAATGCGAATATCCGGCCCCACCATGCGCACATCCTTGATGGCAAGCTTGGGGGCCTGGAACAGCCGGGTCAGACCCGGCAGATGGAACAGGCCACGCCCTTCGTCACCCATCAGTTTGGGTGCCTGATAGAGCACCAGCTCATCCACCAGCCCTTTTTCCAGCAGAGCGCCGCACAGCCGCGGCCCCGCCTCGACCAGTACCGAGTTGACGTTCTGCTTGGCCAGCAGCATGAAGAGGCTGACCAGATCCAGCTTGCCATCCAGCAGCGGCAGCTCCAACTGCTGCACCCACTCGGGCCACTCGCCAGACGCCTTGTGACGGGCCAGCAGCACCGGGCTCTCGCTCTGGAACAGCGGCAAGTCGGGTGTGAGGCGGTTTTGCGAATCGACGATGACTCGCAGCGGCTGGCGCAGGGTCTCTTTGGGGTAGCTCGCCTTGACCAAGGGGGGCAGCTCGTCCCAGCGCACGGTCAGGGAAGCGCCATCGGCCAGCACGGTTTCGGCGCTGGAGAGCACCGCATCGTGGCGGGCCCGCAGTCGTTGCACATCGCGGCGCGCATCCGGGGAGGTAATCCACTGGCTCTCACCGCTCGCCATGGCGGTGCGGCCATCGAGGCTGGCTCCCAACTTGACGGTCACCCGCGGGAAGGCGGTACGCATCCGCTTGAAAAAGCCCGGGTTGAGCGCTTCCGCTTCGCTCGCCAGCAGGCCGAAATCGGTCTTGATCCCCGCTTCGGAGAGCATCCGCAGGCCACGCCCACCCACCTGGGGATTGGGATCGACCATGGCCGCCACCACCCGGGCCACGCCGGCGTTGATCAGCGCTTCGGCGCAGGGAGGGGTACGGCCATGGTGGGAGCAGGGTTCGAGGGTCACATAGGCGGTAGCACCACGGGCGTTGTCACCGGCGGCGCGCAGGGCATAGACCTCGGCATGGGGCTCGCCCGCCTTCTGATGCCACCCTTCGCCAACCACCACGCCATCTTTGACCAGCACGGCGCCGACGCAGGGGTTGGGGGCCGTGGTGTAACGGCCGCGGCGGGCCAGCTCGAGGGCCCGACTCATCCATTGGTAATCATCTTGACTAAACATCCGGGCTCCTTTGACAACACATCTCGACTTTACGCAGTATCGTAGGTTCGATTAGCGCAGCGTAATCGGACGCGGCAACATGGGTGAGAATGGCGGTTTACTTCTCCAGCTTGGCGATCTCTTCGCCGAACTCGCGAATATCTTCGAAGCTGCGATAGACGGAGGCAAAGCGGATATAGGCCACCTTGTCCAGACTCTTGAGCTCATCCATCACCAGATTGCCCACCAGCTCGGAGGCGACTTCACGCTCGCCGGTGGCACGCAGGCGGGATTTGATATGGTTGACCGCTTTTTCGATGGCCTCCATGCTCACCGGCCGCTTCTCCAGTGCCCGCAGGATGCCGGCACGCAGCTTGTCTTCGTTGAACGGCTCGCGGGAACCGTTGGACTTGATGACGCGGGGCATCACCAGCTCGGCCATCTCGAAGGTGGTAAAACGCTCGTGACAGAGCAAACACTCACGACGGCGGCGTACCTGATGGCCTTCTGCCACCAAGCGGGAATCGATCACCTTGGTATCAACCGCACTACAAAATGGGCAATGCATCGGACCTCCGGCGTTAATGGAACAGGGACCGGCCCGGCGGGCCAGGATCTAGGTCGGCCAGTGTAGCACGGCCATCCAAAACCGGTAAAAGCCAGAAAAAACAATGCCACCCGCAGGTGGCATTGGTCTCAAACCGGATGGTCTGACTTATCAGCCATAGACCGGGAAGCGGCGGCAGATATCCAGCACCTTCTCGCGCACGGTGGCCAGCACGGCATCGTTGTCGTGGTTGTCCAGTACGTCGCAGATCCAGTGGGTCAGCTCGATGGACTCGGCCTCCTTGAAACCGCGGCGGGTGATAGCCGGGGTACCAATCCGTACACCGGAGGTGACGAACGGGGAGCGCGGGTCGTTGGGCACGGAGTTCTTGTTGACGGTGATGTTGGCTTTGCCCAGCGCAGCGTCAGCATCCTTACCAGTCAGCTCGCGGCCGATCAGGTCAACCAGCATCAGGTGGTTGTCGGTACCGCCGGAGACGATCTTGTAACCGCGCTCGATAAAGGTCGCAGCCATCGCCTTGGCGTTTTTCACGACCTGAGCCTGATAGGTCTTAAACTCCGGCTCCAGCGCCTCTTTGAAGGCAACGGCTTTACCGGCGATGACGTGCATCAGCGGGCCACCCTGGCCACCCGGGAAGACGGCAGAGTTGAGCTTCTTGTAGAGCTCCTCGTCGTCAGCGGCGGAGAGGATCAGACCACCGCGCGGACCAGCCAGGGTCTTGTGAGTGGTGGAGGTAACCACGTGAGCGTGGGGAACCGGGTTCGGGTAGACGCCAGCGGCGATCAGGCCAGCCACGTGAGCCATGTCGACGAACAGGTAGGCACCGACCTTGTCGGCTATTTCGCGCATGCGTGCCCAGTCAACAATGCCGGAGTAGGCAGAGAAGCCACCGATCATCATCTTCGGCTTGTGCTCGACAGCCTGACGTTCCATGTCGTCGTAGTCGATCTTGCCGGACTCATCGATACCGTAGGGAATGATGTTGTAAAGCTTGCCGGAGAAGTTGACCGGAGAGCCGTGGGTCAGGTGACCGCCGTGGGCCAGGTTCATGCCCAGTACGGTGTCGCCCGGCTGCAGCAGAGCCATGTAAACGGCGCTGTTGGCCTGGGAGCCGGAGTGCGGCTGCACGTTGGCGTAGGTGGCCCCGAACAGCTCTTTGGCGCGCTCGATAGCCAAGGTTTCGACCACATCCACATACTCGCAACCACCGTAGTAACGCTTGGAGGGGTAACCTTCGGCGTACTTGTTGGTCAGCTGGGAGCCCTGGGCTTCCATGACACGGGGGCTGGTGTAGTTCTCAGACGCAATCAGCTCGATATGCTCTTCCTGACGACGGGTTTCGTCTGTGATGGCCTGCCACAATTGCGGATCATAATTGGCGATGGTCATGTCACGTTTCAACATCCGTTTCTCTCCTGAAAATCGTTTGCGCGTTAGGTGAAGTGGGCGCGGGCATTGTAACGTGAGCTGGATCAAAGAGACAGTCCAACCACCTAAAAAAATGTTGAATTTATGTTGTAAAAAACAAGATTCCCTCCCCGTTCAATACCCTGGCCGCCCCGCCAAACGGCACATTTTTCATCCCGCCGCGGGCGGGCAAAACCCGAAGGGGATCACAACGCCCTCTTTATCCATCCTGTAACATATTCATTCGAAACAAATTTAATGATGATGGAGCTGATTGCAGCCATGCATCCGAGGGGCTGCACCTAACCGGAGGAGTTCAAGATGGACCATCTGCTGACATTCGTGATCCTGGCGGTATTTTTTCTGTTCTACTGGGTCTACTACACCAGCCAACGCAAGCATGTCCACACCACCTCGTGGGATCAACTCCCCACCAAAGCCGACTATCTGGCGGCCCACCCTGAATCAGTCGATGGCGACATCATCTTCTGTTATCACTGCGGCCACCACGAGTTGCTGGAGGTAGGCATGGTGCACCTGACCGATTTTCGCCGGGAATGGGTCTGTGCCAAGTGCAAGCAGGTGCTGTTTCGCGAGAGCGAATAACGGCGCAGGGGCTGGCCCCCTCTGAACGTTGTGCATCGCCAGCAGGGCTCAGAACGGAGAATCCCTGTTGGCCACCAGCCACTGCTGCAACCCGCTCACCGCCGCGTCAAATTGCGCCCCGATTGCCGCAGGTTCACCACCTCCCGCCTCAAGAGCCGCACAGTGGTTGGCAAATTCGGTCAACCCAAGCGCCAGCGCACTCCCCTTGAACTTGTGCGCCAGCTGACGTTGCTCACTTCCCTCCCCCTGAGCCAACTTATCCACCAACACCCGCCCTTGCGACTCAAACAGCGCGACCAGCTGGCGGATCCGCGCCATGCCGAGCAGGGGCAGATCGGCATCCAGCACCGGATTGGCCCACTCGGGCTGGTTAGTCGAGGACGCGGCTGCAGATAATTGCACCTGTGGCTCGATAGAGGCCCCTTCTTGCCGAAACAGCTGATCGATGGAATTCGCCAGCACCGCCAGCCGCACCGGCTTGCCGACAAAATCGACAAACCCGGCGGCAAGGCAGTGGCGGATATCCTCCGGATACATCTGGGCCGAGATGGCGATGGCGGGCAGCGGCCGTTCATGCATCTCCTCACTGATGGCGGCCAGATCCTCGCGCAGAGTCATGCCGTCCATATCGGGCAGATTGATATCGAGCAGCGCCAGCTCGAAGGGGCGCTCGGTCACCAGCGCCAGTGCACTGCGACCGTCCTCCGCCAGGGTGACGCGATGGCCGAGGCGGGTCAGCATGCCGTGCGCCACCAGCCGATTGATCTCGTTATCCTCCACCAGCAGGATGTCGCGGGATTGGCCAAGGTGCAGCGGTTGCGCCTCGGCAGGCAGCTGGGCACTCGAACGCTGCAACGGCAAACTGAAGTTGAATTCACACCCCTTGTCCGGCTCGCTGGCAAGGATCAGCTCGCCCCCCATGGCGGCCACCAGCTTGCGGCTGATCGCCAGCCCCAGCCCGGTGCCGCCCTGATGGCCTATATCACGCTTGCGCTGGCGAAACGCCTCAAACACTGCCTCTTGCTCATCGGCCGGAATGCCGGGGCCGGTATCGCGCACCACGAAGCGGATGCAGGGCTCGGCGCAAGGTCCCTGACAGACAAGGGGCGCCACCGTCAGGGTAATCTGGCCACGGGCGGTAAACTTGACCGCATTGCCGAGCAAGTTGCCGAGCACCTGGCGCAGTTTGCCCAGATCCCCCTCGACCACAGGCGCCAGCCCGGGCGCATATTCCAGCGCCAGGGTGACCCCCTTGGCCGCAGCCTTTGGCCGGAACAGCGCGCTCAGCTCATCCACCAGCTGGAACAGGGGGAAGGGCTCGCGGCGCGCTTCCACATGGCCCGCCTCGATCTTGGAGTAGTCGAGAATGTCGTTGAGGATCTCCAGCAGGGATTCGCCGCTGTGCTCGATGGCGGCCAGATAGCGCTGCTGGGTATCGCTCAGGTGGGTATCTTCCAGCAGTGTCAGGCCACCCAGAATGCCGTTCATGGGGGTGCGGATCTCGTGGCTCATGGTGGCGAGAAACACCGATTTGGCGCGGTTGGCCTGTTCTGCCTCGGCGCGGGCCTGCCGCTGCTTCTCCACCTCCTCATTGAGCCGCTCGTTGGCGTGGCTGAGCTGGCCAGTGCGCTCCTCGACCCGCGACTCCAGCTCGCGCTGATAGCGGCCCAGCTCCACCGCATTGTCACGAAACACCTGCAGGGCCCGCCCCAGCTCCGCCAGCTCATCGCGCCCGGTACTGGCGATCGGCTCAAGGGGGGCCAGATCCCCGCGCGCCAACCGGCTCATCCCCGCCACCGCCCGTTGCAGTGGCCAGACGATCCGGCCGTAGACCATGCGCCACATCAGCAGCATCAGTAGTAGCAGGGTGAGCAGGCCAATGGCCATCAGCGCCTGTTCCAGCAGCCTGAGACGCTGGCTTAGCGCCTGCTGGCTCTGCCCCAGCGAATCGCGAGCACGGCTGACCAGCTCTCCGACCTGTTGGTTGAGGCTGCTCATCAGGGCTTCGTTGGCATTGGCCAGCACCCGCAGCGCCTCCCCCTTGCCGAGCCAGTCGCTGCGCAGTTGCACCAGCTTGTCACTCTGCGCCAGCACGGTCAGCGCCTGCTCCACCGCCTGACGACGTGCCGGATCGGTCACCGCCCCGGCCCGCAGTTGCAAGATGGCCAGCTCCCGCTGCCCCTCTTGCAATAGCGTTTGCAACTGTTCCTGCCGTTCGCTGCGCCACATCTCCTCGATGCGCTGCTGCTGCATCAGGGTGCGATGACGCAGCTCGGTCATCTGCTCCAGCCAGTCGAGATCCTGCTCCAGCAGGCGGTCCAGCGTCCGGGTCGCCTGCGCGCCTTGCTGTTGGTAGAGAGAACCCAATCCCGCCACCATCACGGTTTCGGCGTTCTCCATCTGGCTGCGCGCCAGCTCGGCGATCTGTCCGGCCGCCGCCACCAGACGGGCCCGCTGCGCCTCCCCTTGCGCCATCAGGGTCAACCGTTCCCCCACCAGCCAGCCCTGCTGACCCAGATTGCCGATGATGCTCTGACTGAGCTGATCGAGGCTTGTTGAACCCTGCCCACGGCCGAGTTGCGCCAGCACCTGCTGCAGCTGTTGCCCCTGCAGAGTGAGCAAGCGTCCCTGATGCTCCCGCTCCTGCTCGCTGGTTGCGGTGGCCAGCAGCCGTGACGCGCTCTGGATCTCGCCGCTGAGGCGAGAGAGCGTGCGGGCCAGCTCCTGATCGGCCAGAGTCTGCTGCACCCCTTGCTCCAGCTGGCGCAGATGGCTAAGCCCCACCCAGCCCAGCAGGGAGGCACTCAGGGTCAGCAACGCCATCAGGGAGAAGGCCAGCAGCAACTTGCCACCCAGGCCGGAAAAGATTCTCACGGGAAGTCCCTTGGTTGTGGTCGGCTTTGACCGGATAATATGGCCCAACACTTTAACAAAACCCCTGACCATGCGAAGCGTCTATCTCTCCCCGTTGTTGCTGATCTGGTTGCTAATGCTTCCCCGCGCCGCCCTCGCCTTTGCGGTCGATATCTGGCCCGGCGGCGAATTCAGCGGCCAGCCGCTGCGCCAGCAGTGGCAGGAACCCGCCGCCGCAAGCAAGCCGCTGACCCTCTGTGCCCTCTACCCCCATCTGCGCGACGCCTACTGGCTATCGGTCAATCAGGGCATGGTGGACGAAGCGAAGCGGCTGGGAGTCAAGTTGCAGATCCACGAAGCAGGGGGTTACGGTGCCCTCGCCGAGCAGCGCCAGCAGTTGCAGCGCTGCGTGCAGGAAGGGAGCGACGCCATCTTGCTCGGCGCGGTGAGCTATCAGGGCTTGCGCGAGGCAATCAAGGTCACGCCGCTGCCGCTCTTTGGACTGGTCAACGATCTGCCCAGCGGTCTGGTGCAGGCCAAGGTGGGGGTCTCCTGGTACCAGATGGGCTGGCAAATCGGCCACTGGCTGGCGCAGCGTCACCCCGCCGGCAGCAAGCCGGTCTCGGTCGCCCTTTTCCCCGGCCCGCAGGCAAGCGGCGGCAACAACTTCGTCGAGCCGGGCTTTGCCGATGCCATCAAGGGGAGCGCCATCAAGCTGGTCACCACCGAGCGCGGCGACAACAGCCGGGAAATCCAGCGCACGCTGGTGCAGCAGACGCTGGCCCGCTATCCCGACCTCGACTATCTGGTGGGGGGCGCCATCGCCGCCGAAGTAGCCGTCAACGAACTGTCACAGCGCCATCTCGACAGGCCCCGGGTGCTGAGCACCTACTTCAGCCACGGGGTACAGCGGGGCCTGCGCCGGGGCAAGATCTTGGCCGCCAACAGCGATCAGATGCGGCTGCAGGGGCGCCTTGCTGTCGCTCAGGCGGTCTGCCTGCTGCAACACCCTGATGCCAATGCCGAGCAGTACCCGCGGGTGATGGGGCCACCCATTCTGACGCTCTCTGCACCGCTGGCCGACCCCGCCGATTCCCTCTCGGATGGCGCTTTTCGTCCCGTCTATCGGGTCGAATAGCCGTTCCAAATCCGATTAGCCCACTCAAGGAGAAGAGATGAAAGAGTTACATGCCAGCTGCCTGTGCGGCGCCGTCGCCCTGACCCTGCCGGATCAGTTCGACTATATGGGGAACTGCCACTGCAGCGAATGCCGCAAGTTTTCAGGGGGAGATTACGCCTCGGTCGGCGGACTGGATGGCAACAAGGTCACCATTGTGAAGGGAGAAGAGGCCATCGGCCGCTACCGGAAATCGGCAGAGACCACCCTCGCCTTCTGTGGTCACTGCGGCTCCAGCCTGTTCAGCCAGAAGAGCAGCAGCGGCAAGATCAACCTGCGCCTCGGGGTACTGGACGATGTGCCGAGCCAGCGACCCGCGTTTCACATCTTTGTCGGCTCCAAGGCACCCTGGCACCAGATTGGCGACGACTGCCCGCAATTTGATACCCGCCCGCCGGTCTGATACCTCTCAAACAGGTCAAGGCCACCGCAACGGGGTCAGGAGGCTATCTCGCCGGCAAACAGATAGCCTTCACCATGGACGGTGACAAACAGCTGGGGATCCCGCGGATCCGCTTCCATCTTGCCGCGCAGCCGCCGGATCAACACGTCTATGGTGCGATCGCTCGGGCCATCGCCGCGATGGCTGATAAGGGTCAGGATCCGCTCCCGACTGAGCACCCGCCCGGCATGAGCGACAAAGGCCACCAACACTTCATATTCGGCCTTGGTCAGACGCACCGGCACCCCGTCCTTGCTGAGCTGGCGGCGGGGGATGTCAAAACGCCAGGGGCCAAAGCGCACCGCATCGTCCGCCACCGCAGGCTCGCTCGGCGCGGCGGCCGCCAGCGAGATCCGCCACAGCAGATTCTTGACCCGCACCAGCAGTTCCCTGAGCTCGAACGGCTTGGTGACATAGTCGTCGGCCCCCATCTCGAGGCCGACAATCCGGTCTACCGCATCACTGCGGCCGGTGACCAGAATGATCCCCACCGTGCTGCGCGCCCGCAGTTCACGGGTCAGCAGCAGACCATCTTCCCCCGGCAGGTTGATATCCAGCATCACCAGATCGACCGTCTGCACCGCCAGCACGGCGCGCATCTCCTGGCCGTTTTCGACCGCCGTCACCCGATAGCCCTCCCGCTCGAAATAGCCGGTCAGCTTCTCGCGGGTAACCGCATCATCTTCAACAACCAGAATGTGGTAGCTCATGGGCAGGGTTCACGATGGTCGACAAGGGAGGATTATTCTATTCACATTTTGTCATAAATACCCCTATTTCATTAATTTGTGGCGGCAACCCTGTTCACAACGCCTCCCTATCATGGCTCCCATCAAAAAAGTGATGTGAGAGAGCATGATGAAAAAACTGTGGCACTTCCTGCGCACCCCCAGCCGCCGCTGGTCGGTACTGGCGCTGCTTCTGGTGGGCGTCGGCGTCACCCTCGCGGGCACCGTCGGCCTGCACTACGGCTTTGAGAAAACCAGCAGCCTCGAATTCTGTATCTCCTGCCACTCCATGAAAGACACCGTCTATCCGGAGTACAAGGAGTCCATCCACTTCAAGAATGCCTCGGGGGTACAGGCGGTCTGTACCGACTGTCACCAGCCGAAGGATTTCGTCGGCAAGGTGGCCCGCAAGATGGAGGCGGCCAACGACCTCTATCAGGAGTACATAGGCCACAGCATCGACACCCGGGAGAAGTTCGAGGACCGGCGCCTGCATCTGGCCGAGAAGGTGTGGGCGCGGATGAGCAGCCAGAACTCCAAGACCTGCAAGTCCTGCCACAGCTACGACAACATGGATCACGCCAAGCAGTCCCCGGCGGCTGCGCTGGCGATGAAAGATGCGGCGGCGAAGAACATGAACTGCATCGAGTGCCACAAGGGCATCGCCCACGAACTTCCCAACATGGCGGGCGGCTTCCGGGCCACTTACGCCACCCTGGTCAACGACGCACAAGAGGCGCCAGCCACCGAGACCCTCTACAACCTGGGTGAAAAAGATCTCTATGCCAGCGAACAGAGCAGCGACCCGGTCGGCAAACTGCTGCCCGCCTCCCGTATCGACGTGGTGGACCGCAGCGGCGATCGCCTCAAGGTGACCATCGAAGGGTGGCGCGAGAGCGACGGCAAGGGCCGGGTGCTGAGCGAATACATGGGCAAGCGGGTCTTCGTCGCCACCATCCGTGACGAACTGAAAGCGAGCGAGAAAGTGCTCAAACAGGAGACCGACAGCGCCACCCATATCAAGTGGGAGCAGGTTCAGGTGCAGGCCTGGGTCGATGGCAAGGGCTTTGAGTCCTCGCTCAAGCCGATCTGGGATTACGCCGGCGAGATGTACAAATCCACCTGCAACTCCTGCCACAGCGCGCCGGATCCCGCTCACTTCACTGCCAACGGCTGGATCTCGGGGCTCAAGGCGATGTCTGCCTACTATCGCCTGAGCAAGGAAGAGGAGCGCACCCTGCTCAAATACCTGCAAAACCATGCCGCCGATACCGGTGGTCAGGGCAGCCACTAAGTCCGGATTCGAAAGAGGAATAACAAGATGATCAATATTTCCCGTCGTGGTTTTCTGGGTGGCTTGCTGGCCAGCGGTGCCTCTGCCCTGATAGGCCCCTCCCTGCTCGGTCGCGCCGTGATGGCCGCCGAGTCTGGCGACAAGCTGGTGCAGTCCGGCTCCCACTGGGGCGCCTTCCGTGCCCGGGTGGTCGATGGGCGCTGGGTCGAGACCCTGCCGTTCGAGCATGACAAGCACCCCACCGACATGCTCAAGGCCTTGAGTGAAGTGGTCTACAACCCCTCCCGCATCCGCTACCCCATGGTGCGACTGGACTGGCTACGCAAGGGCCACCAGTCCGACACCAGCGAACGCGGCCAAAACCGCTTCGTGCGGGTCACCTGGTCCCAGGCGCTCGATTTTTTCTATCACGAGCTGGAGCGGGTACAGAAGACCTATGGCCCGAGCGCCCTCTATGCCGGTCACTCCGGCTGGCAGTCGGTGGGCAAGTTGCACTCCGCTGGCGCCATGCTGGGACGCGCCATGAACCTGCACGGCACCTATCTGGCCAAGGCCGGTGACTACTCCACCGGTGCCGCCCAGGTGATCCTGCCCCACGTGGCGGGCGCTATGGAGGTGTATGAGCAGCAAACCTCCTGGCCGCTGGTGCTGGAACACAGCAAGACTATCGTCATCTGGGGCTCCGATCCCATCAAGAACCTGCAGGTGGGCTGGCTGGTGCCGGATCACAGCGTCTACGACTACTGGGCGCAGCTCAAAGAGAAGGTGGCCAAGGGCGAGATCCGGGTGATCAGTGTCGATCCGGTCAAATCCAAGACCCAGAAGTACCTCAATTGCGATCAGGTGACCCTGAATCCGCAAACCGACGTACCGCTGATGCTGGGCATCGCCCACACCCTCTACAGCGAGAAGCGCCACGACGAGGCGTTTCTGAAGAACTACACCACCGGCTTTGACAAGTTCCTGCCCTACCTGCTGGGCACCAGCGATGGTCAGGTGAAGGATGCCGAGTGGGCCGCCGCCATCTGTGGCGTACCAGCCGAGACCATCCGCGAGCTGGCCCGCGCCATGAGCAGCGGCCGCACCCAGCTTATCGGCGGCTGGTGTGTACAGCGCATGCACCACGGCGAGCAGTACGCCTGGATGCTGGTGGTACTGGCCTCGATGATTGGCCAGATCGGCCTGCCGGGGGGCGGTTACGGCTTTGGCTGGCACTACAACGGGGCGGGCACCATCACCTCCAGCGGCCCCATAATGTCCGGTTTCAGCTCGGTCATCCCCGGGGTCAAGCCGCTCCATGACGGCGACTGGAAGGGCTACTCCAAATACATTCCGGTGGCCCGTTTCGTCGACTGCATCCTCAATCCGGGCAAGCAGATCGCCTTCAACGGCCAGACCATCACCTACCCCCATATGAAGATGGCGGTGTTCTGCGGCAACAACCCGTTCCACCACCAGCAGGATCGCAACAAGATGGTCTCGGCCTGGCGCAAGCTGGAAACCGTGGTCAGCATCGATCACCAGTGGACCGCCAGCTGCCGTTTTGCCGATATCGTGCTGCCCGCCACCACAACTTATGAGCGGGATGACATCGAGCAGTGGGGCTCCCACTCCAACGCGGGCATTCTGGCCATGTACAAGGTGGTAGAGCCGCTGTTCGAGGCGCGGGATGACTACGACATCTTCGCCGATCTTTGCCGTCGCTTCGGTCGTGAGGCCGAGTTCACCGGCGGCAAGAGCAAGCTGGAGTGGATCCAGAGCATCTATGACGACGCCCGCCTGCAGGGTCGCGGCATCGGCATCCGTCTGCCCCGTTTCAGCCAGTTCTGGCACGGCGAGGGCTTCGTCACCTTCCCGGCGGGCCAGCCCTGGGTGCGCCACGAGTCGTTCCGTCAGGAGCCGGATCTGGAACCGCTCGGTACCCCGTCCGGCCTTATCGAGATCTACTCCAAGACCATCGCCGACTACGGCTATGGGGACTGTCCGGGCCATCCAGTCTGGATTGAACCCTACGAGCGTTCCCACGGCGGGCCGGGCAGCAAACAGTACCCGCTGCACCTGCAATCCTGCCACCCGGACAAGCGGCTGCACAGCCAGCTCTGCTCCTCCGACAACTACCGCGCCACCTACACGGTGCAGGGTCGCGAGCCTGTCTACATGAATCCGCAGGATGCCAAATCCCGCGGCCTCAAGGACGGCGATCTGGTGCGGGTGTTCAACGGTCGCGGTCAGGTATTGGCCGGGCTGGTGGTGAGCGATGACTACGCTCCCGGGGTGGTGCGCATTCAGGAAGGGGCCTGGTATGGCCCGCAAGAGGGCGGCAAGGTAGGGACTCTCTGTACCTACGGCGATCCCAACGTGCTGACCGCCGACATCGGCTCCTCCAGCCTGGCGCAGGCCACAACGGCCCATACCGCGCTGGTGGAGATCGAGAAGTTCCGCGGACAGGCACCGGCAGTCACTGCCTTCGGCGCGCCGGAATCGGCCAAGGGCATCGACCCCATGTTCCCGGCACTCTGACCCCTGGGGGACGAAAGCGCCCCCTTGAGTTTCCTTTATTTTTAAAGTCGTTAGAATCGGGAGCCATCAAGGCTCCCGATTGCCATCCACGGAGGAAAAATGCAGGAATTTATGGCTACCAGCGAACGCCGGGCCGAACTCTACTGGTGGTTCTCCACCCTGTTCGCCGCCGAACTCAGTGATGAGCAGATCGCCGAATATGACACCTATGATGTGCGAAGCTTCCTGAAAAGCCTCTCCACCCTGGATCCGATGCGCGAAGCCGTGGCCGAACTCAACGAGGCCATCGCTCGCCTGCTGGTGCGCCCGGATCGCCAGCTGGAACTAGCCGCCGACTTCGCTGGCCTGTTTCTGGTGGATCCCAAACAGGGCGCCCTGCCCTACGAATCGCTCTACCGTGGCGAGGCCAAGCTACTGATGCAGGCCCCGATGGCCGAGATGCAGACCCGCCTCGATCGCCTTGGTATCAATGTCAGCGATAAATACAAAGAGCCTGCCGACCATCTGGCCATCGAGCTGGATCTGATGGGCAATCTCATCATCCGCGCGGCGGAAGCCAAGAGTGCAGCCGAGCGGGAACGCTGGCTCGACGAGCAGGAAGCGCTGCTGCACGGCCATCTGCTGGGGTGGTTCGACAAGTTCGAAAGCGCTTGTCGCGCCGCCGACCGGTTTGGCTTTTACGGCGCCAGTGCCCGTCTGCTGGGGGTCTTCCTCAAGATGGATGCCAACTACCTCTCTCTGGTCAAACCGGCACCGTCCGCCGACTGAGCCCGCGATGAAGACAGCCCTGCTTCTGATTGCATGCTGGCTGCTGGCCCTGATCCCGCTGGATCAGGGCATTACTCCCCTGATTGCGCTGCTGTTCAACCCGGATCGCGAGCTCTACGGCACCGCCCAGCTCACCGGATTTGCCGGCATCCTGCTCACCCTCTACCTTGCCAATCTCGGCGTCGAGGTGGTGTTGCGCCGCCGCTTCCAGATCGCCGGCATGCTAGCGCTGCTGGCCGCCTGGATCGACTTCATCAACAGCAGCGGCAGCGAGTCGCACTTCCTGCTGCTCTATCTGCTTGCCCTCCCGTTCCATCTGCTCGGCTGGCTGGTACTGGTGCGCGGCATTCAGGCGTTTGGTCGCCAGAAGGGATAACCACTCGCCCCCTTTTCCCATCCTTTTTATCAGGTTTTTCTGCCTATTCTTGCCGTCAAAACAACCAGATAACTCCGCTTGACTCTCGGCCAAACAGTTCGTGCCATACTGACAACTGATGCAAGTGATAAAACAATCAATGCCGAGGTCATCATGGATGGGAAGCTTTTCAACGCCGACACCGAGGCAATGTTGACCCAGCTGTCAGATCACACCGTCCTGGAACAGCT
Source organism: Aeromonas sp. Lyrl_2 (assembly GCF_051948815.1). Lineage (NCBI taxonomy): Bacteria > Pseudomonadati > Pseudomonadota > Gammaproteobacteria > Aeromonadales > Aeromonadaceae > Aeromonas > Aeromonas sp. Lyrl_2. The sequence continues at coordinate 206,559 of NZ_JAYJLJ010000001.1, forward strand.
GATGGATAATGCCCCTCTGGGCATCGGCGTCTTTGACTGCGAATTTCGCTACCGTAAAGTCAATCAGGTGCTGGCCGACATCAATGGCAAAAGCATCGAGGAGCATCAGGGCAAGCACCTCAGAGAGGTGGTTCCCAAGCTGGCACCGACCCTGGAGCCTATGTTTCAGCAGATCATGCGCAGCGGCATGCCCTACGTGGATATAGCCATCACGGGCCAAACCGCGGCGTACGACAACAGCTCACGCCGCTTTCAGGCCACCTACAGCCCGATGCGTGATGAGAAGGGAGAGCTGAACGGTATCCTCGCCATCGTGCGGGACATCACCGAGCAGTATGAAACCGAACAACGGCTGCAGCTGGCAATGCGAGCGGCCCAAATCGGGGTGTGGGAATGGCACGTGGCGGAGGACAGATTACTGTTCGACGGCCAAATTGAGCCGCTGCTGGGCATCGAGGCCAACCAATTCCACGGCGGGCTGCAAGCGTTCGTCGACTGCTTTGAACCGGAATCCGGCAGCCAGCTCAAAGCGGCCCTGCAAAGCCATGACCCCATCCATCTCACCCTGAGCTACCTCACCCCCCTCAAAGAGCGGCACTGGGTCGATATTCATGCCGACCATGTCCCCGCCACCGAGTCGGTCGGCCACCGGGTTATGGGGGTAATTCACAATGCTACCGCCCGCCGCCGTCAGGAGGAGCGACTCCATCAGGCCAACGTGGTATTCGATACCACGGCCGAGGGGATCATCATCCTCGACAGCGAGCACCATATTCTGTCGGTCAACCCGGCCTTCACCATGCTGACCCAATACAATGCCGAGGAGGTGATAGGCCGCACCCCGGATATCATCATGCATCCCAGGCGCTACACCGACCTCGACTATCCCTGGTATCACCTGCGCCCCGGCAACAACGCCTGGCATGGCGAGATGGTTTGTCTGCGCAAGGATGGCAGCTACTTCTCCTCCTGGCAGCAGATCAGCGCTGTCTATGACAACTTCAACAACACTACTCACTATGTGATCGCCCTCTCCGACATCAGCGCCATTCGCAAGGTGGAGGCCGAGCTGAATCACCTTGCCTATCACGATCCCCTGACCGAGCTGGGCAATCGTCATCTGTTGCAGGAGCGGCTAGCCCTTGAGCTGAAAACCGCGCAGCTCAATCGCAAACGGTTGGGGCTGCTCTTTATTGATCTGGATGGCTTCAAGCTGATCAACGACAGCCTGGGCCACGGAGTTGGCGATGAGCTGCTCAAGCGGCTGGCAGAGCGGATCCTCGGCTGCCTGCAACACAACGATCTGGCGACCCGCCTCGGGGGAGACGAGTTTCTGGTGCTGATCCCCTATCTGGAGGAGCCTGACGAGCTGGCAACCCTGGCCAATACCCTGCTGACAGTGTTGCGTGAACCGGTTGAGCTGGCCCATGAGCTGGTGGCGATCTCGGCAAGTATCGGTATCGCCATCTATCCCGATCATGCAGACAGCCCGGAAACCCTGGTAAGCGCCGCCGACAGCGCCATGTACGAGGCGAAAAGTCAGGGGCGCAACGGCTTCCAGTTCTACACCCCCTGCATGGCGGCTCGAGCCCGCGAGCGGATGCAGATTGAGCAGGGCCTGCTCAAGGCCCTGGAGCTCGAACAGCTCTGCATCTTCTATCAACCCATGACCAATCTGGCCAGCGGCCACCTGAGTGGACTGGAAGCCCTGCTGCGCTGGCAGCATCCCAATGAGGGGATGATAGCGCCGACCCGTTTTATTCCGGTGGCGGAGGAGTGCGGCCTGATAGAGAAAATTGGGGAATGGGTAATGCGCAACGCCTGTGAGCAGGGACAAAACTGGCTGGCCGCCGGACTGCCGGTGCCCCGCTTGTCGGTCAATGTGTCGGTGCGGGAGATGCGATCCCCGGGCTACGTTGAACGGGTCGCCGCCATTCTGGCCGAGACAGGATTTCCGCCAGAACGGCTCGAGATCGAGGTGACGGAGAGCATCATCCAGCGGGTCGAACAGAGTCTGGATCTCTTTACCCGCCTGAAAAATCTCGGCGTGCAGATTGCCATCGATGACTTTGGTACCGGCTTCTCGTCACTGAGTCTGCTCAAGACCCTGCCGATCGATCGCATCAAGATCGACCGGGCGTTTGTGCAGGCATTACCGGAAGACAAGAACAGTCGGGAGCTCTGCCGCACCATCATCAATCTGGCCGACAGTCTGGATATGGAGGTCACCGCCGAAGGGATTGAAACCAAGGCACAACACGCCTTCTTGCAATCACTCAACTGCGGCGAAGGACAGGGCTATCTGTTCAGCAAACCACTGCATGTAGAACAGATGCACGAACGCTTGGATTGCCAAAACGTTCAACATTAGCGATACCAAGGAAACAAACGGCCAATCAAACTATTTTCCAAACGTCAGGGTAGGAACACCACCATTATCCCGGTCATTGGCCATGCGAGTGAGCGGTGAGTCGCCAGAGTAACGGGATCCTGGCTCACTGAGGGAAAACTTGGTTCCCGACTTTTTGTCCTGCCATGCATGACCAAGCTGATCAGCAACCCGCTCCCGCACAGTCTGTGAAGGCTCCTGGTGGGTAATCGCAAACTCTTTGGGAGGCTTGTCTGCAAGAACAGTCGTATCAAACTGCCACAGGGATGCACAGAGCAATAGAGAAAACATAACTACCTCCATCCATCAAAGTCCTCCTTTTTACCGACTCACTGCGTGAGTGTCACCCATAACCCTGTAACCAAATGTTGCTGTCTATCCAAAAGTCTAATTGCCCCCATCAGCCAAAGGTATAAGTTGTTACTTAATTATTAAAAGTATGTATTCAAAGGAGTGAGTGATGAGCGAGAGCAAGGTCTACCCGGTCAAACCCCACATCAGCAGCAATGCACTGCTAGACAAGGGCGACTACGCCGCCATGTATCAGGCCTCCGTCGAGGATCCCGATACCTTCTGGGGAGAGCAGGGAAAAATTCTCGACTGGATGAAACCCTATACCAAGGTCAAGAACACCTCCTACGATCCGGGCCATGTCTCCATCAAGTGGTTTGAAGATGGCCAGCTCAACGTTTCTGCCAACTGTCTCGATCGCCATCTCGCCGAACGGGGTGACAAGGTCGCCATCATCTGGGAAGGGGACAACCCCGCCGAAGATCGTAAACTCACTTACCGCGAACTGCACAGCGAAGTGTGCAAGTTTGCCAACGTATTGAAAGCACAAGGGGTTCACCGCGGCGACGTGGTCTGCCTCTATATGCCCATGGTACCCGAAGCCGCCATCGCCATGTTGGCCTGTACCCGCATCGGCGCGGTACACAGTATTGTATTCGGCGGCTTCTCGCCGGAAGCGCTGGCCGGGCGCATCATCGACTCGGGCTCGCACATCGTGATCACCGCCGACGAGGGGCTGCGCGGTGGTCGTCCGGTGCAGCTCAAGAAGAATGTGGATGAAGCGCTCACCAACCCGGATACCCAGGTCAACAAGGTGATCGTGCTCAAGCGCACCGGTGGCAATGTTGCCTGGCACAACCATCGCGATGTGTGGTGGCACGAAGCGACCGCCGCCGTCAGCAGCGACTGCCCGCCCGAGGCGATGAACGCCGAAGATCCGCTCTTTATCCTCTATACCTCCGGCTCCACCGGCAAACCCAAGGGGGTGTTGCACACCACCGGCGGCTATCTGGTCTATGCCACCCTCACCTTCAAATATGTGTTCGACTACCACGAAGAGGATATCTACTGGTGTACCGCCGATGTGGGCTGGGTTACCGGTCACTCCTATCTGGTCTACGGGCCGCTTGCCAACGGCGCCACCACCATCATGTTCGAAGGGGTGCCCAACTACCCGGCCACCAACCGCATGAGTCAGGTGGTGGACAAGCACCAGGTCACCATCCTCTATACCGCCCCCACCGCCATCCGCGCCCTGATGGCCAAAGGCAACGAAGCGGTCACCGGCACCTCGCGCCAGAGCCTGCGCATCATGGGTTCGGTGGGTGAACCCATCAACCCGGAAGCCTGGGAGTGGTACTACCGCACCATTGGTGACGAGCGCTGCCCCATTGTCGATACCTGGTGGCAAACCGAAACCGGCGGCATCCTGATTACGCCGCTGCCCGGCGTCACCGACCTGAAACCGGGCTCGGCGACTCGTCCCTTCTTCGGGGTACAACCGGCGCTGGTCGACAACATGGGCGAACCGCTGGAAGGGGCCACCGAGGGCAACTTGGTGATCACCGACTCCTGGCCGGGTCAGATGCGCACCGTATTCGGCGATCACGAGCGGTTCGAGCAGACCTACTTCTCCACCTTCCCGGGCCGCTACTTCACCGGCGACGGTGCCCGTCGCGACGAGGACGGCTACTACTGGATCACCGGTCGGGTGGATGATGTACTGAACGTCTCCGGCCACCGCATGGGTACCGCCGAAATTGAATCGGCGCTGGTGGCCCATCCCAAGATCGCTGAAGCCGCGGTGGTGGGGGTGCCCCACGAGATCAAGGGTCAGGGTATCTATGCCTATGTCACCCTGATCGCCGGAGAAGAGCCGAGCCGTGAGCTGCACAAAGAGGTGAAGGAGTGGGTGCGCAAGGAGATTGGCGCCATCGCCACGCCGGATGTCATTCACTGGGCGGAGGGGTTGCCGAAGACCCGTTCCGGCAAGATCATGCGCCGCATCTTGCGCAAGATCGCCACCGGCGAGACCGACAGCCTGGGGGATATCTCCACCCTGGCGGATCCGGGGGTAGTAGACAAACTCATTCGCGAGAAGTCGGAAGCAGCCTGATCCCGCTTCGTTTGTTGCTCAACAAAGCCGGCCCTGTGCCGGCTTTGTCGTTTCTCATCCGCCAGCAAACAGCAAGGCGGTAGCTACGAAGCCTTGCCGACCGAAACGTGCAATAAATAGCCAGATGTAGAGATTAGACCAGTAAAATGCTGCTAATTTTCACGAAATCAATATAATTGCGAAATCTGTGTGCCAGGGCACACCGATTTGCGCAGAAAATGGCTAGATTTCTGGTAGTCCACAAGATAGCTGATAGATAGCAGCATTATCATCGAGGATGTACTCAATATGTCGCAAAATCACCGCATTCTCCTGCTCAACGGACCAAACCTGAATCTGCTGGGCAAACGGGAACCGGGTATCTACGGCAGCAAGACGCTTGATGAGATCGTCGCCGATCTGAAGCTTAACGCCAGCGAACTCGGTGTCACTCTGGAACATCTGCAATCCAACGCCGAACATGAGTTGGTCGGCCGCATCCATCAGGCCATGGGCCAGGTGGATTTTATCATCATCAATCCAGCCGCCTTCACACACACCAGCGTCGCCATTCGCGATGCACTGCTGGGTGTCACCATCCCTTTTATCGAGGTTCACCTGTCAAACGTCCATGCCAGGGAGCCGTTCCGTCATCACTCCTATCTGTCTGATGTCGCCAAAGGGGTCATTTGTGGTCTGGGGGCCGATGGCTACCAATTCGCTTTAACCGCGGCCGTGCACCATCTGCGCGCGGCTTGATAATCACTGATCAGATAAAGAAGAAAGAGAATGCTAATGGATATCCGCAAAATCAAGAAGCTGATTGAACTGGTTGAAGAGTCCGGCATCGCCGAACTGGAGATCTCCGAAGGTGAAGAGTCCGTTCGCATCAGCCGCAACTTCTCCGGTCAGGTGACCACCGCCATGCCGCAGATGATGATGCAGCAAGCCGCTCCGGTTGCCGCACCTGCCGCTGCCGCCCCGGTTGCCGCCGCACCGGCCGCAGATGCCGCCCCGAGCGGTCACCTGATGCGCTCCCCGATGGTTGGCTCCTTCTACCGCTCCTCCAGCCCGGATGCCAAGCCGTTCGCGGAAGTGGGTCAGCAAGTCAATGTCGGCGACACCCTGTGCATCGTCGAAGCCATGAAAATGATGAACCAAATCGAGTCTGACAAGGCCGGTGTGATCAAAGCGATCCTGGTTGAAAATGGTCAGGCCGTCGAATTTGACGAGCCGCTGTTCATCATCGAATAAGGGAAATCGCCACCCATGTTGGACAAAGTAGTCATCGCCAACCGCGGTGAAATTGCCCTGCGGATCCTGCGCGCCTGTAAAGAGCTCGGGATCAAGACAGTGGCCGTTCACTCCACCGCCGACCGGGAGCTCAAACATGTGCTGCTGGCCGACGAATCCATCTGTATCGGCAGACCGGCCAGTACCGAATCCTACCTCAACGTCCCGGCCATCATCGCCGCCGCCGAGGTAACCGGTGCCGTGGCCATCCACCCGGGTTACGGCTTCCTCTCCGAGAACGCCGATTTCGCCGAAGTGGTCGAAAAATCCGGCTTCATCTTCATCGGCCCGCGCGCCGAGACCATTCGCCTGATGGGTGACAAGGTCTCCGCCATCGAAGCGATGAAGAAAGCGGGCGTACCGTGTGTACCGGGCTCTGACGGCCCCGTCGATAACGACGCCAAGCACAACGCCGCCATTGCCAAACGCATCGGCTATCCGGTGATCATCAAGGCCGCCGGTGGCGGTGGTGGTCGCGGTATGCGCGTGGTGCGCAATGAAGCGGAACTGGCGGGCGCCATTGCCCTGACCAAATCCGAAGCGGGCCAGTTCTTTAAGAACGACATGGTCTACATGGAGAAGTACCTGGAAAACCCGCGCCACATCGAAATTCAGGTGTTGGCAGACGGCCAGGGCAACGCCCTCTATCTGGGCGAGCGTGACTGCTCCATGCAGCGTCGTCACCAGAAAGTGGTGGAAGAGGCGCCGGCCCCCGGCATCACCGCCGAAATGCGCAAGTTCATCGGCGAGCGTTGTGTGCGCGCCTGTATCGAGATCGGCTACCGCGGTGCGGGTACTTTCGAGTTCCTGTACGAGAACGGCGAGTTCTATTTCATCGAAATGAACACCCGTATTCAGGTTGAGCATCCGGTCACCGAGATGGTCACCGGTATCGATCTGATCAAGGAGCAACTGCGCATCGCCGCCGGTCAGCCCCTGTCGATCACCCAGCAGGATATCCGCATCCGTGGCCATGCCATCGAGTGCCGGATCAACGCCGAAGATCCGGCCACCTTCATGCCCTCTCCGGGTCTGGTTCAGCGCTTCCACGCGCCGGGTGGTCTGGGCGTGCGTTGGGACTCCCACATTTATGCCGGTTACAAGGTACCGCCCCACTACGATTCAATGATCGGCAAGCTGATCTGTTACGGCGAGAATCGTGACATTGCCATCGCCCGTATGCGTCATGCGCTGGACGAGCTGGTGGTGGAAGGGATCAAGACCAACGTACCGCTGCAAAAAGAGATCATGAAAGACGAAAACTTCCAGCACGGTGGCACCAATATCCACTATCTGCACAAGAAGTTGGGTCTGTAAGGATCGCTGATAGAGACCGGACTTCCGATGGAAGTCTGCTCCGCAAGGAGCCTCTGCTGAAAAAGGGCCATGGCGACATGGCCCTTTTTTGTTATCCTTGCGCCCCTCAAATTTGTCGGAGGCCAAGGTGAACCGTTTTGCTCTCGCCCGCCGGGAAGCAGCTTTCTGCCTGCTGCTGACCCTGTTCTACTTCTTTGCCTGGTATGGCACCGCCTATTTTATCCCGCCCCAGCTGGAGTTGTGGGGGCTGCCGTTGTGGTTCCTGCTCAGCTGCATGGTGATGCCACTGCTGTTCATTCTGCTCTGTGCCCTGATGGTGAACCGGCTGTTTGTGGAGATCCCCCTCGATACCCACTCCCCTTCCGGCAAGGAGTCATCCCATGAATCTTGAGTTGATGCTGCCGCTCGTCATCTATCTGGTGCTGGTGCTGGGGGTGGGTTTCTGGGCCAGCCGCCATCGCGCGCAAGGCAACTTCGTGCAGGAGTACTTCATCGGCAACCGCAGCATGGGCGGGCTGGTGCTGGCGATGACGCTAGTGGCTACCTACACCTCAGCCTCCTCCTTTATCGGCGGACCGGGCGCGGCCTACAAGATCGGTCTGGGCTGGGTGTTGCTGGCGATGATCCAGCTGCCCACCGTCTGGCTCACTCTGGGGGTGCTTGGCAAGAAGTTCGCCATCATCGCCCGCCGGGTCAATGCGGTGACCATCAACGACATGCTGTGGGCCCGCTACCAGAGCAAGGCTGTGGTGATCCTCGGCTCCATTACTATCATCCTCGCCTTTATCGCGACCATGGTGGTGCAGTTTATCGGCGGCGCTCGCCTGCTGGAGACCGCCACCGGCCTCTCCTACCAGCAGGGGTTGATGCTGTTTGCCAGCTGTGTGCTGCTCTACACCATCATCGGCGGCTTCCGCGCCGTGGTGATGACCGATGCCCTGCAGGGGATCATCATGCTGATCGGCACCGGCGCCTTGCTGGCGGGGATTTTAATTGCCGGTGACGGCCTGCCGAACCTCATCCACCAGCTCAGGGAGATCGACCCCAAGCTGGTGAGCCCGCAGGGGGCCGGCGACATGTTGACCCAGCCCTTTATGCTGAGCTTCTGGATCCTGGTCTGTGTCGGGGTGGTGGGGCTGCCCCACTCGGCATTGCGCTGCTTTGGCTATCGCGACAGCAAGGCGCTCCATCGCGGCATTCTGATCGGCACCGTGGTCAGCGCACTGCTGATGTTTGGCATGCATCTGGCGGGCGCCCTCGGCCGCGCCATCCTGCCCGGCATGGACAGCCCGGACAAGATCATGCCCTCCCTGATGATGGAAGTGCTGCCCCCCTGGCTGGCCGGGGTCTTTCTGGCGGCGCCGATGGCGGCCATCATGTCCACCATCGACTCCCAGCTGATCCAGGCTTCCGCCACTCTGGTGAAGGATCTCTATCTCAACTATCTGAGTCCAAAGCAGGAGAAGCTGGAAGTGCGCATTCCGCGCCTCTCCCTGCTCTGCACCCTGATCTTGGGCACCCTGGTACTGCTGGCGGCGCTGCAACCGCCCGAGATGATCATCTGGCTCAACCTGCTCGCCTTTGGCGGTCTGCAGGCGGTGTTCCTCTGGCCGCTGGTGCTCGGTCTCTACTGGTCACGGGCCAACGGCCCGGGCGCGCTGGCCAGCATGGTCAGCGGCATCGTCTGCTATGGGGTACTCAGTCAGTGGGGGATCAAGCTGGCTGGCCTGCACGCCATCGTGCCAAGCCTCACGCTGGCGCTGGTGGTCTTTATCACGGTGAGCCTGCTGACGGCACCGCCCTCGCGGGAAGTGCGCGAGCTTTTCGGGCAGAAATAATAAAAATATAAATTAGGGTTCCAAAACTATCCCCAAATAGGTGTTTTCCGGTTAAACTGTGCGCCAAGTCACAGAACGTAGCCGCTGTATGCCCGTTAAAGCCACTCGACAAGTCGTTACTCAAGCCCTGCAGCGGCTCGGTTATGCCCTGCTGCTGCCCGTCTCCATCCTGCCGATGGCGGCGTTGATCTACCGGCTTGGGCAACCCGACGTGCTCGATTTGGCGGTGCTCTCCCTCACCGGTCAGGCGATTTTCAGCCAGATGCCGCTTATCTATGCGGTGGCGATCGCCTTTGGCCTGAGTCGGCAGGAGCTGGGCGGGCAGACGCTGGCGGGAGCGGTCAACTTCCTGCTGCTCAGCACCGCCTTCAATACGCTGGCCCCCAACCTGCACGCCGACATGATCTGCGGCCTGCTGGCGGGACTCACCACCGCCATCATCTATCCCTGGGTACACCAGCAAACGCTGCCCCGCTGGCTGCAAATCGCCAGGGGCGAGTTTCCCAGCCTGCTGGCGTCGGCCTTGGCCTGCCTGCTGATCGCCATCCCCCTCTCGCTGCTGTGGCCGCCACTGGAGCGCGGGCTGACCCTGCTCACCTCCGAGCTGCTTACCACGCCGTTTGGCGCCTTCTGCTACGGCACCCTCAACCGCTTGTTAATCCCGCTCGGGCTGCATCAGGTATTGGGCAGCGTCATCGGCCTTGGCGAGAGCAACCTGCAGGCGCTGGCCACCGCCCAGCCCCTTCATGAAGGATATGTAGCCGGTCTTTACCCCATCATCATGTTCGGCCTGCCGGGTGCCTGTTTTGCCATCTGGCTGCACCGCCAGCGGATGCAGCGGCTGCCGCAGGGCGGGCTGCTGCTCACCCTGGCGCTCACCTCAGCACTGGTGGGTATCACTGAACCTATCGAATTTCTGTTCGCCTTTACCGCCCCCTGGCTGTTTCTCGCCCACGCCCTGCTGACCGGACTGTCACTGGCGGTCTGTAGCGGGCTGGGGATCAAGGTGGGCAGTTACTTCTCCGCCGGTCTGCTGGATCTGGTGCTGAGCTATCAGGCAGGGGAGCACAGCTTCTGGCTCATCCCGGTCGGTATCCTGTTTTTCGTTGCCTACACCCTGCTGTTCTATCAACTGCTGGAGCGCGCGCCCCTCAGTATGCCGAGCAAGCCCATCGCGGTGGAGCATCCGCGCCTTGCCAGTGTTGCCCCCTCAGACCCGCAGATGCTGGCGATCCAGTACCTCAAGGTGCTGGGCGGGATGGACAATCTGGTGGCGATGAGTGTCTGTATCACCCGCCTCAGCCTGCGGGTGCGCGATATTTCACTGGTGGATGAATCTCGCCTGCTGGGCCTCGGCTGCCTCTCCTGGATCCAGCTCAACGACCATCAGCTGGTGCTGGTGCTGGGTCCCAGCGCCAGCCTGATTGAAGGGCAGATCCGCATGCTGGCGGAGCGCCAGTCGGTCCCCCTCGGCCTCAAACCAAATCAGGAGTCGGCCAGCCAGAGCAGCTGGTAACTCAGGCAAACGGCAACCGCTCGGCCACGAAATCCATCAGGGTGCGCAGAGCGGGGGCCAGATGCTCCCGACTCGGATAGATTAGGTAGAACGGGTTGGCCGGAATGGGCTGATCCGGCAACACCTTCTGCAGCCGCCCCGCCGCCAAATCCCCTTCACAGACATGGTGTGGCAACAGGGCAATCCCCCCGTCATGGAGCGCCATCTCCCGCAGCGCCAGCAAGCTGTTGCTGACACAGGCCCCCTGCGGCCGCCAGCCACCCTCCTGCAATGGCCACACCGGCATGGCCGAATGCACCAGACAGGCATAACGGCCCAGCTCGCTCAGCTGTTGCGGCATGCCGTGGGCCGCCAGATAGGCGGGCGCTGCCACCAGATGACGCGCCACCTGCCCGACACGCCGACAGATGAGACTGGAGTCTTTCAGCGGCGCCGCCCGCAGCGCCAAATCATAACCTTCCCCCACCAGATCGAGCTGTTCATCGCTCAGGGTCAGTTCCAGCACCACTTCGGGATAGAGGGCGCGAAACTCAGCGAGGATCCGGCCAAGCAGCAGTGTGCCGGTCGCCTCGGGGGCGGTGATCCGCACCCGCCCCGCCGGGGCCGAGCGTAGCCGTGCCATCGCCAGATTGGCGCTGCGGGCCAGTGCCAGCAGCCCCTGACAGTGCTCCACATAGAGCTCCCCCTGCGGGGTCAGGCTCAACCTGCGAGTGGTACGCTGCAACAGCCGCACCCCGAGCTGGGATTCGAGCCGCGAGATCTTCTGGCTCACCGATGACTTGGGCATACCAAGCAGCTCGGCGGCTCGGGTAAAGCTTCCCTGCTCCACCACGGTGGCAAACAGTCCCATCAACTCCAGATCGACATTGTTCATATATTCAAACAGTCTTTACCAATTACCCATCTTAATCTTGATAATCAACCAGACTAGAGTGAGTGGCAATCCCGAACACAGCGATTTGAAAGGAAAAACCATGAAAGCCATTGCCCTGACTCACTATTTGCCAAGCGACCACCCCGACTGCTTCATCGCCGCCAACCTGCCCGATCCGGTTCCGGGCCCGCGGGATCTGCTGGTGCGGGTCACCGCCACCTCCGTCAATCCGGTGGATACCAAGGTGCGTTCCCCCAAGGCCAAAATTGAAAGCTCGCCCCGGGTACTGGGCTGGGATGCGGTGGGGGAAGTGATCGCCACCGGCAGCGAAGTCACCCTGTTCAAGGCGGGCGACCGGGTCTGGTATGCCGGCGATATCAGCCGTCCGGGCAGCAACAGCGCCCTGCAACTGGTGGATGAGCGCATCGCCGCGATCGCCCCCACCAGCTTGAGCGATGTGGAGGCCGCCGCCCTGCCGCTCACCGCCATCACCGCTTGGGAAACCCTGTTCGAGCGCTTCGCTCTTACCCGCGAAAGCCGTGGCAAACTGCTGATCATCGGCGGCGCCGGTGGCGTGGGCTCCATCGCCATCCAGCTGGCCCGCCAGCTCACCGACATGGAGGTGATTGCTACCGCCTCCCGCCCCGAGAGCCGTGAGTGGTGCCTCGAAATGGGCGCCCATCAGGTCGTGAACCACCACAAGTTGCAGGAGGAGCTGACCGCCCTTGGCATCACTCAGGTCGATGCCATCTTCTGCACCAACGCCACCGCCGAGCACTGGGCCACCATGGCAGGGCTGATCCGCCCGTTTGGCCATATCTGCACCATCGCCGAATCGAGCGAGCCGTGGGATCTCTCCCTGCTCAAGAGCAAGAGTGTCACCTTCAGCCAGGAGTTCATGTTCACCCGCTCCCTGTTCCAGACGCCGGACATGATCGAACAGCACCGCCTGCTCGGCCGGGTGGCGGCACTGGTCGATGAAGGGGTATTGCAGACCACCCTGACCAGAACCATCCCGTCACTGACCCCGGTCACGCTGGCTCAGGCCCATGCCGAGGTGGAAGCGGGCCGTATGGTTGGCAAGCTGGTGATCGACATGAGCGGCTTTGCCAACTAAGCCCTCAAACGCACCATGATGGGATAAGTTCACCAAGGAGATGCCCCAAACGGGCACAATCAGCGGCACTCATGACAGCCTGTGGCAGACCAACGTCCGACAATCAGCCAAAAAAGAGGCCATTTCGCGAGAAATGGCCTGAATACCTGAACATTGGGGTAACAATCACACACATATCCTTATGCAGGACATATTAGTCTTTGCATCTGGCGTGCCAACAGCAGCATGAATGCGCCAAAACGGCGTCAGCCCGTCCTTGAGCAAGGTGCCGACCTTGCTCTTTTTTTGTCTGGCAGACTGTTTACCAGGCAAACAAGTGCAGATAAAAAAATGCCACCCGAGGGTGGCAGTGAAAGATGACGGAACTTGAGCAAAGCGTTCAGCGAAAACCGGTCGTCTTCGCCTGCATAGAGCAATACAGGAACCGTGCCAATCCGGCAAAAGCCCCCGAATCCCTCCACGTCATGGGCAAACCACGACAGCACTGCCCCATGATGGTAGAATCTCGCGGTTTCACATTTATGAAGAGTCAACGCCATGCCCTGGATACAAATTCGAATCAACGCCACTGCCAAGACCGCAGACAAGGTGAGCAACATGCTGCTGGGGCGTGGAGCCCAGGCGGTGACCTTTATGGATGCCAAGGATGTGCCCGTCTACGAACCCATGCCCGGTGAAACCCCGCTCTGGGGCGAGACCGAAGTGATGGGTCTGTTCGATGCCGAAACCGATCCGGCTCCCACCATCGCCTTCTTCCAGCAGATCTTCGGCGAAAATGTCGGCTACAAGGTCGAGCAGCTGGAAGACAAGGACTGGGTGCGAGAGTGGATGGATCACTTCCACCCCATGCAGTTTGGCGAGCGCCTCTGGATCTGCCCGAGCTGGCGCGATGTGCCGAACCCCGATGCAGTTAACGTCATGCTGGATCCGGGTCTGGCCTTCGGTACCGGTACCCACCCCACCACCGCCCTTTGCCTGCAGTGGCTGGACGGGCTGGATCTGGCCGGTAAAACCGTGGTCGACTTTGGCTGTGGCTCCGGCATTCTCGGCATCGCCGCCCTGAAACTGGGTGCCGCCCGCGTCATCGGCATCGACATCGACCCGCAGGCCATTCAGGCCAGCCGCGACAACGCCGCGCGTAACGGCGTCGCCGACCAGATTGAGCTCTATCTGCCGGCCGACCAGCCGCAAGATGTCGAAGCGGACGTGGTGGTCGCCAACATCCTGGCCGGCCCGCTGCGCGAACTGGCACCGCTGATCGCCGGCCACGGCAAGCCGGGCAGCCTGATGGCCCTCTCCGGCGTGCTGGAAAGTCAGGCCCCGGAACTGGAAACTATCTACGGCCAGTGGTTCGAGATGGACCCGACCGCCGTCAAGGAGGAGTGGTGCCGCCTCTCTGGCCGCAAACACGGCTAAACATAGCTCCCACTCTCAAGGCGGCAAGTCAGCATCTTTATTAAACAAGAGCACCCACGGGTGCTCTTGTTGTTTCTCCCCCCTTTCCTACTCTGGGGGACGGTTCACGCTTCTCTGGCCAATGAGGGATTAACATCGTTCTTCCACATCATTGAGGCCCTGCCATGATCGAATACCAGAAGATGATTAGCAGCCAACAGTACAACTGCATGGCACCCGAGCTGGCCCAGTTGCGCCGGGAGGCGGCACGGCGCTATCGCCGTTTCAATCAGGCGGAAGAGGAGGCAGAGCAGCGGGCACTACTGGCGGAGCTGATTGGCGAACTGGCAGAGAATGCCTTTATCTGCCCGCCCCTCTACTGCACCTATGGCCGCCACATCCACCTGGGCAAGGACTCCTACATCAATATGGGGGCAACCCTGCTGGACAATGCCCCCATTCGCATCGGCGCCAACGTGATGATTGGACCAAACGTGCAGATCTATACCGCAGCCCATGCACTGGAGGCCGACGAACGGATTCAGGGCACAGAGACGGCGCTGCCGGTCACCATTGAAGACAAGGTCTGGATTGGGGGCGGCGCCATCTTGCTGCCCGGCGTCACCATAGGGCGGGAGGCGATCGTCGGCGCAGGCGCCGTAGTCACCAAAGATGTACCGGCCGGTGCTCGGGTAGTCGGCAACCCGGCCCGGATCCTGCCAGCCAAAAACAGGACATAAGGCTGCCAACCGGGCTGTATGATGATGCAACCATCAGCTCACAGTAACCCCGACACCCCATAAAAAAATAAAGCCCAATGTCACGAAGACGTTGGGCTGTTAAAAGGTGCTACGGAATTGCGACTCTCATCGCAGAAAAATTAGAAGGAGTGCCCTTCTAAACTGGCAGGGAGATATTAGCGAATGCGCAAACGTTTTACACAGTGAAATACAACAGGATTGCGAGATACATCGCACTATTTAAATAATTACCTGCTATGGCGCGCGAAGCCTCTTTGACCCATTTATTTTCCTCAATCACTCTGGTTACTATTCACGGTTAAACAGAAAAGCCCCGATTTCTCGAGGCTTTGCTTCTCTTAACCGCAACATGGCCGAGGAGTCAGAAACGGCGGACAAACTCATCGAGTGGCAGCTCGCGCAGTTTGCGTGCTTCCAGCATGGGAGTACCGAGGTAGAGGAAACCCACCAGCTGATCCTCTGCCGCCAGTCCCAATCCCTTGTTGATCTGCTCATCGAAGATAAACCAGCCGGAGCGCCAGATGCCGTTGAAACCCTGCGCCTGCGCCGCCATCTGCATCGCCATCAGGGCACAACCGGCAGAGAGCTCCTGCTCCAGTTTCGGCACCTTGGGGTGATCCTGATAACGGGTTGCCACTGCAACGATCAAAGGCGCCCGCAGCGGGGCTTCGCTGCACTTCTTGATGCTCTCTTCATCTTCACCGCGGGCACGGGCCGCCTCGGCCAGCAGTTTGCCCAGCCGCTCGCGCCCATCCCCTTCAAACAGAATGAACTGCCAGGGGGTCAGGGTACCGTGATCCGGCGCGCGCAGACCCGCCTTGAGGATATTGTCGAGCACCTCACCGCTCGGGGCGGGATCGGCGAGACGGCCACAGGAGTGGCGATTGAGCAACAGGGTGAGGGCATCCATGGGCAATTCCTTCTCTGGGGCAATGATGGCGCTACCTTAGCACAGCACCGAATGAAGAAAACCCTGAGGCTCAGGGGTTTATCGCACTATAAAGGGCAGGATGGCACAGCTGGCTAGATGATCGCAGCCAGCTCGGCCCCTTGCCGGATGGCGCGCTTGGCATCCAGCTCGGCAGCCACGTCGGCTCCGCCGATGATATGCACCGGCTTGCCTGCCGCCTGCAACCCGGCCTGCAGTTCTTTAAGGGGCTCCTGCCCGGCGCAGACGATAACCTGATCCACAGGCAGACACTGCTTGGTCTCGCCCACCTGAATGTGCAAGCCCTCGTCATCGATCCCCAGATATTGCACCCCGGAGAGCATCTGCACCTTGCGGTTCTTGAGCACGGTACGGTGGATCCAGCCGGTGGTTTTGCCAAGGCCGTCACCCACCTTGCTCTCCTTGCGCTGGAGCAGCCAGATCTGGCGCTCGGGGGCGTCGATTTCAGGAGCCGTGAGGCCACCGCGCTCGCCAAGCTGTTTGTCGATGCCCCACTCCTTGAGCCAGTGATCACGGTGCCCATCAGCATCCATCTCCACCTTCTTCTCTACCAGATACTCAGCCACATCGAAACCGATGCCGCCGGCACCGATCACCGCCACCTTCTGGCCGACCGGTTTGTGATCCCGCAATACATCGAGATAACTCATCACCTTGGGATGTTCGATGCCCGGAATATTGGGGGTGCGCGGACGAATACCGGTAGCGAGGATCACCTCGTCAAAACCGCCGCCGAGCAGGCTCTCGGCACTCTGGCGCTGGCCCAGATAGAGCTCGACGCCGCACTTCTCCAGCCGTTTGGCGAAATAGCGCAGGGTTTCGTGAAACTCCTCCTTGCCCGGGATCTGCTTGGCGAAGTTGAACTGGCCGCCGATTTCGCTGGCCTGATCGAACAGGCTCACCTGATGACCGCGCTCGGCAGCGTAGCAGGCAAATGCCAGCCCGGCCGGGCCCGCCCCCACCACCGCCAGTTTTTTGGGCTGGGGCACGCGGCCAAAGGTCAGCTCGGTCTCGAAACAGGCGCGGGGATTGACCAGACAGGAGGCGCGCTTCTGCTTGAACACATGGTCGAGGCAGGCTTGATTGCAGGCGATGCAGGTGTTGATCTCGTCCGCCCGGTTCTCGGCCGCCTTGATGACAAACTCCGGGTCCGCCAGGAAAGGGCGCGCCATGGAGACCATATCCGCCTCGCCACCCGCCAGAATCCGCTCGGCCACCTCGGGGGTGTTGATACGGTTGGTGGTAATGAGGGGCACCTTGAGGTGTTTTTTCAGCTCCGCTGTCACCCAGCTGAAGGCGCCGCGTGGCACGCTGGTGGCGATGGTGGGAATGCGCGCTTCATGCCAACCGATACCGGTGTTGATGAGGGTCACCCCCACAGCTTCCAGCGCTTTGCCAAGGGCAATCACCTCTTCCAGGGTCGAGCCCTGCTCCACCAGATCCAGCATGGAGAGGCGGAAGATAATGATGAAGTCGGTGCCGACCCGCTCGCGGATGGCGCGGACAATCTCCACCGGGAAGCGCATCCGGTTTTCGCTGCTGCCGCCCCAGCCATCGGTCCGTTTGTTGGTGCGCTCGCAGATGAACTGGTTGATGAGATAGCCTTCCGAGCCCATCACCTCGACGCCGTCATAACCGGCTGCCTTAGCCAGCGCTGCTGTAGCCGCGAAGTCGCGAATGGTGCCGCGGATCTGCCGCTCGCTCATGGCGCGCGGTTTGAACGGGGAGATGGGGGCCTTGAGGGCGCTCGGGGCCAGACTGAAGGGATGATAGGCGTAACGACCGGCATGGAGGATCTGCAGCGCTATCTTGCCCCCCTCCTGATGCACGGCGCTGGTCACCTTCTTGTGCTTGCTCACCTGCCAGGGAAAGCTCAGCTGAGAGCCGTGAGGCACCAGCCGACCGCGCAGATTGGGGGCAATGCCGCCGGTGACGATAAGGCCAACGCCACCACGGGCGCGCTCGGCATAAAAGGCAGCCAGCTTGTCAAAACCGCCCTTCTCCTCTTCGAGGCCGGTGTGCATGGAGCCCATCAACACACGGTTGCGCAGCTGGGTAAAACCGAGGTCAAGGGGCGTCAGCAGATGGGGATAGCGACTCATGATGCCTTCCTCTTTAAGGCCAGGGTGCATGGAACAACGCCCAACACCCGGTTGCGCAGCTGGGTAAAACCAAGATCGAGCGGGATCAGCAGGGTCGGATAGCGGCTCACGATGCCTCCAGTTAATTTTTTGTTATCAAACTGAGACTAGAGTAAAGAATCGAAAATTCTTTTTCAAACAAATGTTTGGACAATTTTTCAGCGAACAGCCGTGCCCTGAACGAAGATAGACGGGATCCGCCAGTCGGAAATGGCAATTTCGCCCGCAACTGGTTAATAATGGCTCTTCTCTACCCATTAACAGGGCGATAACGCGACTATGTCTATTTTCAAAGGTCTGGGTTGGTTGTTCCGCAGCCTGTGGCGCCTGCTCAATTTCACCCGGCTGATGCTGGTCAATCTGCTGTTTCTCATCGTAGTGCTGGTCATCGTCTTCAGCGTCAGCCAGAAAGAGGCACCCAAGGCGCCCATCGAAGGGGCGCTGACCCTCAATCTCAACGGCGTGCTGGTGGAGCAACGCACCCAGACAGATCCCACAGTCCAGTTGCTGCGCCAGATGGACAGCAGCGACGAGCAGCCGAGCGAGATCGTCCTCTCCGACCTGCTGTGGGCCATCAAGAGTGCCAAGGATGACGAGCGCATCAAGGCGCTGGTGATCAAGCCACAAGGGCTGCAGGGAGCCAACTTCACCAAACTGCAGGAGGTGGCGAGTGCCATCGACTCCTTCCGGGAGAGCGGCAAACCGGTGATCGCCATGGCCGACTTCTACACTCAGGGCCAGTACCTGCTGGCGGCCCACGCCGATCACGTGCTGCTCAACCAGAGCGGCGCCGTGGTGATCGAGGGGCTTGGTGTCTACCAGACCTACTTCAAGTCGGCGCTGGAGAAGCTCAACATCACCCCGCATGTATTCAAGGTCGGCACCTACAAATCCTTCGTCGAACCCTATACCCGCGACGAGATGTCTCCCGAGAGCAAAGAAGCAAACCAGCGCTGGCTGGATCAGCTGTGGCAATCCTATGTGGCCGATGTAGCCGAGCAGCGGGAGATCGAACCGGATGCCGTGGCACCGGGCAAGGAGCGCTTCCTCGAGCTGCTGCGCAAGGCCGGTGGCAATGCCGCCAACTACGCCCTCGACAACGGTCTGGTGGATCAGCTGGCCACCCGCGACGAGATGACCCAGGCGGTCATTAAAGAGGTGGGTGAAGCGGACGATCACGGCTGGAAAGGGGTCGGCCTGAAAGAGTATCTGGCTGCCATTCCGGAACAATATCCCCAGAGCGGCAAGGATGAGGTGGGTCTGGTGGTCGCCAGCGGCGCCATCATGGATGGCGTCCAGCCTGCCGGTACCATCGGCGGTGATAGCCTCTCCGACCTGCTGGCCGATGCCCGCCGCGATGACAAGGTCAAAGCCGTGGTCCTGCGGGTCGACAGCCCGGGCGGCAGCGCCTTCGCCGCCGAGCAGATCCGCGCCGAGCTGCTGGCTCTGAAACAGGCTGGCAAACCGGTAGTGGTCTCCATGGGCAGCTATGCCGCCTCCGGTGGCTACTGGATCTCCGCCGATGCGGACAAGATCTTCGCCTCCCCCACTACTCTCACCGGTTCCATCGGGGTATTCGGCATGTTCGCCACCATCGACAAGGCGTTGGCCCAGTTCGGGGTGCATACCGACGGGGTTGGCACCACAGATTACGTCGGCGTCGGCCCGACCCGCGCCCTGCCGGATCACGTCGGTCAGGCTATCCAGCTGAGCGTGGAAGATACCTACCAGCGCTTCATCGGTCTGGTCAGCAAGGGCCGCGGCCTGAGCCCGGAAGAGGCCGAAAAAGCGGCCGAAGGTCGGGTCTGGACCGGCGAAGATGCCAAAGCCCTGGGTCTGGTGGACGAGTTCGGCAATCTGGATGACGCCATCAAGGCCGCCGCCGAACTGGCCAACCTCAAGGAGTGGCAGGTGACCCCCATCGAGCAGGAGGAGTCCACCAAGGACAAGTTCCTGCGCCAGCTGTTTGACAGCAGTGCCCAAGTGCTGGCCCCCCAGTTGCAAAGCTGGCTGCCGGCAGGATTTGGCAAGGCATTGGTGGAAGTGAACCGCAGTCTCGACCCGCTCACCCGCTTCAACGATCCGCAAGGCACCTACGCCTTCTGCCCGGTCTGCGTGCAGTAAGCAAGCGGTGACTCCCCCATAAAAAACGGCGACCAGATGGTCGCCGTTTTCTTTATTCAGCCAGTGCGCGCGGCACCGCCAACTTGCTCAATCAGGGATTGAGACGGGTCGGCATACCGGTACGCTGTTCCAGCACCTGCTTGACCACGTTGGAGTCAGACTCGGCGTGAGCGATGAAGCGGGTGATAGCCGGTGTCATCGGGAGCGGCACGGAGGCGGTGGAGTTGAACTCCTCCTCGGTGCGCGACAGCGGCTCGTGTACTTCCATGTAGCGACCGCCATCCGGCTCGACCGTGGTCTTGACCGGCTGGTTGACGAACTGGACGCGGGTGCCGACCGGCACGTTGTCGAACAGATACTTGATGTCGTCAGCGCGCAGACGCACGCAACCGCTGCTTACCCGCAGACCGATACCGAAAGTGGCATTGGTGCCGTGGATGGCATAGAGGTTGCCAATGTAGAGGGCGTGCAGACCCATAGGGTTATCCGGACCGGCTGGCCAGACTGCCGGCAGAGTCTTGCCCTGGGCGGCATAGCGACGACGGATGTTCTCGGTCGGGGTCCAGGTCGGGTTGGCGCGCTTGCGCTCTACCTTGGTGATCCAGTTCTCCGGGGTGTTTACCCCCAGCTGACCGATGCCGATGGGCAGCACTTCCACCACGTTCTTCCCTTTCGGGTAGTAGTAGAGACGCATCTCGGCAACGTTGATGACGATCCCTTCGCGGGGCGCGTTGGGCAGGATCAGCTGGTGGGGGATGATCAGGGTGCTACCCGCTTTCGGCAGATAGGGATCAACACCCGGGTTGGCTTCCATGATGTTGGTCAGACCCAGCTGGAAGTCAGCAGCGATCTGCTCCAGCGGACGGTTGTCCGCAGGCACCACGTATTCCTGATTTTCACCGATCAGGCGGCTGTTGGCCGCAGGCAGACGGTACTCGACGGCGGCAGCCTGCTGGCTGACCAGCGCAAATGTGCATAAAAGGGCCGAAGCGGCAGTGCGAAGGGGATTCATAAAATTCCTGTGTGGTTTCCTGTACCAAATGGGCCGGGGGCCGTCTCATCCTCGGTCTGCCGGTGGCGGGTCAACCTGCCCCACGACGCCAATAACCGAGCGCGCATTCTTTCCTGAGTCGGCCAAAATTTCAACTTCCATATGTTGCTTTTCTTGTTAAAAGTAGCCGTTTTCGATGTGACGCTTATCAACAGGGCAAAAGCCACACTAGCAAGTCGCAGCAAAGTGAAAGATGAATGGCACGGCCCGCTTGGCAGCGAGCCACTCCAGCCCCAGTCAACCACAGCGCAGCGCCACCTTGCTTCACGGTTGCAGCAGTGGTTAAAACGTTTGTCGCATCCGGGGAGATAGACCAATGTCGACGGAGGCTCTTTATTGGGATGAAGAGGGATAAAACCGAGCGTCGGCCACCCGCCGGTGCTGGCAGCCACCATAAAAAAACCGCTCCGAAGAGCGGTTAATGGAGCCACCAGGCAACCATAAAAGGGACTACAGGTAGTTGTCATTGGAATTACTGGACGGCTGCCTCTCCGGTGCCATTCTGCTCTTTGAGGAAGCTGATCCACGGAGATGCACGACCGCTGACGTTGCCATTCTGAGCCGCCTGGGTGAAGGCGTTGAGGGCCTCCTTCGGCTTTTGTTGCTCAAAATAGGCGACACCGGTCAGGAACTTGAGATCCGCCCGCTGTTCACCATTGGCATTGGCTGCCGGTTTGGCGGCCAGCGCCACCAGATCCTGATAGCGTTTGCTCTGGATCATCATACGTGCCATTTTCAGCTGCAATTCAGCGCTCGGGGCCAGCTGGTAAGATTTGGCCAGGGTGTCGATGGCCGGATCCAGCTCCTTGGCCTGATGCCAGTAGTTGGCCAGGGTCTTGTAGTTGCTGGCGCTCTGCTCAATCACCCCATCCTTCATCCCCTTCTCCATCACCCGAGCGGCGCGATGGGGAATGCCGGTGAAGGCGAGGTAGTTGGCGAGGCGCTGCAGCTCGGCTGCCTCGGTCAGCATGCCGAGGTTGTAGGCCGACTCCAGCGCAGCCAGCGCCTTGGCATCGTTGCCTGCCTGCATATGCATGGCCGACAGCTGGGTCCAGTACTTCTTCTTCTCCGGGAACATGTTGACCAGAGAGGTCAGCACCTCGGTCGCCGGTTTGTACTGTTTCAGCTCGTAGTGAGCGCCCATCTTCAGCAGATACCAGGACTCCGGCGCTTTACCTGCCGACAGCTTGATCGCCTGATCCACCGCCGGAATCGCGTCACGGTACTGCTTGAGCTGCACGTGTGCGTTGGCCAGCGTGATATAGGCATGGGAGTTGGGCTTGTCATCCTTGCCCTGGTTGGCAAACCACTCCTTCATGGTCTTGATCGCCCCCTGATAATTACCCTCCGCCATATAGAGCTGGGCCAGGTTGTAACGCACCTGCTGGGCCACCGGTGGCGGCAAGCCGCCTGTCGCGATGGCATCGGCAAAGTACTTGGTCGCCTGACCGTATTTCTCCTGCTGGGCGGCTACGAAACCGAGAGTCTGCAATATGACCCCCTTGTCGTAGACCCGCTCGCCCGCGCCGGAGAGCGCATCTTGCAGCTTGGCATTGGCCTCACCGTATTTCTTCTCGGTGATCAGCTCCTGCGCCTTGTTGACCGCCCGATAGGCCCGATCCGACAGGGCCGGCTGCTCGGCGGCCCAACTGGCGGTGCTGAGCAGCACCGCCATGGCGACCGGGGCGAGGATCATCTTGTGTAACTTGTTCATCGCCACCTTCCTTAGTTGACCGCAAACTCGATCTCTTGCTGCATACGGCTCGCCTGCGGCTTGCCATCCACCATGGCCGGTTTGAACGTCCACTTGGCGATGGTTTTACGCGCCTCTTTACCGAGGTCATAGCTGCGCGGCTCTTCCTTGACGATCCGCACGTTGCTGACGGTGCCGCGCTCGGTGACGGTGAACTCCACCAGCACCTTGCCGGAGGCCAGACCCGCCAGTGCCGCCTTGCGGGGCATCATGGGCTCGAAGGTTGCCAGCGGAATGGCGCCGTTGTTGCCACCGACGCCGCCACCACCGCCGCCGGTGCTGTAGGCACCCAGCGCGTTGCCACCACCGATATTGACCGGGATGTCGAGCTTGGGCATGTCCATCGGCGAGCTCTCCATCTTCGGCCGATCCGTGCTGGTCACCTCCATCTCGGGAGGCGGTGGCGGACGCTTGGGCGGCGGCGGTTTGGGCAGCTCCCGCTGTTTCTCTTGCAGGGTCTCCTGGGGCTTGAGGCGGATGAAATCGGTCATGGTGACGTCATCCTTCTCCACCAGCTCTCGGTGATCCGGTGTGATCAGCTTGTTCATTCCCAGAAACAGAAAGAACACCACCACACAGGAGACCGCCAACGATATCAGGTATCTCATAGGTCTCTCTCCGGCATCAGCTGCTCTTGTCTGCCGCGATGGAGATGTTCTGGACACCGGCCATGCGGATCTGATCCATGACCTGCACCACCAGACCGGAACGGGATTCGTTATCGGCCTGGATCACCACGGCGCTCTCCGGGTTTTCGGCCCGCAGCCGCTCGATGTTGGCGCGTACCGCCCCCACCTCGACCACCCGCTTGTCGACCCAGACCTGACCGTTTTCGCGCACCGCGACCATGATATTGCCCTTCTTCACCGTCTCGGCCGTGCTGGCACTGGGACGGTTGATCTCGACACCGGACTCCTTGACGAAGGAGGTGGTGACGATGAAGAAGATCAGCATGATGAACACTATGTCCAGCATGGGGGTCAAATCGATAGCCGCCTCGTCAGCACCGCTGTCGCTGTAACGTTTTCTCATAGCAGAAACTCCTTGCTTGTTCTGTGCCCCCGGCAGGCCATGCCTCGCCGGGGGTATGCATCCTGCATCAACCGTGTTTCAGGTTGTCTTCCAGCTTTTGCACCGCCAGTTTGGCCTTGTGATCGAGCTGGTTGACAAAAAACAGGCCGGAAAGGGCGGCGATCATGCCCGCCATGGTCGGTACCGTTGCCTTGGAGATCCCCGATGCCATCGCCCGCGGCGAACCGGTGCCGGTGATGGCCAGGGTGTCAAACACCTGCACCATCCCCACCACGGTCCCAAGCAGCCCCATCAACGGGCAGAGAGCGATCAGCACCTTGATGACCGGCATCCCCTTGTCCACCGCCATGGCAACTCGTGAGACCAGCTCGCGCCGGATCTGCTTGGCAGACCAGGAGAGATGATCGGTGCGGGCCAGCCAGGTGGCCTTGGTCTGTTTCACCTGCTTGGGGTAGACCGCCATGAAGTAGAACCAGCGCTCCAGCAACAGGGCCCACATCATCAGGGTCAGGAAGAACAGGGCGACCAGTACATCGCCCCCCAATCCCAAAAACCGGCGGACCGACTCGACTTCTTCAATCAACCAGAACCACATGGGTGACTCCTTACGCTGCGGCTTTGGAGGCGTGCAGACGTTCCTGATAACGGGCGACGAAACCGGCGCTCTGCTCTTCCAGCACCTGGATCAGACGACGGCTCTGGGTCTGCACAATGGTGTAGAGGAACAGCATGGGCACCGCAACGACCAGACCCTGCATGGTGGTCACCAGCGCCTCGGAGATACCGCCCGCCATCAGCTTGGGATCGCCGGTACCGAACAGGGTGATGGCCTGGAAGGTGGCGATCATCCCCACTACGGTGCCGAGCAGGCCCAGCAGCGGCGCGACGGAAGCGATCAGCTTGATGATGCTGATACCCTTCTCGAACTTGGGCACGTTGCGCAGGATGATCTCGTCGAGCTTGGACTCCAGATCCTCGATGTTGTCACCGCGATGGCTCTGGTAGGCTCCCAGCATGTCACCAATGGGGTTGCCCTTGATGATCTGATCGGATTTCAGCTGCTTGCGCATGGACGAGCCGATCAACGACAGCCGGATACCGCAGAAGATGGCCAGCAGGGTACCGAGCACACCGAGCACCATGATGACGTAACCCACTTCACCACCCTGATCGATCCGCTCCTTGAGAGTCGGTGACTGCACCAGCAGAGAGAGGATCACGCCGCGAGATGGGTCGATAAAGATGGGTTTGACCCCGTCACCGCCCTGTTCAAACTCGGCGATCGGTTCCAGCACCCCCTTGTCAGGTTGACGGGAAAGCTGCTCGAACTTGCCGGTCTCCGGCACGAAGGTGAGGTACTTGCCTTCGGAGACAGTGTTGAACTCACCGATCTGGGTGACCGTCTTCTCGGCCTGGTTGCCTTCGCCGTAGACCACGGTCGCCGGGATCTGGCTCACCTTGCCACCGTCCACCATGCGGCTGAGGGTGGTGGTCCAGAACGCTTCCAGATCGTCGCTGGAGGGGAGCTCTTTACTCTCGGCCAGACGGGTCAGCAGCGCGGTCTGTTCCGGATGCTCGACCCGACGAGCGGAGGCGTTGAAGATCCCCTTGAACTCACCAGCGAACTGACGCAGCACACCAAACATCTCGCCCATGTTGCCGGAACGCTGGCGCAGGGTTTCAGTCAGCTCGGTCAGCTGCTTGTCGTTGGCATCAAAGGTCGCCTTGAGCTGCTCGCCCTTGGCGGTTTCGGCTGCCAGCTCGGCCTTGGCCTTGGCCAGCAGCGCCCCCTGCTCGTTCTTGTCAGCCAGGAAGCGGGCTTCCCGCTCCTTGTTGAGTTGGGATTCGCTCAGGCTGGAGGCCTTGACCTGATTCAGCAGCGCATTGAGATCCACCGGTTTTTCGGCGGCGGTCACCGGCAGGGTGACCAGGGTTGCTCCCGCAATCAGGGAGGCAATCGCAAGTTTGATTCCTTTCATGATGCTTTCTCCGCAGTTTGAACCGGCAGCTTGATCAGAGCGGGAGGCGCCTGCTTCTTGGCGATGCGAAGGCCCTGTTCAACCGCACTGCGATACTCCTGGGGCAACTCTTCCCACTGGCGAGTCTTCTTGTTCCACATCCCGGTTTCATTGCCATCCGGGGATTGATAAAGCAGCGCGATGCGGCCAACCCGCAGGAACTCGTAGGTCTTCTCGCTGCCATCCTTGTCCAGGCTCGCCTTGTAGGATTCGATGGTGCGGCTGAAGCCCTCCTCGATCTGGTAGGCCTCCAGGATCTTGCGGTACTTCTCGGAGATGGTGACATCGGCCCGGTTCATCAGGTCGGTCAGGGCTGCTACGCGGTCCTCGCGCTCGACCTTCTGGAACGGCAGATCCAGCGCCACAAACTGCTCGAGGGAGTCGATCATCTTGAGCATCAGGGGGACGACTTCGGTGCTGGTCTGATCAATCTGGGCGATCTGCTTTTGCATCGACGCCAGCTCGGCACTCTGGGACTCGACCATCTTGCTCACCTGCTCGTTGTAGGTGCGCAGACTGTCGACCTGACGCAGGGCGGCCTTGTACTGGGCCAGTGCGGATTCGGCAGATTCGGCATAGCTGTCGATCTTCTGCTGGGAAACTTTGGATGCGTTGTCGGTGGCGGCTTGAGCGTCCACGGCCTGACTGGCAGTGGCGGCACTCAGACTGAAGCTGGTCAACAAGGCGGCCGAAACCAGGCTGCCAAGGAGCGCTTTCTTCATTGTAATGGTCCTTGTCTTCATAGGATTACCCTATCTCCGTAACTTCCTTGGACGTTGGGCACAGCCGGCCCGACCGGGCCGGCTGAGGTTGTATATCAACAGGGTTGATTAGAACTTCTGGGTGTAGTCGATGTAGTAGACGCGACCGTCGATGCCGTAGAGGTCTTCTTCATAGGTGAAGCCATCGTTGGACAGAGAAGGCCCGCGGTTGAACATGTTCTTCACACCGGTCTGGATCTTGGCATTCCAGCTGGTATCGACCGCGACGTTAAGATTCCAGATGGTGTTGGAAGCGATATGCCCCTCTTCCTTGCCATCCACATAGTCCTGGCTCTGGGAGTCGATATAGTTGGTGCTCAGGTAGGTATCCAGATTCCACAGCTGCGGGAAGTTGGCACCAATCCCGGAGTTGAAGCGGAAGTCGGGTTTGCCATTCCAGCCCTTCTTGTCGACCATTGGGCCGCCAGCAAACAGACCCTCTTCATACTTCAGGATGTAAGTGCTGCCAAAGTCATAGCGCAGGGTGAAGGAGTTGAAGTCGTACTTGTAGTCCGCCTTGAAGTCGATACCACTGGTCTTGAGTTGCCCAAGGTTGACCATACCGGCATAGACCATCTCGACATCGCCGTTGGCATCACGGATGACGTTCGGGTTGCTGCCGGTATTGAGCTCCTGATAGAACTGGGTCTGGGTGGTAGCCAGCTGGATCACGTCATCAATCTTGATGTAGTAGTAATCGAGCGACAGATTCAGATTGTCCAGTGGGTTGTAGGCAGTACCGATAGTGAAGGTGTTGGCGGTCTCTTCCTTCAGGTTCTTGTTGGATTGACGGGTGGTCATGTACTGCTCTTCGGAGCAGTTGGCCACACCATTGGCCTGGCAATAGACATAGTCCTTGGCAAAGTCCGCTGACTGAGCATCAGCCGCGTAGAGATCGTTCAGACCCGGCGCGCGGAAAGACTGGGACCAGGAGGTACGGAACATCAGCTGGTCGAGCGGTTGATAACGCAGACTCGCTTTGGGCGAGAAGGCGCTGCCAAAATCGCTGTACTTGTCATAACGACCCGCCAGGTTCAGCTCGATCTGCTCGGTGATGGGGATCAGGCTCTCGATGTAGGTGGCAAACACATCGCGTACACCACCACCGGAGTTACCGGATGAACCCAGTACGTTACCCGCTTCAGACTGGCTGTCATAGGTATCGGAGTAAACCCAATCGTTATACTCGGCCCCAAGGTACCAGCTGACCGGGCCAGCGGGCAGTTCGCCCATATCCCAACCTACACCGCCGTACCACTGGAAGAAGTCCATCTTGGAATTGCGGCTGGTGGTATAGGAGAGATCCTTGGTCGCCGCATCAGAGAAGCTGCCATTAACAAACTTGCCGGTATTGACCTGAGTTTCCACGGCGGGTGCCAAGACATAACCATTGCCGGTGCTCTGGTTATCTGTTTTGGAATACATGTAACCGGCATTCCATTCCAGATCGCCTACTGCTTCGGTCGGCACCACCCCTTCAAAACCCAGGTTCAGGGTACCAGTCAAGTCAGTCACATCGTTGTCACGGGGACCGACGTTGTTAAAGCGGTAGTAAACGGTCGCAGCCTTGGCGGTGCTGAAGTTGTTGGCAGACAGCACTGCTGCGCTTTCAGGGGTGGAACCATCCACGGTGAAGGCACCAGCAGCTGGCGCGAAACGACCAAAACTGGTGACGCGAGAACCAATCATCTGTGGCACGAAATCCACATTGTCGTTGATATGGTAGCGACCGTTGAGGTAGACGGTGTCACGGGTACGAGAGGCAGTCTTGGCAGCGACTTGAGCAAAGTCGAAACGGCAAGCAGTGCCCTTGGTGACGAAACCGGTGCCGGTACCTTCACAGTCAACCCCATTCAGGGTACGGGTAACCGTCTTGCCGGTAGTGGCATCCACTCCCTTGATATTGCGGCCATAGAGACTCGGAGCAGTTGCCCCCTCTTTCGCCAGATAGTCGCGATCCTTGTAATAGATCTCGTCTTTCACATCGTGCTCGTAGACCATCATCAGGGAGCCTTTCTCACCCGAGATGCCGCTAACGATGGAACCACTCTGCTCGTCCCCCCCCTCTTCGGTCGGTGAACCAATACGTCCCTGGAAAGTCAGCCCTTCGAAACCCTCTTTGAGGATCACGTTGATAACGCCGCCGATGGCATCAGAGCCATAGAGTGCGGAGCCACCATCCAGGTTCACTTCCACCCGCTCAACCGCCGCCATGGGGATGGTATTGAGGTTGATGGCAGTGCCACCCATAGAGGGAGAACCAGCGATACGCTTGCCATTAAGCAGCACCAGCGTGCGATCTTCACCAAGGCCACGCAGCCCTACTGTGGCTTGTGACTGGGCAGAACTACCGGAGGATGGGGAGAAACCACCGAAGGAGTTGTAGGAGGCCTGTTTCAGATAATCGGCCACAGTCTGCTGACCAGACTGTTCAATTTGGGCCTTGCTGACAGAGACAACCGGAGTCGCCCCCTCAACATCAACACGGGAGATACGGGAGCCAGTGACTTTGATTTTCTGCAGTTTTTCGACGTTCTGCCCTTCTTCGGCAGATACGTATGGGGCCGCCGCAAGGCTCGCCAAGGCGAACGCAATCGCAGCAGAGATTCTGCTCTTCCTAAGCATCGCTTATATCCTTCCTGGTTGTTTATTGTTTGCTTCCTGATACCGCCCTCTTTGGAGCGATGTGTAAGGCTTATCAATCTTTGACTAGCGACGTCAATGGAGCAGGGGTATGGCGAAGTCAGGCGTAGAATAAGCGGAGTGTATTAATTTTGACCGGCATAATTAGTGAATAATTCTGCCAAAAACAACTTGCGCAATGTAAAAACATTGTTAAATTGCGTAAATGGCGCTGAATTAAAATTTGATGAACTTATTAGTTAACGTGCTGTCCGTTTATATCTTATTTTGATTTATCGGCATTAATAAGAATAAAACACTAACTTCACGAGGGTTGCACCTGACCGTTCTCATGGGGATAACAGATAAAATTGTCGAGATGACATCGTTTTCCTTCAATTTCACCACACAAACAAAAACATTACAAATCAATAAGTTAAAAACACGTAAAGCTCAAACAAACAGCTGTTTATATTTTTTAAAATAATGTTGAGCAGTAGCGTTTTGTTTTGATTTTCACTTTTCAGATAAAAAACGTCATTTTTCGGTGCTTTTGGTCTCTGCGGGTCATTTGTCCCAGTTTTCCATTTCCTTGTACTTGATTTTTGTTGCAGAGCTTTTACAGTGGCCAAGCGGATTGTCTGCTGTTTGGCAACCAATCCAGCGCGTAATGCCAGGAAGGACAGGCCCGTCACCGGATTTGACTGGCCGCAAAAAAGAACAACAAGGACGAGGTTCCACCATGCTGTCGTATTTCCTACGCCGGATGCTTTTGATCATCCCGACGTTTCTCGGTATCACCCTGCTCGTCTTCACCATCACCCGTTTCGTGCCGGGCGGTCCGGTCGAACGCATGCTGCTGCAAGCCCAGGTTTCCCAGAATGAATCTGGCCGCTCCAGTGGCAGCAAGGGGGCGCAGGCCCTCTCCGATGAACAGATCGAGGAGCTCAAGGCCTTCTATGGGCTCGACAAGCCGATGCTGGTCGCCTACTGGGAGTGGCTGCAGAAGCTGGCGGTGCTGGATCTGGGCGAATCGACCCGCTACTACGAGCCGGTGTGGGATCTCATCAAGGATCGGCTCCCGGTCACCGCCTTCTTCGGGCTGGCGACCTTTCTGCTGAGCTATGCGGTCTCCATTCCGCTGGGGGTGGCGAAGGCGCTCAGGCACAACAGCCGCTTCGATTCGTTGAGCTCCATGCTCATCTACATGGCCTATGCCCTGCCCGCCTACGTGGTGGGGATCTTCCTCATCACCGTCTTCGCCTTCCATCTGGAGTGGCTGCCGATGGGCGGTTTTCCGGGGGATGATTTTGAGTACATGGAGAGCAGCTGGGATCAGATCCGCACCGTCTTTGCCCACGCCCTGCTGCCGCTTATCGCCTACGCCATCGGCGATTTCGCCATCCTCACCATGACCATGAAAAACAGCCTGATGGAGAACCTGTCGGCCGATTATGTGCGTACCGCCGTGGCCAAGGGACTGCCGTTTCGCAAGGCGGTCACCGACCATGCCATGCGCAACAGCCTGATCCCCATCGCCAGCCACCTGGGGTCTGTGCTCACCGTTTTCTTTGGCGGTTCCTTCCTCATCGAGACCATCTTCAACATCGACGGCATCGGCCTGCTCGGTTACGAGGCTATCGTCGAGCGGGATTACCCCACCGTCATGGGCATTCTGGCCATCACCTCCATGCTGATGCTGATTGGCAATATCGTCTCCGATATCTGTGTTGCCCTTGTTGATCCGCGCGTGCGGTTTGGAGACTGACCATGAAGCTCAATCCGGTTACCTTGAAAAAACTCAAGCGCTTCAAGTCGATCAAGCGCGGTTACTACTCCTTCATCATCTTCACCACCCTGGTGCTGCTCTCCCTGCTGGCGGAGCTGCTGGTCAACAGTCGGGCACTGATGGTGAGCTATCAGGGCCAGTTGCACTTCCCCACCTATGGCGATGTGATCCCCGGCCAGCAGTTCGGGCTCGATTACGAGTACGAAACCAACTACCGCCAGCTCAAGGCCAAATTTGCCGCAGAGGGCCAGGGCGACTGGGTGCTGCTGCCGCCGGTGCCCTGGAATCCCTACGAGCAGGATTTCAAGGAGGATGCCTACCCGCCCTACGCCCCCAGCTCGGCCGATCGCCACTTCCTCGGCACCGACACCAGCGGCCGCGACGTGCTAGCGCGACTGGTTTACGGCTTTCGCATCGCCATCGGCTTTGCCTTTATCGCGCTGGCGGCCAGTTACGCCATCGGGGTCACCATCGGCTGCCTGATGGGTTTTCTCGGCGGCCGCTTTGACCTCATCCTGCAACGCTTTATCGAGATCTGGTCCCAGGTGCCGTTTCTCTACGTCATCATGATCCTGGTGTCGCTGGCCAAGCCCAACTTCGGCCTGTTTGTCGCCATCAACGTGCTGTTCGGCTGGATGGGGATCACCTGGTATATGCGCACCCTCACCTACAAGGAACGGGCGCGGGACTATGTGATGGCGGCGCGGGCGCAAGGGGCGACCACCGGGCGGATCATCTTCAACCACATCCTGCCCAACACCCTGATGATGATCGTCACCCTGGCGCCGTTCGCCGTGGTGGGCAATATCTCGACCCTGACGGCACTCGACTATCTGGGCTTCGGGCTGGCACCGCCGACCCCGAGCTGGGGGGAACTGCTCTCCCAGGGCATCAACAATCTGGATGCCATCTGGATCGTCAGCTCGGTGGTGGCAGCGGTGAGTCTGGTGCTGATCATGGTCTCCTTTATCGGCGAGGCAATCCGCGAGGCGTTCGATCCGCGCAAATTTACCCGTTACCAATAAGCCAGCCGATGCCAGCGCATCGGCAGGCGTCGGGTAACGAACAGTGATTAATGAAGGACGGGCCGCCGCCATCGGCGGTCCCGGGAGCAAGGGATAATCCCGTTATCAATCAAGACCCCCAGTGCAGGGGCCAGACCTGGAAGTCAAACATGAAAAATAAAATCAAATGGATAGGTGCTCTCTTTGTGCTGGTAAACGGATCCTGGGTCTGGGCGGCCAGCCTGCCCGCGGATCTCAAATGGGAGACCAACGACACGGATCCTGTGTTCGCCTCCCCCAAGGCGCAGCCGGGCGGCAGCCTCAATATGTTTGTGGAGAGCTTTCCGCTGACGTTCCGCACCGTGGGGCCTGACTCCAACGGATCGTTCCGCTCCTTTATTCTCGATAACCAGTTGCGACTCATCAGCTTCCATCCCAATACCGGCAACCCCATTCCCTCGCTGGCGACCCACTGGGCCATCGCGCCAGACAGCCAGACCGTCTACTTCAAGCTGGATCCCCGCGCCAAATGGTCGGATGGCAAGCCGGTCAATGCTGACGACTACACCTTCGGCTACGAGATGATGCGCTCCAAACACATCAAGGGGCCCTGGTTCAACAACTACTACACCACTGAAGTGGTAGCGGTAGAGAAGATCGATGATCACACCATTATGGTCAAAGCGGGCAACCGCAAGGCCAAGATGGACCTGCTCAACACCACCGAGCTGTGGCCCCAGCCCAAGCACTACTACAAGCTGACCCCCAACTGGGTGAAGCAGTACAACTGGGCCGTGGTGCCCACCACAGGTCCCTACGTGATCAGCGACGTCAAGAAGGGCAAGTCGGTCACCTTCAGCAAGCAGAAGGATTGGTGGGCAAAAGACGATCGCTACAACCAGCACAGATTCAACATCGACACCATCAAGGTGCAGGTGATCCGCGACCACAACATCGCCTTCCGCCACTTCCTGAAAGGGGAGCTCGATACCTTCGAGATGATCCTGCCCAACTGGTGGCATGAAAAAGCGGTCACCCCGGAGTACAAAAAAGGCTACGTGCAGAAGGTAATGGCCATGACCGATACCAAACAGGGCGGTCAGGGGGTGCACCTCAATGTGGCCAACCCCAAGCTGGCGGACGTAAACGTGCGCCTCGGCATCCAGCACGCCTTCAACATCGACAAGATGATCGAGACGGTGCTGCGCGGCGACTATGACAGAGCCACCACCTTTGACTCGGGCTTTGGCGAGTTCACTGACATCACGCTGCCGGAGCGGGCTTATGACATCGACAAGGCGCGGGAGTACTTTGCCAAGGGCGGCTACAACAAGCCGGGGCCGGACGGCATCCTGCAAAATGAGAAGGGTGAGCGGCTGACGCTGGCGCTCACCTACACCAGTCAGGAGCACTCCAAGCGACTGACTGTGCTGAAAGAAGAGGCCAAGAAAGCGGGGCTGGATCTGGAGCTCAATCTGGTGGATGGCGCCACCGGTTTCAAGGTGATGCTGGAGAAGAAACACGAAGCGGCCTGGCTCGGTTGGGGCGGCGGCGGTCTCTATCCGCAGTATTGGGAGTTTTTCCACTCCGCCAACGCCAACAAGCCGCAGACCAACAACCTGTTCAACGTAGCGGACAAGGAGCTGGACGCGCTGATCGACGCCTACAACGTCGAATTCGACATGGACAAACGGGCCAAGCTCTCCCAGCAGATCCAGCAGCGCATCTATGACCTCGCCATCTTCGTGCCCGGGGTGCAGCTCAACTATGTGCGGGCCAGCAGCTGGCGTTATGTGATGCTGCCCGAGGTGCCTGCCACCAAGAACACGCCGGATCTGCTCTACTGGCCGATGGACGGTTATCCTCACAGTAGTGGCGGTCTGCTCTGGCTCGATCCCAAGGTGAAGGAAGAGACCCGCAACGCCAAGGAGGCAGGGGAGGCGCTGGCGCCCATCAACCTGCTCGACAAGACCTATGCACGTCATTGATATTCAGGCCATTGCGAAGGGAGCAGCCGTTATGCCCAACACTCAGGCCCCCATTCTTGACGTACCGGATAACGGGGGGGAGTTCGCCGCTGATAACGGCCAGCACCCAGCTCCAATCCTCGAAGTACGCGATCTCGAGGTGGAGTTCGCCGTCGATGACGGCAAGATCAAGGTGCTCGACGGGGTCAGCGTCAAGGTGGCCCCAGGTCAGACGCTGGGGATCGTCGGCGAGTCCGGCTGTGGCAAGAGCGTTACCTCGCTCGCCATCATGGGGCTATTGCCCAAGCCCCATGGTCAGGTAGTCGCCGGTTCCATCCGCTTTCAGGGGGAGGAGCTGCTGTCGCTTGCGCCAGATCAGATGTACAAGGTGCGCGGCAACCGCATCTCGATGATCTTTCAGGAACCGATGACGGCCCTCAACCCGGTGCAGACGGTGGGGGAGCAGCTGATGGAGGTGTTTCGCCTCCATCGCCCCGAGTATGACAAGGCCCAGCGTAAAGCCGCGGCCATCGCCATGCTGCAGAAGGTGGGGATCCCGGAACCGGCCCAGCGCTTTGCGGTCTATCCCCACAACCTCTCCGGCGGCATGCGCCAGCGAGTGATGATCGCCATGGCGCTCTCCTGCGAGCCAGACCTGCTTATCTGCGACGAGCCGACCACGGCGCTGGATGTCACCATTCAGGCCCAGATCCTCGAACTGATGAAAGAGCTGCAGGCCCAGACCGGGATGGCCATCATCTTTATCACCCACGATCTCGGGGTAGTGGCTGAGCTGTGCGACGAAGTGGTGGTGATGTACGCCGGGCGGGCGGTAGAGCAGGCCGACGTGTTCGAGCTGTTTGACCATCCCCGTCACCCCTATACCCACGGCTTGATGAGCTCGATCCCGCGCCTTGAGGATGAGCCCAAGAGCCTGCTCAAGACCATCAAGGGACAGGTGCCAGCCCTGCACGAGATGCCCGCTGGCTGCCGCTTCTCCAACCGCTGCCCCCATGCGACCGATCTCTGCATCAGCGCCATTCCGGCGGTGGAGCAACTCAATCCGCGCCACCATGTCGCCTGTCACTACTGGAAGGAGTTGACCGTATGAGCACTCTGTTATCGGTCAGGGATCTGAAACAGCACTTCCGGCTGGGAGGCGGGTTCCTGCGCAAGCAATATACGGTTCACGCGGTGGATGGCATCAGCTTCGACCTGAAACAGGGGGAGACGCTGGGGCTGGTGGGTGAGTCGGGCTGCGGCAAGTCCACCCTCGGGCGCAGTCTGCTCAAGCTGTTCGAGCCGACCGCGGGCACCATCACCTTCGAGGGGCGCGATATCACCGCCCTCAGCCCGAAGGAGATGCGCTCCCTGCGTCAGGAGATGCAGATGGTATTTCAGGATCCTGCAGAATCCCTCAACAGCCGCCACACCGTGGGCCAGATCCTGGAGGAGCCCTTTATCATCCACGGTAAAGGCAACACTGAGCAGCGACGCGGCTGGGTGCAGGAGTTGCTGGCAAAAGTGGGCCTGCCGGGCAGTGCGGTGGATCGCTACCCCCACGAGTTTTCCGGCGGTCAGCGCCAGCGGATCGGCATCGCCCGCGCCATCGCCCTCAAGCCCAAGCTGCTGGTGTGCGACGAGGCGGTCTCGGCCCTCGATGTCTCGGTGCAGTCGCAGATTGTCAACCTGCTGCTCAGCCTGCAGCGGGAGATGAACCTCTCCATCATCTTCATCGCCCACGATCTGTCGGTGGTCAAACATATCTCGGATCGCATCGCAGTGATGTATCTGGGACGGATCGTCGAGCTGGCGGATGCCCAGTCGCTCTATCTGGCGCCGCGCCACCCTTACACTCAGGCGCTGATCTCCGCCATTCCGGTGCCGGACCCGCGCAGGCGCAGCCAGCGCATTCTGCTGACCGGCGATGTGCCCTCCCCCATCTCGCCGCCAAGCGGCTGTCACTTCCACCAGCGCTGTCCCCATGCGACCGATCTGTGCAAAAGCAAGGCACCAAGGCTTGAGGCGTGTGATGAGTCCCATCATCAGGTGGCCTGCCACACCCCGCTCGCCGTCGGTAGTCACGCCATCAGCGGCAACGCTATAAGCGGCGACAGCAGGCTGGAGCAGGCGAGCTAGGCGCAGCGAACAAACCCCAGGGTAGAAATAGACGAGGCGGCTATCAGGCCGCCTCGTGCTATCGGGTCACGCTTGTCTTATCGCGTCACGGCTGCCGCTCGTCAGGCAATCTGGTAGCGGCCCGGCTTGTGGTTGAGTGTCAACATCAGATTACAGATGACCGCCGCCACGATGGAGAGCGCCAGAATCCAAGGCTGCACCACGAAAAACGAGGCAACAACAATGGCGCAATCGAGCCCCATCTGCAGCTTGCCCGCCCGGATGCCAAAGCGATCCTGAATAAAGAGCGCCAGAATGTTGAAGCCCCCCAGACTCGACTTGTGGCGAAACATGATGAGCAGCCCCATGCCGATCAGGGTGCCGCCGATCAGCGCCGCATAGAGGGGCTCTATCTTGCCGATCTGCAGCACCCCGTTGAGGTGATCGGTCATGTAGGAGACTGCCGCCACCGAGACAAAGGTGTTGAAGGTAAAACGTGGCCCCATCCGCAGCCATGCCAGCGCGTAGAAGGGCAGGTTGATGCCGAAAAACAGCAGGCCGAAGCTGATACCGGTCACCTTTTGCAGCAACAGCGCCAGCCCGGCAGTCCCGCCGGTGAGCAGGCCAACCTGATGAAACAGAAAGATGCCGAGGGAAACAAAGCCGGCCGCCGTCAGCAGGGCCAGCACATCCTCATAAATAGGATGGGCAGTGCGAATCGAGGTGTTGTCCATAACCTGTATCCAAACGAAGTAAAGAGAGAGTGTCTGTCGCCTGCAGTTGCGGGCGGGCTGCGAGCCCTGTCCACAGGGCTTCGTTATGGGGTCCAGTCTATTTTTTGTGAAAAGGATCACAACAGTCAGGCTGAACGCCCCATTCTGGTGCCTGTCATCTGGCATTGACACTCGCTGCACCAAGATGCAGCATGCCGCGGTTTAAGCGCGCCATCCCCCATTCACAGCACGAGGCACTTTTCATGAAGGTCACCATTTTTGGCACAGGCTATGTCGGGCTGGTGCAGGCCGCCGTTCTGGCCGAGGTGGGCCATCATGTCTGCTGCGTGGATGTGGATGATGAACGGATCGCCGCCCTCAGGCTGGGGCAGATCCCCTTCTATGAGCCGGGGTTGGCCCCGCTGGTCGAGAGCCATCTGGCCAGCGGCCGCCTGAGCTTCACGGTCGATCCCGCCATTGCCGTGGCACACGCCGACCTGCTGCTGATCGCCGTAGGTACACCAGCTGACGAGGATGGCTCGGCCGATCTGCAACATGTGCTGGCGGTGGCCGACACCATAGGCCGACTGATGAGCCGCCCCAAGCTGGTGGTGACCAAGAGCACAGTACCGGTCGGCACAGCGCAGCAAGTAAGGGAACATATTGAGCAGCAGTTGGCTATGCGTGGACGGACCCTCACCTGCGAGGTGGCGGCCAACCCCGAGTTTCTCAAGGAGGGAGCGGCGGTCAACGACTGCATGCGGCCGGATCGCATCATCATCGGCTGTGACAGCGAGCGGGCACTTGAGCAGTTGCGCGCCCTCTACGCCCCCTTCAACCGCAATCACGACCGGATCGTGGTGATGGATCAGCGCAGCGCCGAGCTCACCAAGTACGCCGCCAACGCCATGCTGGCCACCAAGATCTCCTTTATGAACGAGATGGCGGCCCTCGCCGAGCAACTGGGGGCCGATATCGAGGCGGTGCGCCAGGGGATGGGGGCCGATCCCCGCATCGGTTACCACTTTATCTACCCGGGCTGCGGCTACGGCGGCTCCTGCTTCCCCAAAGATATCAAATCGTTGCGCCATACCGCGGCGAGTGTCGGCTGCGACGCCCCGCTTTTAGCGGCGGTCGAGCAGGTCAACCAGCGCCAGCAACAGAAGATGGCGCAAACCCTGCGGACCTGCTTCGGGCCGGATCTGCGCGGCCGCACCTTCGCCCTGTGGGGGCTGGCATTCAAACCCGGCACCGACGATATGCGCGATGCGCCGAGCCGCCCGCTGCTGGCCTCCATCTGGGCTGCCGGTGGCCGGGTGCAGGCCTTTGATCCCAAGGCAATGGGGCGTGCCCGCCAGATCTACGGCCAGCGGCCGGATCTGCTGCTCTGCCCGACTCAGGAAGCGGCACTGGAAGGGGCCGATGCCCTGCTGATCTGCACCGAGTGGCAGGCGTTTCGCGCCCCCGATTTCCAGCAGCTGAAAGCGCTGCTCAACCAGCCTGTCATCATCGATGGCCGCAACCTCTATGAGCCACGCCAGCTCAGCGAACTCGGGTTTGACTATCACGCCATCGGGCGGCCACATCTACCAGCCAAAAAGCAGCCAGCCAATGCGAACTGCAATCCGGAGACCCAGCCATGATCTATCTGGTCACCGGCGTCGCCGGTTTTATCGGTTTTCATGTAGCCAACCAACTGTGCGCCGCAGGTCATCAGGTGGTGGGGCTCGACAACCTCAACGACTACTACGAGGTGAGTCTGAAAGAGGCGCGGCTGGCCCAGCTGGTCAGTTTCCCCCATTTTCACTTCGAGCGGCTGGATCTGGCAGCTCGTGAAGCCATGGCGGCCCTGTTTGCCCGCCATCGCTTCGAGCGGGTGATCCATCTGGGGGCGCAAGCGGGGGTGCGCTACTCAATCGACAATCCGTTCGCCTATGCCGACAGCAACCTCACCGGTATGCTGACGGTGCTGGAGGGGTGTCGTCACCACGGGATTCAGCATCTGCTCTACGCCTCCTCCAGCTCGGTCTATGGCATGGGGGATCAGATGCCCTACTCAACCGCGCAGCAGGTAGATCACCCCGTCTCCCTCTACGCCGCCACCAAGAAGAGCGGCGAGCTGATGGCCCACGCCTACTCGGCGCTCTATGGCCTGCCCACCACAGGGCTGCGCTTCTTTACCGTCTACGGCCCCTGGGGCCGCCCCGACATGGCCATCATCAAGTTCACTCGCGCCATCCTCGCGGGAGAGCCCATCGATGTGTACAACCACGGCGATCTCAGCCGCGACTTCACCTATATCGACGACATCGTCGAGGGGATCCTCGCTGTGGCCGACCAGCCGCCCCGCCCCAATTCCGATTGGCACGCCAGCGAGCAGAGCGCGGCCGAGAGCGCCGCCCCCTACCGCATCCTCAATATCGGCAACGGCCAACCGGTGCGGCTGCTCGATTTTATCGAGGCGCTGGAAAAGGCCATCGGCAAACCCGCCATCAAGCGGATGCTGCCGATGCAGGCAGGTGACATGCACGCCACCTGGGCCGACAGCGAACCGCTACACACCCTCACCGGTCTGCGCCCCGCTACGCCCCTCAA
Organism: Aeromonas sp. Lyrl_2; assembly: GCF_051948815.1. Taxonomy (NCBI): domain Bacteria; kingdom Pseudomonadati; phylum Pseudomonadota; class Gammaproteobacteria; order Aeromonadales; family Aeromonadaceae; genus Aeromonas; species Aeromonas sp. Lyrl_2. The sequence goes on from NZ_JAYJLJ010000001.1 coordinate 246,082, forward strand.
GCAAGGTGTTGCCAAGTTCGTCCGCTGGTATATCGACTACTATCGGCCCGCCCGCTGACGAGCGCGGGTAGCCCCTCGGTCATTGATGAGTTAATCAGATACCACTGATGCCCCGCGGGTTTTAGGATGGCTGAACGCACTGTCTGCGCACCATAGCGAGGATTTGAGATACAATCACAGGAACAGGGTCTGATCGATGGACTGTTCGACCGCCTCAAGCAAGCGCAAGCCAGGGATAGCAAGCGAGACCCACAAGCGGATCAGCTGATCCGCCAGCATCTGGCCCAGCAGCCCGATGCCCCCTACTACATGGCCCAGGCGCTGCTAATTCAGCAGGCAGCCCTTACCCGCCTCAACGAGCGGGTCAAGGAGCTGGAAGCCAGCCAGAGCGCCCCGAGCAGCGGCAGTTTTCTCTCCGGCCTGTTTGGTAGCGAAAGCAGCCCGCCCCCGCGCTTTACGCCGCCACCGGCATCCGCTCCTGCCCAGCCAGCATCCCGTACCAGCTCCTTTTTGGGCGGCGCCCTGCAAACCGCCGCCGGTGTGGCCGGTGGCGTGATGCTGGCCGATATGATCGGCGGACTGTTTCACAACAATCGGCCCGAGGAGATCATCGACATCATAGAGCCAGCGCCCATTGCCAATCCGGTCGATGCAGAACCGGTACGCTGGGACAGCTGGGATTCACCTCCCGATGTTGGCAGCAATTTTCTCGACGACGATAGCCAGAGTGGCGGCTGGGCCGACAGCGACGATAGCAACGGCGGTTTCTTCTGACCGTCAAACCATTACTGGCTCCGCATCTGGCGGGGCCCAACTCGATACGAAACCCATGACTATGGAAAGTGTGATGACACCACGGATCGGCAGCGGCATGACGCGATATACTCAGCGCGCTTCGTGCCACCCGGGAACAACTCCCGACCCCAGGCGCTCTGTCCGTGGCCACGCAACACCCCCATGACGACAAGGAGCCACCTCATGATCCGAACCCTGCTTTTGACCGGTGCCGCCATTGCGGCCTATGCCCTGACCCAGAGCCACTCTCTGCTTCCCCTGCTCAGCCTGCTGGCCCTGCTTTCGCTCTGGGTTGTCAGCGAAATTGGCAGCTTCTATCACACGCTTCCTCCCACGGTGCAGGATGAACAGGAGTATCACCACGACTTCTAACCGGATGAAAAATGGTGTGAAACGGTCGAGATACCGTTAGTTCCATACCGTTTTGTTCTCTGAAATCAACCGGCTATAACAACAGGATCCTCTGGGTTCGTGGCGATAGCAGCCATGTTCCTCTATATCTTCTGTACTCAAACAGGAGATAACCCATGAGGCACATCAGCGAAAACGGACTGTTTTTGCTGCTTTTTTTGTCGTTGTTACTGGCAGGTACGCCGCGGGCGATGGCACAAGGCAGGGATTTCAGACAGGCCCCCAAGGCGCTGACGGCGATCAAGCAGGGTCAAGTGGCCCAGCAACACGGCAATCTGCAAAAAGCCATCGCCTTCTACTGTGTCGCCGCCAGCAGTGGCAACCCAGAGGGATATTTCCGGATCGGCCGCCTGCTCGCCACCGGCCCCGCCTCGGTACGCAGCGCCAGGTTGGCCAACAGTTATCTCGCCATGGCGATGCGCCTGGGCAACCAACAGGCCGCCCGTTACTACAACGCCCGCATCGGCAATGCCCCTATGGGAGAGCGGTGTGGCATCGGGATCCGTGGCGGGCAGGGTGGCTATCTGGCCGGGCTCCCTTCCACCCCCTTCAATGTCGACTCCTGGGTTGCCCGCCAGCCCCCCGCCAAGCAAAAACTGGTCAGCATGCTGCGTCACGCCGCCAAACACCATAAGGTGGATGCCCGGCTGGTACTGGCGATTGCCATCGCCGAATCCAATCTCAACAGCCGCGCCGTTTCACCCAAGAATGCTCAGGGGCTAATGCAGCTGATCCCCGAAACCCAGCAACGGTTCGGGGTAACCCGGCCATTCGATCCAGCCCAGAACATCAAGGGTGGCGTCAGTTATCTCAAATGGCTAGATCGCCGCTTCGATGGCGACTGGGTACTGATCTCGGCAGCCTACAATGCCGGGGAAAAAGCGGTGGAACGCTATGGCGGGATCCCACCCTATGACGAGACGCAGGAGTATGTGAAACGGGTGCTCTACTTCGCTGGCCACAAGCAGCCCTGAGCGGGAGGTCAGGTGCTCGCCCGATCGGAAGGCGGCACACGCCTCTTTCTGCGGCCACTGTGGCGGCCACGCCCCCAATAATCGAAGCCATAGTGGCGGTAGTAGCCAACCAGATTGCTGACCAGAAACAGCCCCTCCATCAGCGCGGCGACCGGTGAGCCCACCAGCAGATTGTTAACCAGCCAGCAGAGGGTACCGAGCAGCATCCAGCGCCGCAAAAGGCGATCATCCGGGCAAAACGCGGCCCGGGTTTGCAGCAGGCTAGCCAGCAGCCCGATCCATGAGATCAGGCCCTGATAGGTCGCCAGCGCCGCCGCACAGGCCAATCCCATGAAAAGCCACATCAAGATGCGGTGAACCAGCCAGATACTCACAACAAAGCGCACGCTGGCCAGCAGCAACAGGCTGGCGGCCGACCACTGCCCGAGCAGGGCAAAGTGACCGGCATTGAGGGCGCAGGAGAGGGCCAGACAGGCCAGGATCCTGCGGCGCGCCCGCAACTGAAACGACAACAGATCGAGCAACAAGGCCAGGCTCACCACCAGCTGCGACCACAGAAACAGCGACATCATCCACTCCTCATCCGTCATTTGGATGGCGCAGCATGAGGGGATGGTCGGAGAGCGGCATTAACCCGTGTTAATGCGCCTGCGGATCCGTGACAGGGTGACCGGAGTGATACCGATATAGTTGGCGAGCTGCACCTGAGTGAGCCGCGCAGGCCAGTGGGGGAAGGTGTGACAGAGCTCCCGATAACGTTCCTCGGGAGAGTGAAGCAGCAAAAACGCCTCCTTGCGCTCCTTGTAACCCAGCTGCTGGCGCAACAAGGCCATGCAGACCGGCTGCCAAGCGGGCTCATCCAGCAGGGCGAGCGGCATCCGCACCACCTGCAGCTCCGTCAGCGCCTCCAGCTGGTAGCGGGCGGGCGACACAGCGAGCCAGCTGTCATAGAGCAGGCAGAGCTCCCCCTCGAAGTAGAACTCCTTGCAGCGCTCCTGTCCGTCCCGGGTGTAGTGGCAGGCGCGAGCGATGCCCGCTTCGATATAGAAGGCAGCTTCCTGCTCTGCCCCTTGCGCCAACAGTGCATAACCGGCGCGCAGTGTCTGCCGTGGCAAGCGCAGGCTGATGGCTTCGCTCAGGGCAGCGTCCAATCCCATTGTGCAGAGAAAGGCGGCCAGTGAGGGGGCTTGAGGAGATGGGTTCATGAGGGCTCCGGAACAAAACGGCAGCCCACATCATGCCCAAATTGCACGGCTGATGCAGCAAGGCGTGACCGCTGCGGCAAAGGGGGGACATAGCCGGGTGCCACCTTTGCCCCCCCTCGTCCGTTGGTTTACAATCGACGGGTTTTTTGGAACCCGGTTGACCTGTGTCGACCTGGCCCCACCACGACATCAGTCTGTTAATGCCATGACATTAACCTGCTGAAAAGGAAGAGAATTAGCCAATGGCTCAATTTATTTACACCATGAACCGGGTCGGCAAGGTAGTGCCGCCCAAGCGTCATATTCTCAAGAACATCTCCTTGAGCTTCTTCCCGGGCGCCAAGATCGGCGTGCTGGGTCTGAACGGCGCCGGTAAATCGACCCTGCTGCGCATCATGGCGGGCATCGACACCGAGATCGAAGGGGAAGCCCGTCCACAGCCCGGCATCAAGATCGGCTACCTGCCGCAGGAGCCGAAGCTGGAGCCGGAGCAGACCGTACGCGAAGCGGTCGAAGAGGCCGTTGGCGAGGTGAAGCGCGCCATGGCCCGCCTGGACGAGGTCTATGCGGCCTACGCCGACCCGGATGCCGATTTTGACAAGCTGGCCCGCGAACAGGGCGAGCTGGAGGCCATTATCCAGGCCCAGGGCGGTCACAACATGGAAAACCAGCTGGAGCGTGCGGCCGATGCCCTGCGCTTGCCGGCCTGGGATGCCAAGATCAAGCACCTCTCCGGTGGTGAGCGCCGCCGTGTGGCACTGTGCCGTCTGCTGCTGGAAAAGCCTGACATGCTGCTGCTGGACGAACCGACCAACCACCTGGATGCGGAATCCGTGGCCTGGCTGGAGCGCTTCCTGCACGACTACGAAGGCACTGTAGTGGCGATCACCCACGACCGTTACTTCCTCGACAACGTGGCAGGCTGGATCCTGGAGCTGGACCGCGGCGAAGGTATCCCGTGGGAAGGCAACTACTCCTCCTGGCTGGAGCAGAAGGACGCCCGTCTGGCGCAGGAAGCCAGTTCCGAAGCGGCCCGTCGCAAGTCCATCGAGAAAGAGCTGGAGTGGGTTCGTCAAAACCCGAAAGGCCGTCAGGCCAAGTCCAAGGCCCGTATGGCTCGCTTCGAAGAACTCAACACCAACGACTACCAGAAGCGCAACGAGACCAACGAGCTGTTCATTCCGCCCGGACCGCGCCTCGGCGACAAGGTGGTGGAAGTGGCCAACCTGCGCAAATCCTACGGTGATCGGGTGCTGATCGACGATCTGTCGTTTGCCATTCCGAAAGGGGCCATCGTCGGCATCATCGGTCCTAACGGTGCCGGTAAGTCGACCCTGTTCCGCATGATGTCGGGTCAGGAGCAGCCGGATTCCGGCGCCATCACCCTGGGTGAAACCGTGGTGCTCGCCTCTGTCGATCAGTTCCGCGACAGCATGGATGACAAGAAGACGGTATTCGAAGAGGTCGCTGACGGTCAGGATATCCTGCGCATCGGCAACTACGAGTTCCCGAGCCGCGCCTATATCGGCCGCTTCAACTTCAAAGGTTCCGACCAGCAGAAGCGGGTTGGCGAACTCTCCGGTGGTGAGCGCGGTCGTCTGCATCTGGCCAAGCTGCTGCAGACCGGCGGCAACGTGCTGCTGCTGGATGAACCGACCAACGATCTGGATATCGAAACCCTGCGCGCCCTCGAGAACGCCCTGCTGGAGTTCCCGGGTTGTGCCATGGTCATCTCCCACGACCGCTGGTTCCTCGACCGTATCGCCACTCACATCCTCGACTATCAGGATGAGGGCAAGATCGAGTTCTTCGAAGGTAACTTTACCGAATACGAAGAGTGGAAGAAGAAGACCTACGGTGCCGAGGCCATCCAGCCGCACCGCGCCAAGTACAAGCGCATCGCCAAGTAAGCTGTCGGTCGGTGCAAGCCGTACCATCGCAGCTGCGACCAGCGTCACAAGGGGAGCTCCGGCTCCCCTTTCTGTTGCCTTTTGGCTTACAATCCAAGACGGATAACATTGCATGGATGTACTGAAATGACCAAAAAACTGACCATCCAGATCCGGGTTGAACCCGGCTGTCTCGGGCCGGATGGCAAGGAACACATCGAAACCTTCTGCGTTGCCGCCGCCAAAATCTTCGAAGCGGTCGAGCCGGAGCTGGTGAGCTGGGTGCTGATCCCCCGTTACGACAAGAAGCTGCCGGAGCAGGAGTTCTTTCTCAACGATCTCAAGCTGAGCGAGGAGCAGGCCAGCCTCTTTCTGCGCCGCTTCGGCCGCGAGCTGGGGGAAGTGCAGGATCAGCTCGATTCGGTGCTGGCCCAGCTGGTGGAGCGCTACTTCAAAACTCTCTGATCTCTGCCCTCTCCGCGCCAAAAAGGTTCTCCGACGAGAACCTTTTTTGTTGGCGAAAAAGCAAACGTTTGATCTTTTGCTCCATTCATTGATCCGCTTCGCAGATCCGGGGTTTGTAAACGGCGTCGCCTGTGTAAAAATGTGCGCGCCGTCACGGTACCAGGACGAGTCTGGTTACTTCTCCACCAGAAACAGGGCCATCACTCCCCCATGAATGGGAGCCCGCTCGCCTGCTGCTTATTTCACGTCACCTATTGGAATCCAACATGAATCAACCACAACAGGCCCCCACACAGGCTGCCGGGCAAGGATTGCTTGAGCGTCTGTTTGCCCTGAAGGGCCATGGCACCAACGCCCGCACCGAACTGATCGCCGGCATCACTACCTTCCTGACCATGGTCTATATCGTGTTCGTCAACCCGCAGATCCTCTCTGCGGCCGGCATGGACACCCAGGCAGTCTTTGTCACCACCTGCCTCATCGCCGGTATCGGCAGCATCCTAATGGGTCTGCTCGCCAACCTGCCCATCGCGCTGGCACCCGCCATGGGCCTCAACGCCTTCTTCGCCTTCGTGGTCGTGGCCGGTATGGGCTACTCCTGGCAAGTGGGTATGGGTACCATCTTCTGGGGCGCCATGGGTCTGTTGATCCTCACCCTGCTGCGGGTGCGTTATTGGCTTATCGGCAACATTCCGCTCACCCTGCGGGTCGGCATCACCGCCGGTATCGGTCTGCTGATCGCCCTGCTCGGCCTGCACAACGCCGGGATCGTGGTGGCCAGCCCCGCGACCATGGTGACCGTGGGCAACCTCACCTCCCTGCCCTGCCTGCTGGGTCTGCTCGGCTTCTTCCTGATCTGCATCTTCTCCGCCCGCGGCGTCCACTCCGCCGTGCTGATCGCCATCGTGGTCACCACGGCGCTGGGCTGGCTGTTTGGCGATGTCACCTTCAAGGGTTTTGTCTCCATGCCCCCCAGCATCGAGCCGGTGTTCGGCCAGCTGGATCTGATGGGATCGCTCGACATCAGCCTCGCCGGGATCATCTTCTCCTTTATGCTGGTCAACCTGTTCGACTCCTCCGGCACCCTGATTGGCGTCACCAACCGCGCCAAGCTGGCTGATGACAAGGGGCACTTCCCGCGCATGAAGCAGGCACTGCTGGTCGATAGCGTGAGCTCGGTCGGCGGTGCCTTTATGGGCACCTCCTCGGTCACCGCCTTCATCGAGAGCAGCTCCGGCGTTGCCGTCGGCGGCCGTACCGGTCTGACTGCCATCGTGGTCGGCATCCTGTTCCTGCTGGCGATCTTCTTCTCTCCGGTCGCCGCCATGGTGCCGGCCTATGCCGCCGCTGGCGCCCTTATCTATGTGGGCGTGCTGATGTGCTCCGAGCTGACCCGGGTGAAGTGGGAAGATCTGACCGAAGCGGTACCGGCCTTCATGACTGCAGTGATGATGCCGTTCAGCTTCTCCATCACCGAGGGGATCGCCGTGGGCTTCATCTCCTACTGCGTGATGAAGGCGGGCACCGGCCGCTGGCGCGAGATCAACCCCTGCGTACTGGTGGTAGCCCTGCTGTTCGTCCTCAAGTTCTTCTGGGTAGACGGTCACTAAGTCAGGCTTTCGCCAACAAAAATGCCAGTCAGCTGACTGGCATTTTTTTATCCCCGATTTGCTATCGGCCTGTGCGCTGGCCATAAAAAAATCCGAAACCAGTGGTTTCGGATTTTTGCTATTCAGCATATGGCAGAGCGAGGTTATCCCCTCGCCTGCCACCTCGGCAGAACTTACTCGGCAGCCATGCGGGCTTCGATGTAAGCCAGTGCACGGTCGATACGAGCAAGTACACGCTCTTTGCCGACCAGTGCCATCACGGCGTCGATGGCAGGGGATTGACCCAGACCAGTGACGGCCACACGCAGCGGCATACCAACCTTGCCCATGCCCTGACCCAGCTCGGCGGCGGTCGCTTCTATCAGCTCGTGCAGCGCTTCGGTGGTCCAGCTATCCAGTGCAGCCAGCTTGGTCTTGGCCAGAGCCAGCGGCTCGGCAGCAACGCCACGCAGGTGCTTCTTGGCTGCCGCTTCGTCGATCGCCTCAAAATCTTCGAACAGATAGCGGCTCTGGGCGGCCATCTCGACCAGGGTGTTGCAGCGCTCGGCCAGCAGGGTGACCACGTCGGCCAGCGCCGGGCCATTGCTTGTGTCGATCTTCTGGTTTTCCATGTGCCATGCCAGATGCTTGGCAACATAAGCCGGATCCAGGCTGCGCATGTAGTGGTTGTTCAGCCACAGCAGCTTGTCGGTGTTGAAGGCAGAGGCGGACTTGGAGATGGCATCCAGGCTGAACAGCTTGATCATCTCTTCCAGGCTGAAGATCTCCTGATCGCCGTGGGACCAACCCAGACGTACCAGATAATTCAGCAGCGCTTCCGGCAGGTAGCCGTCGTCGCGGTACTGCATCACGGAGACAGCACCGTGGCGCTTGGAGAGCTTGGCGCCGTCGTCACCCAGGATCATGGAGACGTGGGCAAACTCCGGCACCGGCGCGTTCAGCGCCTTGTAGATGTTGATCTGGCGCGGGGTGTTGTTGATGTGGTCTTCACCACGCACCACGTGGGTGATCTCCATATCCCAGTCATCGACTACAACACAGAAGTTGTAGGTCGGCGCGCCGTCGGTACGGCGAATGATCAGATCGTCCAGCTCGGTGTTGGCGAACTCGATGCGGCCACGGACATGGTCATCGAACACCACAGAACCTTCGGTCGGGTTGCGGAAGCGGATGACGTGCGGCGCATCGGCCGGGTGATCGTGGGCGTGGTCGCGGCACTTGCCGTCATAACGGGGCTTCTCGCCGTTGGCCATCTGGCCTTCGCGCAGTGCTTCCAGACGCTCTTTGGAGCAGAAGCACTTGTAGGCGCGGCCATCGGCCAGCATCTCGTCGATCAAACCGTTGTAGCGATCGAAGCGCTTGGTCTGGTAGTAGGGGCCCTCATCCCAGTTCAGCTCCAGCCATTCCATGCCCTCAATGATGGCGTCGATCGCCTCCTGAGTGGAACGTTCCAGGTCGGTATCCTCAATACGCAGCACGAACTCACCGCCCTGGTTCTTTGCAAACAACCAGGAATAGAGTGCGGTACGGGCACCGCCGACATGCAAAAAGCCGGTCGGGCTGGGAGCAAAACGGGTTTTGACTTTCATCTTTAAGCCTTGTGTAGAGGGCCTTGGGCCAATTCGTTAAAAAAACCGTCGCATTTTAGCACCGACAATCACGGATGGGAAAACCATGAAGCCATTGCGGGCTAAAGTAGGGGATTAAATTTACTGGCGGGGCGCTTGCCGCCTGATATTTGAAGGGGATCGCAAAACAGAAGTTCTATTTCCTATTTGCTACAACCACTGTCGGCTTCGGTCGATATCCAAATAACACCGCTACTAAAAAGGAAGAGACGATGCAGTTCCGTTCTATCCAGAATCGCATTCTAGTGATGGCCGGGATCGCCATGACCACCGCCTTGGTCATCCTGATCCTGCTCAACCAATACTCGGGTCAGCAGACTCAACAACTCACCATCAGCTCCAGCCGTGAAGCGCTGCAGCAGGAGGCCTGGCAGAAGGTCAGCGCCAATGCCCGCGCCGAGGCGGCCACCATCACCCAACTGCTACAAAAGGCATTGGCATATGACCAACAACTTGCAGGAGTGGTTCAACTGGCCATTTCCAAGGAGCTACCACTGACGCGCCCCAACGTTGTTGCACTAATGAAAAAAACGTTGACCACAGATCCTCAGATATATGGCGTCTTGGCGGGATTTGAGCCCAACGCACTGGACGAGCAAGATAGTAATTATGTCGGCCAGAAGGAGCTGGGCAGTGACAGTAATGGCCGGTTTGTTCCCTATTACTACCGTGACGGGGGTTCTATAGGCACAGACCTGCTTTACTCCATTACCAAAACAGATACCGACAGCTTCGGTAACCCAGCCAACGACTATTACAGTTGCCCCCAACAGCATAAAAGTGCATGCCTTATCGATCCCTATGTATTTGATGTAAATGGCAAGCAAGTCATGCTGAGTACCATCTCATCCCCACTGTTTATTGACGGAGACTTCAAGGGGATCATCGGCGTCGATCTTGAGGTTACTGCCCTTAACCAGCAGGCCAAGAGCCTCAACAATAACATCTATGATGGCCAAGGGGAGACCCTGATCGTCAGCGCAGCTGGTGTGATTACAGGTACCAGCGGCAATGACAATATGCTGGGCAAGCATGCCAAAGAGTTGTTGGGCAACAACTGGAAACAGTACCTGCAACAGCAGGAGCAACGTGAAGAGCTCAACGACAATCTGCGTATTTCTGTACCAATCTCGGTTCCGGGAATGAGCCGCAACTGGGCCATCATCGTCACCCTGCCCTACAAGGTGGTACTGGCGGGCGCCGATCAACTGGAAAACCAGCTCAATGAGATGAACCGGGCCGCGGTGACCCAGCAATTGGTAGGCGCCGTTATCGTACTGGCGCTGGCGCTGGCCACCATGCTGGTGATTGCCCGCAGCATCACTGGCCCCATCCGTCAGATGGTCAGCCTGGTGGATGACATCGCCGATGGTGAAGGGGATCTCACCAAACGTCTCACAACCCGCTCGGTGGATGAGCTGGGGGATCTCGCCAAGGGGATCAACCGCTTTATCGACAAGCTGCAAGGGCTGCTCGGGGATGTGCTCAAGACTGCCAGCGAGGTGAACCGCTACGCTGGTGACACCGATCGCATCGCCGGTCAGACCGACAACAACCTGCAGCACCATCAGGCGGAGATGGAGCAGATGCTGACCGCGGTACAGGAGATGTCCTACGTCAGTCAGGAGGTCGCCACCCACGCCAACAACACCGCCGACTCGGCCAAACAGGCACAAAGCGCGGCGGATCAGGGCAAGGAGCGCTTCCAGCAGGTGATCCAGTCGATGCACAAGGTCGCGGCAGAAGCCGGTAAAGGGGCTGAAGTGGTCGAAGGGCTGGCTCACGACAGCGCCCAGATCACCAGCATCCTCACCGTCATTCAGGGGATTGCCGATCAGACCAACCTGCTGGCTCTCAACGCTGCCATCGAGGCTGCCCGGGCTGGCGAACAGGGCCGCGGCTTTGCGGTAGTCGCCGACGAGGTGCGCAAACTGGCGGGCAATACCCAGCAGGCGGTGCAGAACACCCAGGAGTTGATCGAGAAGATCCGCCTCAGCTCCACCAATGCAGTCAACGCCATCACCCAGAGCCAGCAGCTGACCCATCAGGCAGTGAGCGAAGCGGATCTGGCGGAAGAGGCGCTCGGCAGCATCTACCAGGCCATCTCCACCATCAACGACATGACCTATCAGATCGCTTCCGCCGCCGAAGAGCAGAGCTCGGTCTCAGAAACCGTCTCCGGCAACCTGTCAAAAACCAACGCACTGGCCAACGACATCGCTCAGGATGCGACCGAAACGGCCAAAGCCAGTCAGGCATTGCGTCAGGCGGCCGACAAATTGCAGCAATTATTGGGTCAATTTCGTCTCAGCTGATAATTTTCCGCCTCAGGACTCTCCCCCTCGGGGGCGAGTCCGTTTACCATAGGCGACGAATTTGCCTGATGGCAGGCAATGTAGTGAGAGGTAAATGCCGTGCCCACCCCGGACCGTCGCCCACGAGGCCATAACAGACGAGCCCAGCAGCGTCGCCAAGACGAATCACAAGGATCCCTGCTCCATCGCATCAATGCCGCGACCCTGTCCCTGCGCCAACGTTTTGGCCAAGGGATGAGCAACCTCGGTCAACGCCGCCAGGATGCCAAAGCAGGCAAATTCAAGCTGTCCAGCCCGCTGCCCCGCAAAAACACCATAGGTCTGCTGATCCTGATCCCGCTCTGGTTGATGGTGCTGGCCTGGGAGCCAGCACCATCCGCTCCCAAAGCAGCCCCTTCCGGCTCGCTGGAAGTGCCGCTGGCAGTACCTGCTCAAGCTCTAACTGTCGGTAATGGCGCGGCAGGCAGTGCCCCCGCGGCAGCTAAACCAGTCGAAGAGAAGGTCAACGGTACCTGGCTGCAACACGATGTGCAGGCGGGTGAGACCCTCTACTCCATCTGGCGTAAATTCGAGTTGCCGGGTGCCGAGCTGAGCCGCCTGATCGCCATCGAGGGGCCGGATCGTCCCCTGACCCGCCTGCAATCGGGCCGCTCTATCTTCATCCTGGTGGACGACACCCGCCGCATCCAGCGGGTGGAGATCCGCTCCTACGGTCAGGCGGTCTACCGCTACGACCGGCAGGGCGAAGGGTTCGCCCTCAAGGAATAACAAAAACGGGAGGCCCTGGCCTCCCGTTTTTTTCAGTCAAATATCTTCAAATAAGCTACTGACTTCACAATATTTTTAGCTTGTTCAAAAAACGAAAGGGGTCAAATTGACAAGGATCGGCGCTAACGTACAATCGTTTGTGCTTTAGACAGGGATTGTTCTACGTGCTACTGGGACAAAGAGACGTGGTCAGTCATGAGCCAACCCCTGCTTGCAAGGCAAATGCAGCCCAGCACGGGCTTAGTTTCATTTTGTTATTGATAGGATTTAGCACATGTCTGACATTCGCACCGGCCAGGTAAAATGGTTCAACGAAACCAAGGGTTTTGGCTTTATTGAACAATCCCAGGGTCCGGACGTATTCGTTCACTTCTCCTCCATCCAGAGCACCGGTTTCAAAACCCTGGCTGAAGGTCAAAAAGTCCAGTTCACTGTGACCCAGGGCAAAAAAGGCCCTCAGGCTGAGAACGTTACTCTGGTCTAAGCCCGCGCCAGTGAATCATGCAGGAGGAGCCAAGGCCCCTCCTCTTTTTTGCCCGCAATTCTTCCTGCCAACCACCTTTCCCTCGTACAACCCGCACAATGAACTCATACCGCCTTCCTGTTTGCAGGAGGTGGCAGAGACACGCTGAGTAAACGCCAGATACGACAAAGCATCGCAGCGCGATGTGAGGGGTAATTCAAAGGGATTATGAAAACTTCGAAGAGAGATTGGAGCGGGAAACGAGACTCGAACTCGCGACCCCGACCTTGGCAAGGTCGTGCTCTACCAACTGAGCTATTCCCGCAACGGAATGTCATTTACAAGTGATTGGAGCGGGAAACGAGACTCGAACTCGCGACCCCGACCTTGGCAAGGTCGTGCTCTACCAACTGAGCTATTCCCGCAACGGAATGTCACTTACAAATGTTTGGAGCGGGAAACGAGACTCGAACTCGCGACCCCGACCTTGGCAAGGTCGTGCTCTACCAACTGAGCTATTCCCGCAACAGAATGTCATCTGCAAGTGATTGGAGCGGGAAACGAGACTCGAACTCGCGACCCCGACCTTGGCAAGGTCGTGCTCTACCAACTGAGCTATTCCCGCATCGGAATATCACTTACAAATTTTTTGGAGCGGGAAACGAGACTCGAACTCGCGACCCCGACCTTGGCAAGGTCGTGCTCTACCAACTGAGCTATTCCCGCAACAATTTGGTTGTCTTGAGGCTGACTGATGATTGGAGCGGGAAACGAGACTCGAACTCGCGACCCCGACCTTGGCAAGGTCGTGCTCTACCAACTGAGCTATTCCCGCATCGGGCTGGTTTGTACCAGTGTCATCATCAGATTTTTGGAGCGGGAAACGAGACTCGAACTCGCGACCCCGACCTTGGCAAGGTCGTGCTCTACCAACTGAGCTATTCCCGCAACTACCTTAAAACAGGCCGTACAGCATTTGGTTGCTTGCGCTACTGTACGGGAGCCGAATTATAAGAGCAGTCATTCCAATTGCAAGGGCTTTTTTGTCTGGTTGCGCGCGTTCGCTCAAAAGCTGGCCGAACTGTCGATTTTAGCAGCCAGAGTATGACAAACCCTTGCCGGGGAATCAGATCTTGAAGACGTGGCTGCGATAGAACTGCAGCTCGGCGATGGATTCGCGGATGTCGTCCAGCGCCTGATGGGTACCGCTCTTCTTGAACTGATCCAGCAGTTCCGGCTGCCAGCGGCGTACCAACTCCTTGATGGTACTGACGTCAACGTTGCGGTAGTGGAAGAAGGCTTCCAGCTCGGCCATGTGCTTGACCATGAAGCGGCGATCCTGACCGATGCTGTTGCCGCACAGCGGGCTGGTGCGCTCCGGCACCCACTGGCGAATGAACTCGAGGGTCTCGGCAATGGCTTTCGCCTCGTCGTGCTGACTCGCCTTGACCCGGGCCACCAGACCGCTCTTGGTATGGGTGTTGACGTTCCAGTCGTCCATCTTGGCCAGCTCTTCATCACTCTGATGAATGGCGATGACCGGCCCTTCGGCCAGTACGTTCAGATCCTTGTCGGTGACGATGGTGGCAATCTCCAGTACCACGTTCTCTTCGGGGTCGAGACCCGTCATCTCCATGTCGATCCATACCAGGTTCTGCGCGCTGACTGTCATGATTGCTCTCTCTATTGGGAGGAATGGCGGAATTTTGCCAATTTGCATGTATCATACTGGCTTTGGATCTGTTCATAAACTGGCGAATCGAGTGGCAAAGAAAGCAAAACTCAATCTGGGTCAACAAAGGCGCGTCCAGGCCAACCGCGAACGGCGGCTGCAAAAAGATCACACCACAGTGGTGGATGACACCCTGTTTGGCCCCGCCATCGAAGGGGTGGTGATCAGTCGTTTTGGTCAGCACGCAGACGTGGAAGCGGTCGATGGCACCATCCACCGCAGCAACCTGCGGCGCAGCAGCATCAGCAGTCTGGTGTGCGGCGACAAGGTGGTGTGGCGTCCCGGCCTTAATGCCGCCATCGCCGGCGTCATCGAGGCGGTGCATCCGCGCCACTCGGTACTGACCCGGCCGGACTTCTACGACGGGGTCAAACCCATCGCCGCCAACATCGACCAGATCATCATCGTCTCGGCGGTGATGCCCGAGTTCTCCACCAACATCGTCGACCGCTATCTGGTGGCCGCTGAGGATGTGGAGATCCGCCCCCTCATCGTGCTGAACAAGGTCGATATGCTGGATGATGTGGCCCGCGCGCGCATCGAGAGCCAGCTCGAAACCTATCGCAAACTCAATTACGAGGTGCTGCTGGTGAGCTGCGAGAGCGGTGAAGGGCTGGATGAGCTGAAAGCCAAGCTCACCGACAAGATCAGCATCTTCGTTGGCCAGTCCGGAGTGGGCAAGTCGTCGCTCACCAACGCCCTGATGCCGGGGCTGGATGTGCTCACCGGCGAGATCTCCGAAAACTCGGGGCTCGGCCAGCACACCACCACCACGGCGCGGCTCTACCACTTCCCGAGCGGCGGCGATCTCATCGACTCCCCCGGGATCCGCGAGTTCGCTCTCTGGCATCTGGAAGCCGACCGCATCACCTGGTGCTTCGTCGAATTCCGCGACTATCTGGGTGGCTGCAAGTTCCGCGACTGTACCCACAAGGACGATCCCGGCTGTGCCCTGCGCGCCGCGGTCGACGCGGGCGCTATCAGCGCCGATCGCTTCCACAACTATCACCGCATCCTGGAAACCATGCAGGAAGCCCGTCACGGTCGCCAGCAAGCGCGCCTGTGACCCTAATAAACCTACGTTGATGATGAACATGAGCATTACTGACAACCTGAAAATTGCCGGTCAATACTGTCTGCCCAAGCACGCCCTCTCCCGTCTGATCGGCAAGTTTGCCGCCGCCGAAGCGGGCAACATCACCACCAAGGTGATCGAGGCTTTTATCAAGCAGTACAAGGTCGACATGAGCGAGGCGATGCACGAAAGCCCGGCCCACTACAAGAGCTTCAACGAGTTCTTCACCCGCGAGCTCAAGCCCGGCATCCGCCCCGTGGTAGAAGATGCCATGACTCTGGCGCTGCCGGTCGATGGTACCGTCAGCCAGCTCGGCCCGATCCAGCAGGGTCGCATCATCCAGGCCAAGGGCCACGACTACAGCGCTCGCGAGCTGCTGGGCGGCTATGAGGATCTGGTGGTGCCGTTCAAGGATGGCGACTTCGCCACCATCTATCTGGCGCCCAAGGATTACCACCGCATCCACATGCCGCTGGACGGCGTGCTGGAGAGCATGGTGTTCGTGCCGGGGGATCTCTTCTCCGTCAACCCGCTCACCGCCGAGAACGTGCCCAACCTGTTTGCCCGCAACGAGCGGGTGGTCGCCACCTTCCGCACTCCGCACGGCCCCATGGCGCTGGTGCTGGTCGGTGCCACTATCGTGGCCAGCATCGAGACCATCTGGGCCGGCAACATTGCGCCGACCAAAGAGAAGAAGGTGGTGCGCTGGGATTACACCGGCGATGAGGCCATTACCCTGCAGAAAGGCGCCGAGATGGGCCTGTTCAAGCTGGGCAGCACCGTGGTCTGCCTGTTTGGCCCGGGCATGCTGGCCGGTTTCGAACCTCACTTGGCCAACGGTGTCACCACCCGCATGGGTCAGCCCTTTGCCAAGCTGGCGGAGCAGGCATGAGCGAGCAACCGAACGCCTCGCAGAAGAACAACCCGCTGCACGGGCTGACGCTGGAAGCCATCGTCACCGCACTGGTCGAGCACTATGGCTGGGAAGAGCTGGGGCAGCAGATCAATATCCGCTGCTTCACCGATAATCCCAGCATCAAGTCCAGCCTGAAGTTCTTGCGCAAGACCCCCTGGGCTCGGGAGAAGGTCGAAAGCCTCTACCTCTACGTCCAGCGCAAGCAAGCCAAATCGAAGAAGGAAGGGCAAGATGGCCTTTAAGATTACGTACACTTATAAAAAACAGGCCAAAGAGATCGGCTACGCGAACGACAAGTTCCGCAGCATCTACGATGCCATCGCAGCTGCCGAAGGGCTGGATCTCACCAGTTTTCACGCCATGGAGGCCCAGCTGGCTCAGGTTTGTCGCCGCGACAAGAAAAGCGTGAAGGATTACCAGGAGAACTACTTCAAAGAGTTGGGATTCTCCAACATCGTCATCGAACGGGATCTTCAGGAGTAACCATGCGCACCTTGACTCTGATGGCTGCCTCTCTGCTACTGGCGGCATGCAGTACACCGGAACAACATCTGGTTGGCAGCGATCGCGACAGCCACGGCTGTATCGGCAGTGCGGGCTATCAGTGGTCAGCACTGACTGGCAAATGTGTGCGCCTGTTTGAAGAGGGTATCCGGCTCAATCCAACCGATGCCAGCCAGACCAGCAGCGCCTTCGTGATGTTCAATGCCGACCAGACGCAGGCCGAATTGCATCTGCCAAGCGGCGAGCAGCACCTGCTGACCCGTCAAGGTGCGGAGGGTAACTGGTCGTGGCAGGGCAGCGGCTACACCCTCTTTATCTGGAAGGGTTATGTGCTCAAGCACGGTGACAAGGCGCTCTATCACGGGGAATAACCCCGAGGAATAGCGCACGGCGTGGTATCGGCACGATACCCGCGAAAAAAATGCCGACCCAAGGGGTCGGCATTTTTGTTTTTGCAACAGCCTGTTATCAGGCACGGCTGAGGTAATCGGCCTGCCCTACCCACTTGTAGCTGGTGAGCTCGGTGAGCCCCATGGGGCCACGGGCATGCAGCATCTGGGTCGAGACCGCCACTTCGGCGCCCAGACCAAACTGGCCACCATCAGTGAAACGGGTGGAGGCGTTGACATAGACCGCCGCCGAACCGGCCCCGTTGACGAAACGCTCGGCGTTGGCCAGATCGTTGGTCAGGATGGCATCGGAGTGACCGGCGTTGTGCTCGCGCATATGGGCCAGTGCCTCGTTCACATCCGCCACCAACTTGACCCCCAGGGTCAGCCCGAGCCACTCGGTATCGAAATCCTCCGGCCCCGCCTCGCACAGGTTGTCGGCGCCCGCCAGCAGCGTCATGGCGTTGGACGCAGCCACCAGCGTCACCCTGCGCTCGTTCATCAGCGTCACCAGCTGCGGCAGGAAGGTGGCAGCCACCTTCTCGTGCACCAGCAGGGTATCGAGGGCATTGCAGGCGGAGGGGCGTTGCACCTTGGCGTTGTCGATAACCGCCAGAGAGCGCACCAGATCGGCGCTCTCGTCGACGAAGATGTGGCTGATGCCGAAACCGCCGATGATGACCGGAATCGAGCTGTTCTCCTTGCACATCTTGTGCAAGCCGGCACCACCGCGGGGAATGATCATGTCCACATAGCGGTCGAGGCGCAGCAACTCGCCGACCAGCGCCCGATCCGGGTTGTCGATGTACTGCACCGCCGCCTCGGGCAGACCGGAGGCCGCCAAGGCATGCTGGATCACCCGCACCAGCTCCAGATTGGAGTGGAAGGTCTCGCGCCCGCCACGGAGTATGCTGGCGTTGCCGGTCTTGAGGCAGAGGCTGGCGATGTCGATGGTGACGTTGGGGCGCGCCTCGTAGATGACGCCGATAACCCCGATGGGCACCCGACGACGGGAGAGCCGCAGGCCATTTTCCAGCACCCGGCTATCCATTTCAGCACCGACCGGATCGTCCAGCGTGATCACCTTGCGCACATCCGCCACAATCCCGGCCAGCCGGGCCGGATTGAGCAGCAGGCGATCCAGCATGGCTTCTGACAAGCCTGCCTCACGACCGGCGGCAATATCTTTCGCGTTGGCTACGAGGATCTGCTCACAGCGCGCCTCAAGCTCGTCAGCGATGGCGGCCAGCGCCCGGTTCTTCTGCGCCGTGCTGATGGTAGCCAGCTGATAGGCGGCTTCTCGGGCCGCCTGCCCCATTTTCTCCAGACTCATCTCATTTCCCTTTGTTCATGCCATGCCGCCCTGATTAGAGCAGCACCATGTCGTCTCGATGGATGGCCACAGAGCCGTAGCCATAGCCCAATACCTGTTCAATCTGATCAGAGTGGACGCCGCGCAGCTTCTCCAGCTCCAGATGGTCGTAACGGCAGATGCCACGGGCCAGCTCGGCGCCCTTGGGATCAAGAATGCGCACCACATCGCCCCGAATAAAGTCGCCCTTGACGGCGACAATCCCCTTGGGCAGCAGGCTGGAGCCTTTATCCTTCATGGCGGCGACAGCCCCCTGATCCACATGCACTTCGCCGTGAGGGGGCGGGCCTGCCAGGATCCAGCTCTTGCGCCCTTCCAGCGGGGAGGCCAGCGCCGGGAACAGGGTGCCAATACGCTCGCCCTTGGCAAGACGGCCGATCACCTCCGGCATCTGGCCGGTCGCGATCACCACGTTGACACCAGCTCGACGGGCCACATCGGCGGCCTGCAGTTTGGTGGCCATGCCGCCGGTGCCGAGGCCGCTGACACTGTCACCCGCCAGCGAGCGCAAGGTATCGTCGATGGTCTGCACCTCTTCAATCAACTGGGCATCGGGATTGGTGCGCGGATCGGCAGTAAAGAGCCCCTTCTGGTCGGTCAGCAGGATCAGCAGATCCGCATCCGCCAGAATGGCGGCCCGCGCGGAGAGGTTGTCGTTGTCGCCGACCTTGATCTCGGCAGTCGCCACCGCATCGTTTTCGTTGATCACCGGAATAATGCGGTGATCGAGCAGGGTGCGCATGGTGTCGCGGGCGTTAAGGTAGCGCTCCCGATCTTCCAGATCGGCGCGGGTCAGCAGCATCTGGCCGATATGCAGACCGTAGAGGTTGAACAGATCCTGCCATACCCGAATCAGCTGGGTCTGACCAACCGCCGCCAGCATCTGCTTGTTGGGCAGGGTTGGCGCCAGTGGCGGGTGACCCAGATGTTCACGCCCGGCGGCGATAGCCCCTGATGTGACGACCACGACCCTGTGGCCGTGACGGTGCAAGGCCGCACACTGTCTGACCAGCTCGACCATATGGGCACGATTGAGCTGGGAAGACCCCCCTGTGAGCACGCTGGTGCCCAACTTGACGACTATGGTTCTGTTTTCCATGGGAGCATAAAGGCTAAAAAGTAAGGAATATCTTTATACCCACGGCCATGGTGCCCTGCAAGGCAATTAACGCCGGGGTGAGGAGATGAAGCAAATGCCCGGATGATTGCGGTCGGAAGGGGAGATGGCTGACTGATGGCCCGGCAAACAGCGGGATGCTGCTCGCCGGGCATCAGGGATCAAGCAGCGGTCACGGTCAACTCATTGGTGACCTGATCAGCTGGCGCTAACTGGCACTCCAGTGCCGTCAGTTTGTCGCTGATGAGCTTGTAGAAACGGTTGAGGGTCCGTTCCACTTCTACCTGGTGCTTCTTGGGGATCGGCTTGTCCAGCCACTCGCCATCAGCATTGTAGAAACCGAGCTGATAGTGGTAACGGAAATGGTGATCGTCCTGCTCCAGCACCAGCCACCAGCCCCAGAACTCCCGTTTGTCCGGCGCCGGCTTGGCGCTGACACAGACCGACAGGCAGTCGAAACGATAACGCCCCTCTTCGCAGAGATCTTCGCGCAAATAGGGGCCAATGGCAGCAAACTGCCTCAGCAGTCGCTTGTAGGTCACTCTTTCAGACATGTTAACCTCCCTGTTAAACAAGCCGCGCCACCTCGGGATGGCGTCAGTTCTTTAGCGCAATGTCAGGTACACAAATGCTGTTTCAGCCACTCGACGATTTCGTCCAGCGCCTTGTCATACACCTCCAGCAAAGGCTGTTTGTCGAATACGATGGCCTTGCCGTTACGACTGGCCGCCGCCAATGCCCGTACATCCTGCTCGGGACAAATAAAATCTCGCTTGTGTCCAATACTCAATATCGGCACTGAGGTGCGAGTCCCCAGTAATCCTTGTGTTTTAAGTGAAAATACCTGGCACTTGGTACGCATGCCGTCCCACTGCGCCGCATCAGCCCCCAACCGGTTGGCCAGACTATCCCGCATCATGCGCGGGCACTTGGCAAACAGCTCCTGATTGGTAAACACCTGATTGACCCCGGCGCCGACACAGACCACGGTGCGCAGCTTGAACGGTTCAATAAAGGCCAGTCTGGCTGCGATATTGCCCGCCAGACGCATCCCCACCATGGCGATACGCTGATGATCGACCCAGGCCACTTCGGAGAGATAATGGAGCACCGCCTGATGAAGGCGGCTGGTATCCTGCACCAGCGGCCAATGCTCGGCATAGCCGACCCCGGGCATATCGAGGGAGAGCATGCCAATACCGTTGGGCTCGAGCCGTTTGAGATAGAAGTTGAGGAAATCGAGCTGCAGGGAGTCGATCCCGCCGCTGATAATCACCAGCGGCACCGGTTTTTCGGTCGTCGGCAGGTGGAGATAACCCTGAATATGCTTGCCGCGAAAAGGCACCTGGATCTCTTTGAGCGGCACCTTGAACAGGCGACCCGCCTCGCGATAGGCCATGTTACCGAGCAGCTGGGCCTGATCCGCCAGCTCGTCATCCTTGAGATGGGGATAGCTGGCGATGGAGTAGTAGCGCACCGCCTTGAGCAGCTGTTTCAAGGCGCCAGAAGGATCACCCTTCTCGCGCAGTTCGCGGCCCTGCTTGAAATAGTTGCCAGCCACCTGGCTCCACTCGTAGATCCAGTTGCCGGGCACATAGCCCTTGATGGTATCGAGATAGCAATCGTGGGTGCGCTCGCCGGTCGCCATGGCGATGCGGGCCAGGGTCTGCTCCACTTCGATGGGGTCTGCCCCCTGCCAAGTCCAGGAGGGGCGACGCAGCAGGCGATACCAGCTCTTTGACATGGAGCCATCGATAAACATCTCGTCTGACTCGGCTTGCGCCAGATCAGCCGCACTGGAGTTGGAGATCTCGGATGTTTCCAATACCTTCTTGACGCGGGTAAAGAGCTGTTCGGTCAGGTTTAGGTCTTCGTTCAAGTCCAAGATAGTGTCCCATTCATATCAGGCAATAGCTCATCTTAACCACTTTTACTGCCCATCAGCCACCCTGCAACAGATTGATACACAAAAAAACAGGGCTCCAAATTGGAGCCCTGTGAAACCATTATTGCCGGTTGCGACCAATGGACGCAGCGAGCGTCACATCCCGATCCTGTTACTTTTCGTCGCAGATCGGTGTGGCGAACTCCAGAGCCATATCCCATGGCTGTTCGATCCAGGTATCCTGCGGGATCGCCACTTCGAAATCGTCCAGCAGCGCTTCGCCCATCGGCTTGGCGAAGATCGCGATGAACTTGGCTTTCGGGTAGAGCTCGCGGATCGCCTTGGCGGTGGTGCCGGTGTCCACCAGATCTTCCACCACCAGCCAGCCTTCCCCGTCACCGGCGGTGGTGGCAGCCTTCACGACCACCAGCTCGCGCTGGCTGTCATGGTCATAGCTGGAGATGCAGAGGGTTTCCACATTACGAATGCCAAGTTCACGGGCCATCAGGGCTGCGGGCACCAGACCACCACGGCTGACCGCGATGATACCTTTCCACTGGCTGACAGGCAGCTGACGACGGGCCAGACGGCGAGCTTCACGTTGCAGGTTGTCCCACGACACATAGAACTTTTTCGGCATGTTATCGATCTCGAATAGTTATTTAAAAACAATCACTTAAAATAACAACATCCGCAATTATCCCTGCGGATGCCAGTAAATGGTGGCCCTTGCCCGACTGAATTCAGATTGCACTTCGGCTGCCTCAGGGCTAAGCCTCGGCAGCAAATCTGATAACAATGGAAGCAAGATGGGCTTATCCGGCGATCGGTTAGATGATGTGTCCAAACCGCGGACAGGCTGTTGGGCCGATATGATAGCACCGTTTGCAGAGAAAATGCCTGGCAAACGTATGCCAAAAACAGGAAAAATCGGCATCACCCTCTCCATTCGGCACATCTCGAGCGCCAAACGACTAACCTGCCGTCCCTGCTGCCGAGCCCAAATGGGCTGTGCGGCAAATCGCAGATAAAAAAATAGCAGGGGGAGGATTTACCTCACGCACCTGCTGCTTTCTCGCCTCTGCCTGGTTGGGCAGCTCGTCTTAACGACGAGTGACGAAGGGGTTAGGGTAGCTGAAACCCTGGGTATACAAAGAAGGGGCAAACCAATAGGTTGAGTTGCTGCCTGGCATATTGAAACTCCTGATTGCTTAACAAGTTACGTACCTTTAATGCGGGCTCAAATCCTTGAACGAACACTCGGTTCCATGGAGGCGCACTTGCTTTGCTTCGGTTCCCTGGAGGCTTTCATCGTCATCCTGACGGGTGGCGAACCACTGGAGCTAATTTACCAGTCGGTGCGTTAAATTCAATATTTTTGTGAGATTGGTCACACATTTTCTTTTCTATCGGTCAGCGTCGTCCGAACCTGACGATCGTACGGCCTGGTTGCCATCAGCCAGCACAAGCTGCCTGCGATTTGCGCTGATTGCTCACATTTTTGTGTGATTGACTGTATTATCGTTATCCTCTTCCCCGGCCCGCTGATGGGGCCCTGTTAATTCCGTGCTGGTAAGGAGTCCCGACGTGGCACAGCTTAGCTCTCTCTCTCCCAAACTGATTTGGCATTTCTTCGAACAGATCTGCTCCATCCCCCACCCTTCCAAACATGAAGCCAAACTGAGCGCCTGGATCATCCAATGGGCTCAAGGGGAAGGTCTGGCGGTCAAGCAGGACAAGGTCGGCAACATCATCATCAAGAAACCGGCCACCCCGGGGATGGAAAATCGCAAAGCCGTGGTACTGCAGGCCCATATCGACATGGTGCCGCAGGCCAACGCCGACACCAAACACGACTTCGCGACCGATCCCATCGATGCCTATGTCGATGGCGAGTGGGTCACTGCCCGTGGCACCACTCTGGGTGCCGACAACGGCATCGGCATGGCCGGTTGTCTGGCTGTGCTGGCTGACAAGACCATCAAGCACGGCCCGCTGGAAGTGCTGCTGACCACCGACGAAGAGACCGGCATGACCGGCGCATTCGGTCTGGAAGCGGGCTGGCTGGAGGGCGAAATTCTGCTCAACACCGACTCTGAAGAGGATGGCGAGGTCTATATGGGCTGCGCTGGCGGTGTGGATGCCAATATCCGCTTCCCGCTCGAGCTGGTTGATGCCAGCGAAGACGAAGCGTTCGAACTGGCCGTCAAAGGACTGCGCGGCGGTCACTCCGGTTGCGATATCCATCGCGGCCGTGGCAACGCCAACAAGCTGCTGGTTCGCCTGCTCAAAGCAGCAGAGCCGCTGAGTGTTCGTCTGGCCGAGATCCACGGCGGCACGCTGCGCAACGCCATCCCGCGCGAAGCTCGTGCCACCCTGCTGGTACCCGCTGCCAGCGTAAACGAGTTCAAGGCGCTGGTTGACCGCTACACCGGGATCTACCAGACCGAACTGGCCGCCACCGAGCCGAACCTGACCGTGCTGGTCAACAACGCCGCCAAACCGGCCAAGCTGATGAGCGCCTCCCTGCAGCAGCGCCTGCTGGATGCCCTGATGGCCTGCCCGAACGGCGTGATGCGCATGAGCGATGCCATGCCCGGCGTGACCGAAACCTCGACCAACCTGGGGGTCATCAAGACTCAGGATGGCGAAGTGTACGTCCAGTGCCTGATCCGTTCCCTGATCGACTCCGGCCGCGAGAGCATCGAGCAGATGACCCGCTCCCTGTTCACCTTGGCAGGCGCCAGCTGCGAATTCACCGGTGCCTACCCGGGTTGGGCGCCGAACGTGGACTCCCCCGTCATGGCGCTCGTACGCAACAGCTACCAGACCCTGTTCGGCACCATGCCCAACGTGATGGTGATCCACGCCGGCCTCGAGTGCGGTCTGTTCAAGAGCGCCTATCCGGAGTGGGACATGGTCTCCTTCGGCCCGACCATCCGCGGGGCCCACTCCCCTGACGAGAAGGTACATATCCCGGCGGTCGAGCGTTTCTGGCAACTGCTGGTGCACGTGCTGGAAGCGATTCCGGCCAAATAACCAGGCCTGCGCCACACAGTAAAACAAAGCCCCGCACTGCTGCGGGGCTTTTTATTGTCTGTTCCAACCTGACGTTGGCGCTTACCGGATGCCGCGGGCCTCGCGGATCCACTCCCAGGCTTGCTGGATCTCCTGGGTCTTCTCCTTGGCCATCTCCATCATCTCCGGCGGCAGCCCTTTGGCGGCCAGCTTGTCCGGGTGATGCTTGCTCATCTCCTTGCGGTAGGCGCGCTTGATATCCTGATCGCTGTCGCTCTCGCTCACTCCCAGCAACTGGTAGGCATTCTTGAGGCGATCCGCAGAGGGTGCCGCCTGCCGATACTGCTGGCCACCGGAATGGCCCCCCTGATACTGGCCATGGGCCTGATTGAAGAAGTTCATCTGCGCTTCGGCCATCGCCAGAATGCGGGCCAACTCGATGCGACTGAACCCCAGCTCGTCGGCAATGGTGTGCAGAATGGCGCGCTCGCCCTCCTCCACCCGCCCGTCGGCAAAGGCCGCCTGCAGTTGTACCTCGAGGAAGAAGCGCAGAATGTCGCGCTGCCCCAGACTGGCACGGCGGAACTCGGCCAGGGTCTCGCGCAGCGGGAAGTCGGCCTCTTTACCGAGACGAAACGACTCCTGTGCCCGGGCACGCTGATCCCCCACCAATCGCATCCGATCCATCAGGTTGGAGGCAACCCGGATCTCCTGCTCGGTCACCTGACCGCTGGACTTGGCGATATGACCCATCACCGAGAAGGTGGCGTGGAAGAAGACGGCTTGCTGCTCCTGACTCGGGCCGCGACGAAATGCCCCTTGCAGCCCCATGCCACGGTCGAAACGGTGGCCAATCCAGAGGCCAATCAGGGCGCCGATGATATTGCCGAGCAGAAAACCGAAGAAGGCGCCCAGCACCTTACCCCAAATACGCATGGTTCAAGACCTCTTGAAGTTAATGAGTGCGGGTCTGGAGCTGGTCATCCAGCTCGCGCAGTCGATCGACCGTGCCGATATCGCGCCACTCGCCAGCGAGCAGGCTGCCACCTACCCGCCCTTGTGCCATCCAGTCACGGAGCAGGGGCGCCAGCTTGCGGGCGCCGCCCGCGAGACCGGCAAAGGCCGCCGGATCATATAGTCCGACCCCGCTGAAGGTAAACGCTGGCGTATCCACGACTCGCCCTTCTTGCAGGGCAAAGTCCCCGTTCGGGTGCTGGGGCGGATTGGGCACCAGCCAAAGGTGGGCCAAATCATCGCCAAGGGGCTGACTGACCAGAGTGTGATAATCGAGATCGAGCCAGGTATCGCCGTTGATGACCAGAAAAGGGTCTGCCCCCAGTAGTGGCAGCGCCTGCACGATGCCGCCTGCGGTCTCCAGCGCGCTCTCCTCGGCTGACCAGTGGATGGTCACGCCAAGCGCACGGCCATCACCAAGGCTCTCGACCAGCTTGTGACCGAGCCAGGCGTGGTTGATGACCAACTCGGTCACGCCAGCGGCTTTGAGTTTTTCGATGTGATGAACGATGAGCGGCTTGCCCCCCACCGCCAGCAGCGGCTTGGGCAGCAGGTCAGTCAGCGGGCGCATCCGCTCGCCACGGCCAGCGGCCAGGATCATCGCCTTCATGGCTTTACCCCTGCATTGGCGATCCCCGGCAACACCACCTGCTCCAGCCACTGACCAAAACGGGCCAATACAGGATAGGCACTACCATGAGTGCGACAGACATCCACCACGTAGCCAAGAGTGCGGGGAATATCTTTGAGATAGCCGGACTTGCCGTCGCGATGATAGAGCCGGGTGAAGATTCCGGCCGCTTTGAGGTGTCGCTGCATGCCGGTCAGGTCGGCATCACGACGGAAACTGGCATAATCTAGCTCGCCAAGCAGACCCGCCTGTTGCAGGGTGGCAAAGCCGTGGCGCATCCCTTCATTGATCACCTCGTCCGGCCAGCGTACGTAGCAATCTTTAAGCAAGGAGACCAGATCATAGGTGAGCGGCCCGATGACCATATCCTGAAAATCGATGATGGCCAGCCGGCTGCTATCGGGGGTATCACCGCCACACACCATCAGGTTGCGACTGTGAAAATCTCTATGCATCACCCCCTGCGGCTGGGCCAGATTGCAGGCGGTGAGGCAGGCAAAGGTCTCGTCCAGCAACTGCTGCTCTTCATGGCTCAGGGTCAGCTGCAGATGCTGGCCCAGCAGCCACTCGGGGAAAATGCTGTTTTCCCGCGCCATAAATGCCGCATCGAAGGGTTCAAGCGCCAGTGCAACCGCCCCCAGGCGGGGCAGCAAATCAATCGCCTTGCCATACCAGGCCAGCACGTTGTGCTCGTTCAGGCAGCTGATCAGCTGGGTATCGCCCAGATCACTGACCGCCAGCAGCCCCTGTTCATAGTCCACCGCCTTCACCTCTGGCGCCAACAGCTGACGCGCCAGCAAGGCGGCCGCGTTACGAACAAATTCATGATTTTTTTCGGTTTTCGGATTGGCATCCACCCACACCAGACCACCACCGCGATAGTAGCGGCGGAAGCTGGCATCACCGGAAATGAGGGTAAGCGTGAGAGTGGCATCACCGGAAATACGGCGTGCCCACTGCAATAGCAGGGAATCGCGATCGTGCATAAGTAGAGGACCAAGGTGGAAAGCAGCACTTGGCTGTTAGCCCTGGCCGCAATAATGCTTTATCATTGCCGGCTAACATAAAGCAATGACATGCAATGTCAACTCGATGAAACCTGTCGTAAAATGCATGCCTTGGATCAACCGTATCTATCACGGATTGCACGAGTCTTTCACATGACAAAATGGACACTGGGGTACCGCTATCCCATCGCCCTGACTATCAGCCTGGCCCCCGCACTCACCCCTATGATGGTGCAGGCGGCCCCGTTCGAAGCGCCGCCAGCCACCGGCATTCTCGATAGTCTCTGCTATGACTATGTTCCCAAGATAGAGAAGCCAGCATCGGATCAGGATGCCAACGCACAGCCGGTCGAGGTTGATGCCGACCGTCTCGAGGCCAAACAGGGCGGCACCGCCGTCTATGAAGGTGACGTCAAGGTTCGTCAGGGTGTTCGCAAGTTTGACTCCGACTATGCCCAACTCGACCAGAAGAGCCGGGATGTCATCGCCATCGGCAACATCTATTACAACGACGGTCAGGTGACCGTCACCAGCGACAAGACCCTCAAATCCAACCTGGATACCAAGAACTCCGAACTGGAAGAGGGCAAGTATCAGGTGCATGGCTCACCGGTGCGCGGCTTTGCCAAGCGCGTGGTGATGACCAACAACAACCAGAACATCACCATGGAGGGGGCTCAGTACACCACCTGCCCCCCCGGTCAGGAAGTGTGGACCCTCAAGGCGGGCAGTATCGACATCGACCAGAAAGAGGTGTTCGGCGAAGCCTGGAACGCCAGCCTCTGGCTTTACGACTATCCGGTGTTCTACTTCCCCTATATCAACTTCCCCATCAAGGATGAGCGGAAGACCGGTCTGCTCTACCCGGGTTACAAGCAGAGCTCCAGCAACGGCATGGATATCACCCAGCCCTTCTACTGGAACATAGCTCCCAACTACGATGCCACCATCACCTCCCGTTTTATGGATAAACGCGGCCTGATGGAACAGGTGGAGTTCCGCTACATGCCGGACCCCGCCCACACCGGCACCCTCTATTTTGAAAATCTGGCGGATGACAAGCAGTACAGCCCGAGCAATCCGAGTCTGGCGGGCCTGTCCGATGGCCATCGCTACCTGATGAACGTCCGCCACGGTTCCGCCCTGATGGATGGCAGCCTGCGTTTTGGTATCGACTACACCCAGGTGCGCGACAAGGATTACAACTACTTCAACGACTTCAGCCCGCAAGTGGGCACTCAGGTCGACAGCCAGTTGCAGCAATCCTTTACCGCCGGCTACTACCAGCCCAACTGGAACCTCACCTCCGAGGTGCGCCGCTACCAGATCCTGAGCCCATATGCGCTGCTGCCCCACGAGATGCTGCCGCGTATCGACTACAACCACTATCAGCAAGGTAAGTGGTTCGATCTGGCCTGGAACAGTGAACTAACCAAGTTTGGCTATGACAGTGGCAGTGCCGCCACTCTGCAAGCAGGTGAGCGCTATACCGCCACCCGCCTGCATCTGGCGCCAACCCTGACCGTGCCCCTGGTGGATGCACCGGGTTACTACCTGACCAGTCAGTACAAGCTGATGTTTACCTCCTACAACCAGGAGGTACCCGATAATCTGGTTAGCCAGGACCGCAGCCGCTTTACCGATGCAGACAGCAAACAGCTGACCCTGAAAGAGGGCACCATTACCCGTACTCTGCCCTCCTTCCGCCTCAAGGGGGGCGTCAACTTCGATCGGCCGCTCGACTGGTATGATGGCAAGGGCACCCAAACCCTGGAACCCGAGTTCCAGTACCTCTATATCCCTTACAAAAATCAGGACGAGATCGGGATCTACGACTCCACCACCACCCGTCAGGATTACTACAGCCTGTTCAGTGATCGCCGCTTTGCCGGTCTCGACCGCATCAGCGATGCCAACCGGGTCACCATTGGCCTGACCAGCCGGGTCTATGACAATGTGGGTGATGAACGGTTGCGTCTGGCGGTGGCCCAGGCCTTTGAAATGACGCCACCCAAGGTGCGCCTCTACCCTTCAAATCCGGAAAGTACCAACGCCCGCTCTCTGCTCTCGTTCGAGGGGGATGCCCGGATCACCGATGAGTGGTTTGCCCACGCGGGAACCCAGTACGATACCTCCGAGGGTGAATTTACGGCTGGCAACGGTGCAGTCGAGTACCGGACCGGCAAGCTGACCACTCAGGTCAACTACCGCTACATCAAGGATGGCAACCTGGACTATCGCTATCCGACCAACACGGCGCTGGCAGAAGATCTGAGCCAGGCGGGTCTGGTGATGATGGCGCCGATCGCCGATCAGTGGCAGATGTATGGCGGTTACTACCGTGACATCAAGCAGGATGTGAACATTGACCGCAAGATCGGTGTCAAATACGACTCCTGCTGCTGGAGCATCAACATGAGCCTGGAGTGGCACAATCAGCCGGACAACGTCACCCTGAAACCCACTTCGGAAAAAGTCATTGGTCTGCAGTTTGAAATGAAGGGACTTGGCAGCGTGGGTACCGGTGGCCGCAGCGTCACCCTGGATACCGAGCTGTTGCCCTATGTTCGCCCGTTTAATCTGAAAGGCCAGCAATGATGCTGGCCCAGCCTTGAGAGATGGATATGAAAAAGACCCTGATTGCCCTGCTGACCGCGGGAATGTTCGGTGCCATGAGCCAGGCCGCACTGGCTGCGCCCGAGCTGATGGACAAGGTGCTGGCCGTGGTCAACAAGGACGTGGTGCTGTCCAGCCAACAGGACGCACTGGTCAACAAGGTAAAACTCTCCGCTCAGGAGAGCGGCCAGTCCCTGCCTGACGACGCCACCCTGCGCAAACAGGCGCTGGATCGCCTGATCCAGGAGAGCCTGCAGCTGCAACTGGCGGAGCGCCAGGGGCTGAAGATCAGCGACACCCAGCTGGAACAGGCTATTCAGGGCATCGCTGCCGACAACAAGATGACCCTGGATCAGCTGCGGGCCCAGCTCGCCCGTGAAGGGATGACCTATGCCCAGTATCGGGAAGAGGTGCGCCGCGAGATCCT
Organism: Aeromonas sp. Lyrl_2; assembly: GCF_051948815.1. Classification (NCBI taxonomy): domain Bacteria; kingdom Pseudomonadati; phylum Pseudomonadota; class Gammaproteobacteria; order Aeromonadales; family Aeromonadaceae; genus Aeromonas; species Aeromonas sp. Lyrl_2. Next base: position 276,308 of record NZ_JAYJLJ010000001.1, read on the forward strand.
GATGAACGAGGTGCGCCGCAACCAGGTGCGCCGCCGTATCAACATCTCCGAGCAGGAGGTGAAGCAGGTGGTGGAGATCCTGAAGAAACAGGGTCAACAGCAGAACGAATACCACGTCGGCCATATCCAGATTGCCCTGCCGGACAACCCCACTGCCGCCCAGCTGGATGCCGCCAAGAGCAAGATCGAGCGTATCCTGACCGCCCTCAAGCAAGGTGCCGACTTCCGCAAACTGGCCATTGCCGAGAGTAACGGTCCCAAGGCGTTGGAAGGGGGCGACTGGGGCTGGATGAGCCCACAAGAGATGCCGACCCTGATGGCGGAAGCGGTACAGGGTGCCAAGAAGGGCGACATCGTCGGCCCGCTGCGCTCCGGCGCCGGCCTGCACATTGTCAAGGTGTTCGACACCAAGGGTCAGCAGCAAGTGATGCAGACCGAGGTGAAAGCCCGCCACATCCTGATCAAGCCGTCCATTATCCTGAGTGAAGAGAAAGCCAAGGGGATGCTGGACGGCATTCTGCACGACATCAAGAGCGGCAAGGCAAGCTTCGCCAGCATGGCGGAGAAGTACTCCGAAGATCCGGGCTCTGCGGTGCAGGGTGGCGAACTGGGGTGGTCTGATCCCAACGTCTATGTCCCCGAGTTCCGCGACATGGTCAACCGTCTGCAACCGGGCCAGATCAGTGCCCCGTTCCGTACCAGCCACGGCTGGCACATCGTGCAGGTGGAAGATCGCCGCAGCCAGGATGCGACCGACAAGGCTCAGGAGCAGCGCGCCTACCAGCTGATCTACAACCGTCGCTTCGTGGAAGAGTCCCAGGCGTGGCTGGATGAGCTGCGGGACGAGGCCTACATCCAGATCGAAGGAGCCGGTAGCTGATGAGCTGCCGTCGCCTTGCCGTTACCCCGGGCGAACCGGCCGGGATCGGCCCGGACTTAGTGCTGCAGATTGCCCAGCAGGATTGGCCCCACCAGTTGGTGGTGATCGCCGATCCGGCGCTGCTGCGCGAGCGGGCAACCCTGCTTGGTCTGCCCATTGAGCTTGAGCCCTACGATGCCAGTCAACCTGCTCAACCGCAGCGAGCCGGCACCCTGACGGTATGTTCTGTCTCTCTCGGTACCGCCGTGGTGCCGGGCGAGCTGAACGAAGGCAATGGCGCCTATGTGCTGGCGACCCTGCAGCGTGCCTGCGATGGCAACATGAGCGGCGAATTTGCCGCCGTGGTGACCGGGCCGGTGCACAAGGGGATCATCAACCAGGCCGGGGTCTCGTTCAGTGGCCACACTGAGTTCTTTGCCCAGCAATCCAACACCGCCGATGTGGTGATGATGCTGGCAACCGAGGGGCTGCGGGTCGCACTGGCGACTACACATATTCCGCTGGCCTATGTAGCGATGGCCATCACCGAGGATCGCCTCGGCAAGGTGATCCGGATCCTCAACGAGGATCTCGCCACCAAGTTTGGCATCGCCAAACCCCGTATTTACGTCTGCGGCCTCAACCCTCATGCCGGGGAAGGTGGCCATCTAGGACGTGAAGAGATTGACGTGATCGAACCCGCCCTGGCTACTTTGCGCCAGGAAGGGATCGATCTGGTCGGCCCGTTACCGGCCGACACCCTGTTCCAGGAGAAATACCTCAAGGATGCGGATGCGGTACTCGCCATGTACCACGACCAGGGGCTGCCCGTGCTCAAATACAAGGGCTTCGGCAGTTCGGTCAATATCACTCTGGGGCTTCCCTTCATCCGCACTTCGGTGGATCACGGCACCGCGCTGGATCTGGCAGGCAAGGGCCTGGCCGATCCGGGCAGCCTTGTCACCGCGATTAACCACGCCATCAAGATGGTAGAGAAAAAAAGATATGAGCAGTAAGGTGCACATGGGCCACACGGCCCGTAAGCGTTTCGGTCAAAACTTCTTGCACGACCGGTATGTGATCGATCAAATCGTCGCCGCCATCAACCCGCAGCCAGGTCAGAATCTGGTGGAGATCGGTCCGGGTCTGGCCGCGCTGACCGAGCCGGTCGCCGCCCAGATGGACAAAATGACCGTGGTCGAGCTTGACCGGGACTTGGCTGCGCGCCTGCGCGAGCACCCGACACTCAAAGACAAGCTGACCGTCATCGAAGCGGACGCCATGCGTTTCGACTTCGGCACCCTGATGGGTGAAGGCAAGGGGCCGCTGCGCATCTTCGGCAACCTGCCCTACAACATCTCCACCCCGCTCATCTTCCACCTGTGCGAATTTGCCGACCGGGTTGAAGACATGCATTTCATGCTGCAAAAGGAAGTGGTGTTGCGTCTGGCAGCAGGCCCGGGCAGCAAGGCTTATGGCCGGCTGAGCGTGATGACCCAGTACTACTGTCAGGTCGTGCCTGTGCTGGAAGTGGGCCCGGGCGCCTTCAAACCGGCGCCGAAAGTGGACTCTGCCGTGGTTCGCCTGATCCCGCACAAGAATCCGACCATAGTCGCAAAAGACATTCGTTGTCTGAATCGCGTCTGTACCGAGGGCTTTGGCCAGCGTCGCAAGACCATCCGCAACAGCTTCTCCAACTTCATCACCGACGCCCAGCTGACCGAGCTTGGTATCGATGGCAACCTGCGCCCGGAGAATCTCTCCCTCGAGCAGTTTGTCATGATCGCCAACTGGCTGGCGGATCAGCAACAGGCCTGATCCTGTGGCACTCCCGCACATCGAGATCCGCCCATACCCCGTGTATGTGGCGGGCTCCAAAGACCCTTACCAGTTTCACTATCTGATCGAGATTGAGAATCTGGGGCCCGGCCCGGTGCAACTGCTGCATCGGCGCTGGCTCATCACCGATGCCAATGGCAAGATGCTGGAAGTGGCAGGCCCGGGCGTGGTCGGGGAACAACCCGTCATTGCCGAAGGTGAGACCTACCGCTACCAGAGCGGCGTGCCGCTGGCGACCCCGCTTGGGGTGATGGAAGGGAGCTATACCCTGCAAGATGGCTCTGGTCAGCAGTTCGAGGCGCACATCGCCCCCTTCACGCTGGCCATCCCCAATATTATCAACTGAGGTTTCATGGCGAACTGTTTTGTCGGTGACATCCAGGGCTGTTACGACGACTTGCGCCGTCTGCTGGATCTTGCCGCGTTCGATCCCGACCAAGACGTGCTCTGGCTCTGCGGCGATCTGGTCGCCCGCGGCCCGGACTCCCTCAATACCCTGCGTTTTGTCAAAGGGCTGGGCAACCGTGCCGTCACCGTGCTCGGCAACCACGACCTGCACCTGCTGGCTGTCGCCGATGGCGTTGCACCGCTCAAGAAGAAAGACAAGCTGCAAAGCCTGATGGATGCCCCTGATCGGGATGAACTGCTGGAATGGCTGCGCCACCGCCCGCTACTGGCCGAACATCCGGATCTGCCCATCATGATGGTGCATGCCGGGATCTCCCCCGCATGGGATGTCCGTACCGCGCGCAACTGCGCCCGCGAGGTAGAGAGCCTGCTGCGCGGTGACCAGTACAGCTGGCTGCTGCACAACATGTACGGCGACCAGCCCGATGGCTGGAAAGATGATCTGGTCGGGATCGACCGCTACCGCTACATCATCAACACCTTCACCCGGATGCGCTTCTGCTACTTCGATGGCCGACTCGACTTCAAATGCAAGAAGGGTCCCAAGGAGTCGACCCCGGGGCTGCGTCCCTGGTTCGAGCAGCGCGAGCATCACGTAGATGACCCCATTCTGGTGTTCGGCCACTGGGCCGCCCTGATGGGCAACACCGGCAAGAGCGATATCAAGGCGCTCGATACCGGCTGTGTCTGGGGCAACAGCCTGACCCTGTGGCGCTACGAGGATGATGCCCTGATCACCACCCCCTGCCCGGTTCACGCCAGCTAGGGGGAGCACTGCAATCAGGCGGTCGCGATCGCTGCCGAACGGATGGCCACAACTCGTTCCAATAACAAAGCCCGGCAATCTGCCGGGCTTGCTGTTTTAGGCTCCCTGTTTTCCGGCGAATGAAGTTACAACTTGCGCCCCAGCCGCTTCTCGATCTGGCGCCTCTCCCATTCGGGGCCAAACAGCTTGAAGGGCTGAAACACCCGAACAGCATGGGAGGCAAGTCCCAGTCCCCAACCCAGGGTTGGCCACCAGGCCCAGATGTACTCCGGATTGCTCAGGTAGTTGATGACAAACAGCCCGCAGATCACCACCACGTAGCTGGCGACATGGTGATAGAAGCCCTTGAGCTCCTCCACATAGCGCATTGCCGCCCGCTCCTCTGCCGATACCTGCACCGCATCCTGACCCATAGTGTCACTTCCTCTCATCTCGCGCTCCTGTTGCTCTGATCCATCCAGTTGAGCCACATCGAGTTCAAAGACGGCGGCCAGGGCCTTGAGAGATTCCAGTCCGGGTTGCTGCCCCTGCTCGATCCGCTGGATAGTGCGGACACTCAAACCAGTCAACGTTGCCAACTGCTCCTGAGACCAACCCCGTTGCAATCTCAACTTCCTGACGATCATCTCGAACTCCTTGTGGTAATTGACAGGGCCAGCATAGGGCTTGCGCCGCGAAAGGTGACACGACAGATAGCCGACATACATCTGACAGTCCTTTAAAATCAGATGGTTAAGATTTTTATCTTGTCAGTCAGCCGCTCGCTCCCCCAGATATTGCACAAACCGTAACAGATAACCATCGGGATCCTGCAGCAAAAATTCGCGCTGCCCGGCCAGCATCTCGCCCACTGGATACCAGACCTCAGTGGGCTGCCGGAAAAGTGCAATCCCGGCGGCCTGCAAGCGATCGAGTAGCGGCTGGATCTCGGTCAGCTCCATCTGCAGATTGATCCCCCGACCGAACGGTGGCTCCAGCGCCCCGACCTGCCAACCCGCCGGATGTACCTGCTCCAGCATCAGTTGTACCTGTTGCTGCTCAAGATAAGCAAAAGGAGGGTCATCGCGCCGATAGCGGACCGAGAAGCCCAACAAACCGGTATAGAAAACCAGAGCTCGAGCCAGATCGGTAACTGACAGCTCCGGTACCATGGGATTCCAATACACCTCATCCACCGCGACAGTAGGGTTCGTCATGGCTTACAGGCTCTGCATCAGCTCGGCGGCGATTTCAAAGGAGCGCAGTCGGGCCTGATGATCGACGATGGGGCCATTGAACATCAGCTCATCGGCACGGGTTTCCGCCAGCAGCGCCTTGAGTCCATGACGAACCTGCTCAGGGTCGCCCACCAGAGATCGGGCCAGAGTCTGCTCCATCGCCATCAGCTCACGGGGCGCCCACTCGTCACCAAGCTGGACGACCGGCGCGGGCAGCTTGCCCGCATCACCGCGATGAAGGCGCAAGAACTGCTGCTGCACGGTAGTGAACTGGAAGCGGGCCTCCCGCTCGCTGTCGGCGGCGATCATGTTGATGCAGACCACCGCATGGGGCTTGGGCCAGCGAGCAGAGGGGCGATACTGGCTGCGGTAGATCTCCAGCGCCTGCAGCAACATGGCGGGAGCAAAATGGGAGGCAAACCCGAACGGCAAGCCCATCGCCGCTGCAAGTTGCGCGCTGTAGAGGCTGGAGCCCAGCAGCCAGATGGGTAGATGCAGCCCCTTGCCGGGCACCGCCTGCACTGCGCTAACATCGTCGCCAAAGTAGCTCATCAGCTCGCGCACATCGGCCGGAAAATCATCCACCTCGCTGCTGCGCATTCGCCGCAGCGCCCGCATGGTGCGCTGATCGGTCCCGGGGGCGCGACCAAGGCCGAGATCGATGCGATCCGGATAGAGCGAAGCCAAGGTGCCAAACTGTTCGGCAATCACCAGCGGCGAGTGGTTCGGCAGCATGATGCCACCCGCGCCGATCCGCAGAGTGGTGGTGGCCTCGGCCAGATGGCCGATCAGCACCGAGGTGGCGGCACTGGCAATGCCCGGCATGTTGTGATGTTCGGCCAGCCAGTAGCGCTGGTAACCCCAATCCTCGGCATGGCGGGCAAGATCCCGTGAACGGCGAAACGACTGGGCAGGCTCGGAACCCTCGGCAACAGGCACCAGATCGAGCACGGAATAGGGGATGACAGACATTGGTCACTCCATTGATTTACACACCAGTAACAAGTGGGGCAATGTAGCACGGGATACCTGAATGAATCACTATCTCCTGCCACACTCTGCCTGCCAAGCGGCAGCAATCGAACGGAACAAATCTCAGGCAAGTATTGTTTGAACGCTCATCCTGCTGGCCGCGCATGCACGGGGGTGGATCATATTTTCTTACATTTGCGGGCTGGCCTCAGCGCCCCCGGCTGGTTATAACGGTGCCCCTATAGCGAAGGGGGAGCAATAGACTCCCCCTCACTTTTTGTCACACCACACTGTTCAGGTTATCTATGTCAAAACATCTCGTTCTGCTGGGCGCGCTGACGCTCTCCGGCTGCGCCTTGTTGTCTCCCTCCGCCCCCACCGTCACCCCGGTGCTCCTTGCTGATGCCAGCCAGCGCGGTTTTTACATTGAGTGCAGCAGCATGAATGCCTGCTTCCAACAGGCCAACCAGACCTGCCCGCAAGGTTACAAGGAGACCGATCGTCGCCAGCAGACGCTCTACAGCACCCAATACCGGGGCGGAAGCTATGACAAGGAGAAGAAAATCTACCAAGCTGCCAAGCCCTATAGCATCGCCAACACGGTCCACTCGTTGACCATCCAGTGTCCGATCTGAGCATAACGTCACGCTAACGCATACTGCGGCCGGTACGGGATACCAAGGCCCCAGCCGGCACGCTACCACCCTTTTCTTGTTCCACTGAGCACAAACCTCTTATGTCACAGAGAATTGTCCTGCTGGGCAGTATATGGCTGTCCGGTTGCGCCCCCGCCACTGTCACTGAGCTCACCTCCGCAGATTCCTCGCTGCAACGATTCCTGATCGAGTGCAGTGCGCCGGATGATTACCAGCAACAGGCAAGCTTGAGCTGTCCGCAGGGCTATCAGGAAACCGATCGCAGCCAGCATACCTTCACCAACGTTCAGATGAGCATGGGGGGCTCCGACCCGATGAGGGGATTTAGCCCGAGCTTCCCCCAGATCAGCACCTTCACCATCCATACCCTGCTGGTACAGTGTCCCCGCAAGCCGGCACAGCCCCACCCGCAGGGACACTGATGAGCAAGGGCCCGCAGGCCCTTCTCTCTTGTTACCAGTACTCAGCCCACGGGAATGATCCACACCTTGCAGCGCGGGACGTTTTGCACATAACCCGCGTCATCCATCAAGCCCGGAGAAAAGAGGAAAAGCCATAAAAAAACGGTCAACCGAGGTTGACCGTTTTTCACTGCGCTGCGCCCTTAGAACAGCAGGTGTGCCACCCCGGCAATAACCGGCAAGGTAACCAGAGTGCGCAGCAGGAAGATAACGAACAGCTCCCACAGCTTGACCGGGATCTTGCTGCCCAGCAGCAGGGCGCCCACTTCCGACATATAGATCAGCTGGGTTACCGACATGGCGGCAATCACGAAGCGGGTCATGTCACTCTCGATGGTCGAGGCCAACACTGCCGGAATGAACATGTCGGCAAAACCGACCATGATGGTCTTGGACGCCGCTTCAGCCTCCGGCAGTTGCAGCAGCTCCAGCAAGGGGACGAACGGGGCGCCAAGCCAGTTGAAGATAGGGGTGTGCTCGGCCAGCATCAGGGCACAGGTACCGATCGCCATCACCACCGGCAGCACGCCAAACACCATATCCAGTGCATTCTTCACCCCTTCCCGCGCGACGGCGCCGAGATCAGTCATGCTGTCAGCCTTGGTCAGCGCTCGCTCGAAGCCATAGCTCATCACGCTGTGCTGGTGCGGCACGGCTTCCTGCTTGCGGCACAGGGGGGTGCCATCGGCATAGATGTCCTTCTTCCAGCAGAGCGGTGGCAGACGCGGCACCACGATAGCGGCAACCACCCCCGCCAGACAGACGGTCAGGTAGAAGGGGACGAACATGTGCTCCAGCTTCACTTGGGAGATCACCACCAGACAGAAAGTGATGGAGACCGCAGAGAAAGTGGTGCCAATCACCGCGGCTTCACGCTGGGTATAGAACTTCCCTTCGTACTGCTTGCTGGTCAGCAGGATGCCGACGCTGCCATCGCCAAGCCAGGAGGCAAAGCAGTCCACTGCGGAGCGACCCGGCAACCGGAACACCGGACGCATGATGCGGGTCATCATGGTGCCGACAAATTCCAGCAGCCCGAAATCGAGCAGCAACGGCAGCAGCAGGCCGGCAAAAATGAAGACCGAAAACAGCACCGGCAGCAGATCGTTGAGCACCAGTCCACCGGTTGCACCTGAGTAAAGCACCTCTGGCCCCACCTGGAAGAAGGTCAGCAGCACGAAGATACCGCCCAATACCCGCACACAGGCCCAGAAAGGGGAGACATTGAACAAGCTGTTGAGGAAAGGACGACGCACCAAGATCGCTGGCTTGAACAGCCAGGCAATCAGCGTCATCAGCATGGTGGTGGTGATCACCGCACTGACCATGGCGACCAGATAATCGGCAAAAACGCGCTGTACCAGCTTGGCCAGCACGGCCACCGGGATGGTGACGTTACCGTCATAGACGACCGGCGTCATGAACAACAGGATCCCGATAAGTGACGGAACCAGAAACATCAACAAGTTACGGCGAGTATTGACCGCAGGTGCTTCTAGACTCTTTTCCAACATGATATGACTGCCCTAATGTTACTTTTCCCTAGCCCGGCCAACCTGCGTATTCATGCATTAACCGGCAAAGCGGGCGCAAGAATACTCTAAAAAAATGCACAAACAAGCCCTTAAGACAGAAATCTGCGCATAAATATTTCCACAGGCAAACCTTCCATCAAAACAATAAGATACAGCGTCGCATATCGATTCAATCGACATCGCCAGATGATTGTTTCGTTATTGTTAATTTTGGTGGGCAGTATAATCGGTTATCAGTAGCAGGCAATAAGTGACATCACAAATATACCTAATGAGTTGCTGCTCGATAGACATAAAAAAACCGGAGCCTGTTCAGGCTCCGGTTTTCAATGAGAGTAACGGGGATCAGTCGCGGACGTAGATGACTTCAACGCCATCATCTTCGTCGTCATCCCAATCGTCATCATCAAGCCCTTCATCGAAGGCAAGAGAGGCAGCCAGTGCTTCCGCTTCAGCCTTGGCCAACTGGTTCTTGTGGTAGTCGTCCCACTTGAACTCCACCTTCTCGATGGCGTCTTTGGCATCTTCCGCCAGCTGACGGGGCATGGTATCCAGCAGATCCAGAATGTCGTAGCAGACCTTCTTAGTACCTTCCTTGCTGATGGCAGTGATGGCATAGACCGGACCTTCATGGTTCAGGGCCGCCTTGACGCGCTCCATCACCTCCTGGGCTTCCTCTTCCAGGATCAGATCCATCTTGTTGAACACCAACCAGCGCGGCTTGCCAGCCAGTTCCGGGCTGTACTTCTCCAGCTCCTTGACGATGGTCACGGCATTTTCAGCAGGATCGGAGCCATCAACCGGGCAGATATCCACCAAGTGGATCAGCACGCGGCAACGCTCGAGGTGTTTCAGGAAGCGGATACCCAGACCTGCACCTTCGGCAGCGCCTTCGATCAGACCCGGGATATCGGCGATCACGAAGGAGCGGGAGTTCTCACCACGCACCACACCCAGGTTCGGTACCAAGGTAGTGAAGGGGTAATCAGCTACTTTCGGGCGAGCTGCAGAAACGGCGCGAATAAAGGTAGACTTGCCTGCGTTGGGCAGACCCAGCATGCCGACATCGGCCAGCAGCAGCAGTTCCAGCTTCAGGGTGCGCACTTCACCCGGAGTACCGTTACTCTTCTGGCGGGGAGCACGGTTGACGGAGCTCTTGAAGCGGGTGTTGCCCAGACCGTGGAAACCACCTTTGGCAACCAGTAGCTTCTGCTCGTGGTGGGTCAGATCCCCCAGCAGTTCACCGGTATCTTCATCGGTCGCACGGGTACCGACCGGCACACGCAGGATCTTGTCCTTGCCGCGGCGACCGGTACAGTTGGCGCTCTGGCCATTCTCACCGCGCTCGGCAGCATGGAAACGCTCGAAACGGTAGTCGATCAGGGTATTGAGGTTCTCGTCGGCGATCAGATATACGTCGCCACCGTCACCGCCGTCACCGCCGTCCGGACCACCGTTGGGAATATATTTTTCACGGCGAAAGCTTACACAACCGTTACCACCGTCACCGGCATCGACTCGAATCTGGACTTCATCAACAAACTTCATAGGTAACCGTCACCTTAATTCGAAAAACCGATACGCAATTATAGTGGTACAGACCCCTGCGGGCGATACGCATCTTGCCAATCATGCCCGTCAGAGCCAAAGTCAGCTGCGTTCCGTTTTTTCGTCAACGACATCAGAAAGACGTCAGAAAAACAAAAGCCCCGCCTGTTGGCGGGGCTTCGGATCCTTGCGGTCCGTAATTACTCAGCAACGATGCTAACGTACTTACGATTCAGCGGACCTTTAACTTCGAACAGGATTTTACCAGTCGCGGTAGCGAACAGGGTGTGATCCTTGCCCAGACCAACGTTGGTGCCAGCGTGGAACTTGGTACCACGTTGACGAACGATGATGCTGCCAGCCAGAACTGTTTCGCCGCCGAAACGCTTCACGCCCAGGCGTTTAGCTTCAGAATCGCGACCGTTGCGGGATGAACCGCCAGCTTTTTTGTGTGCCATTTATCGGACTCCTCTAATTAAGCGCTGATGCCAGTGATTTTGACTTCAGTGAACCACTGACGGTGGCCCGCTTGCTTACGATGGTGCTTACGACGACGGAACTTGACGATAGTCACTTTCTCGCCACGGCCGTGAGCCACAACTTCAGCTACAACCTTGCCACCTTCAACGAAAGGAGCACCTACTTTAAAAGTGTCGCCTGCAGCAACCATCAGAACTTCGTTGAAGTCGATGGTAGCGCCAGTCTCAACGTTCAGCTTTTCCAGACGAACGATTTGACCTTCGGCCACACGGTGTTGTTTTCCGCCGCTTTGGAATACCGCGTACATTTGATTAACTCCGTAAAGGCATGTCTTTTGCTCAAGGCTAGACATGCGCAAAAACCTATAACAATGGGCGGGCATTCTACGCAAATCGATCTGCTCAGGCAAGGCCAATTTAGCAAAAAGTTTATTTTGTGCGCATATCTGCCGCCGTGGATAAACGCCTAACTGTAACCCATTGTGAAATCGTGTAGAATCCCTGCCATTACTAAAATCGCAGTTATTGCTGCTGTCACGTTACGAGACTTATGGACCAACAGACTATCCGTGCGCTCTGTGCCGCCGACATGACGGCGGTCAATGAACTGATCCTGGCCCGACTCCAGTCCGATGTCAGTCTGATTAATCAGCTGGGTTTCTACATTGTCAGCGCCGGCGGGAAACGGATGCGCCCCATGCTGACCGTGATGGCTGCGCGTGCGCTGGGCTATGAGGGTGAGGATCACCTGAAACTGGCCGCCATCATCGAATTCATTCACACCTCTACCCTGCTCCATGACGACGTGGTCGACGAATCCGACCTGCGCCGTGGCAGGGAGACCGCCAACGCCATGTTTGGCAATGCCGCCAGCGTGCTGGTCGGTGACTACCTCTATAGCCGCTCCTTCCAGATGATGGCCGAACTCTCCAACCTGCGGGTGATGGAGATCCTCTCGGATGCCACCAACACCATCGCCGAAGGGGAAGTGTTGCAGCTGATGAACTGCAACGATCCGGACACCACCGAAGAGAGCTACATGACGGTCATCTACTGCAAGACCGCCAAGCTGTTCGAGGCCGCTACTCGCCTTGCAGCCGTGCTGACTCATCAGCCCGAGCCCGTCGAGCAGGCCATGACCGATTACGGCAAGTATCTGGGCACCGCGTTCCAGATCATCGATGACGTGATGGACTACTGCTCCCAGAGCGAAGAGATGGGTAAGAACGTCGGAGACGATCTGGCCGAAGGCAAACCGACCCTGCCGCTGCTGCGCGCCATGGAAGTGGGCACGCCGGAAGAGCGCCAGCTGGTGCGCGATGCCATCGAGCACCGCAACGGCATGGAGCATCTTGAGCAGATCCTTGGCATTCTCGATCGTACCGGCGCGCTGGAGTACTCCCGCATGCGTGCCCGGGAAGAGGCTGACAAGGCCATTGCCGCCCTCGCCATTCTGCCGGACTCCCAACACAAGCAAGCGCTGGAAACACTGGCCCACATGGCCGTGCAGCGCAGTGCCTGAGTAAACGACATGGATGAAAAAAGAGGCCTGCGGCCTCTTTTTTATTGTCTGCTATCTGCTGAACTGTGCATTGCGACAGACTCAGCGACTCAGCATCCAGAGGATCACGCTACCTGCCACCACTAGCGAGCCGCCGATACGGCGCAACTGCTCCGGTGGCTGATCGCTCAGCAGCCGCAACATCTGCTGCCATGCCCTGGGCATCAACAGCGGGCCGAGCCCCTCGAACAACAACAGCAATCCCAACCCCATCAGCATGGATGTCAGCATCCGACCTCCTTCAGCACAGCGTCAACACAACCAACCACTGGTGGTCGACGGCTGGCGTTGGCACCAAAAACAAAAGGGTCTGACAATGCAGACCCTTTGAATGTGACCTCGTGGCGATTACTGCTTGGTGCCGTGAGGAGACTTGAGGTAACGGAAGAACTCGCTGTCCGGCTTCAACACCATCAGGTCGTTGCCACCGGCGAAGCTCTTGCGATAGGCCTCCATGCTACGCACGAAGCTGAAAAACTCGGGGTCTTTCTTGTAGCTGTCGGCATAGATCTTGGCGGCTTCCGCATCCCCTTCACCGCGCAGCTGGCGAGCGTTACTCTCGGCGTCAGCGATCATGACGGTTACCTTGCGGTCGATATCGGCACGCAGGATTTCAGCCTTCTCGCGACCCTGAGAGCGGTGCTCACGGGCGACTGCGGTACGCTCGGCGCGCATCCGCTGGTAGATGGAGTTGGAGACTTCCACCGGCAGGTTGATCTGCTTGATCCGCACATCCACCACCTTGATGCCGAGCTCGGAGGAGCGCGCCATCTTCTTCAGGGCATCTTCCATCACGGTACTGCGCTCACCGGAGACGATGTCCTTGATGGTGCGGTTACCGATCTCGGAACGCAGACCGTTGTTGATCTTGCGCTTGAGCAGATCTTCAGCCTGCAGCTTGTTGCCACCACCAGTTGCCAGGTAGTACTTGGAGAAGTCCTCGATCTTCCACTTCACGTAGGAGTCGATGATCAGGTCTTTCTTCTCGGAGGTAACAAAACGGTCGGCCTGGCTGTCAATGGTCTGGATGCGGGCATCCATCTTGCGAACCTGGTCGATGAGCGGCACCTTGAAATGCAGGCCCGGCTCATAGAGGCGGGGTTCACCGGAGTCAACCCGTTTCACCTTGCCAAACTGCACCACAATCCCCTTCTGACCTTCATCAACGATAAAGACAGAGGAGAAGCAGACCATGGCCGCGACAGCGATTGCACCAATAGCTAGCTTTTTCATCTATCAGTTTCTCCCTGAGCTGAAGCGGTCACCGCTACGCAGCGGCATTGTCGGGGTAGAGTTGGCACCCTCGTTGGAAACGGGGACCTGCTCTGTGACCGGGGCGACAGTGGCACGATCAAACTGGGCAGCCTTCGGCTTGCCAGACAGCTTGTCGAGCGGCAGGTAGATCATGCTGTTGTTGCCAGCCGGCATGTCGACCACCACCTTGTTGGCCTGCTGATAGAGATCTTCCATGGTTTCCAGATAGATACGCTCACGGGTCAGCTCGGGGGCAGCCAGATACTGGGGCAGCAGCTCGTTGAAGCGAGCAACTTCACCCTGGGCTTTCAACACGATCTGGGATTTGTAAGCTTCCGCTTCCTGCTCCAGACGCTTCACCTGACCACGGGCCTTGGGCTCGACTTCACGGGCATAGGCTTCTGCTTCACGAATGAAGCGCTGTTCATCTTCCTGAGCGGAGATGGCGTCATCAAACGCGTCTTTCACCTCTTCCGGCGGACGCGCCGGCAGGAAGTTGACGTCGACGATCTGCAGACCCATCTGGTAGGGCTCGATGATGCCATCGATCACCTGCCAGGTCTCCTGACGCACTTTCTCACGACCGGTAGTCAGCACGTCATCCATCCGGGTATGGCCCACCACGTAGCGCAGGGCGCTATCGGTAGCCTGGCCCAGACTCTCGTCGGCATTGGTCACGCTGAACAGATACTGCTCGGGATTGACCACACGGTACTGCACGTCCATCTCGACCCGTACCACGTTCTCATCCTGCGTCAGCATGAAACCGGAGGCAGGCAGGGAGCGCACGGACTCGACGTCCACCGGGATCACCTGATCGATAAAGGTCGGCTTCCAGCGCAGGCCCGGCTCGACAATATGGGAAAACTTGCCAAACCGCAGCACGGCACCACGCTCCGCTTCGCGAATGGTGTAGAAGCCGCTGACGACCCACACCACCACAGCCACAACCAGCGCGATGGAGATACCAAAGCGACCTACATCGCCGCCAGATTTGCCGCCACCAAACAAGCCACCGAAACGGCGACTCACTTTGCGCAGCATTTCATCCAGATCAGGGGGTCCCTGATTCTTGCCGTTATTCCCCCAAGGGTCACGGTCTTTGCCGTTGTTACCAGGCTCATTCCAAGCCATCAGCGTCTCCATTAATACATGCGGATGGATATCATCTCTATCGGGCCATCATACGTTGAGAAGCCCCTAAGGGTTCACCTTCATCAACGAATCAATGCCTGATAAAGCGTTGTAAACTCTCACCTTCCTGTTTCACGAGGCGGTTCCAGTCGGCCACTTGCAAGCGGACTTCCAGCACGAAATCACCCTCCTCGCTAAAACCTTCCTGCTCAATCCCTTTCAGCTGATAGAGCGCACTGCGCAATCTCGCGGCAGAAGGAGGCAACTGCAGGGTGTGATGCACCATGGAGCCAGCCAGCAATTCGGTCAGCGCCGTAAACAGATGCTCACAACCTTCACCAGTCTGGGCCGACAACCAGACGCGCAACGGGCGCCCCTCGTCATCTCGCTCCAGACCTGCCGGACGATCCGCCAGCTTGTCGATCTTGTTGCAGATCATCAGCTGGGGCCTGTCATCGGCTTCAATCTCGGCCAATACCTGCTGCACGGAGTCGATATTCTCCTGCATCTGCTCATCGGCACAGTCCACCACATGCAGCAGCAGATCCGCTTCACGGGTCTCCTGCAGGGTCGCCTTGAAGGCCGCGACCAGATCATGGGGCAAGTGTCGAATAAATCCAACTGTATCCGCCAAAATCACATCACCCACATCCCGGATCACCAGTTTACGCAGGGTGGGATCCAGAGTTGCGAACAATTGGTCGGCAGCATACACGCTGGCAGCTGTAAGTTGGTTGAACAAAGTGGACTTTCCGGCGTTGGTATAACCAACCAGTGACACCGTCGGCACTTCGTTGCGGTTGCGGGCACGGCGTCCCTGCTCCCGCTGTTTGGCCACCTTGTCGAGCCGACGCAAAATCGCCTTGATGCGTTCCCGCAGCAGACGTCGGTCAGTTTCAAGCTGGGTTTCACCCGGGCCACGCAGACCGATCCCGCCCTTTTGACGCTCAAGGTGGGTCCAGCCTCGCACCAGACGAGTGGAAAGATGGCGCAACTGGGCCAGTTCGACCTGCAGTTTACCTTCATGGGTTCGGGCGCGCTGGGCAAAGATATCGAGGATCAGGCCGGTTCTATCCACCACCCGGCACTGGAACAGACGCTCCAGGTTGCGCTCCTGGGCAGGGGTCAGGGCATGGTTGAAGATGACGACGTCGGCATCCAGCATCTGGACTTGGGACGCGATCTCTTCAGCCTTGCCACTGCCGACAAAAAATTTGGCACTGGGCGCACTGCGACTGGTGGTAATTACCCCCAGCGCATTGACTCCGGCCGAGCTCACCAACATCTTGAGCTCTTCCAGATCCTCCCGCTCACCCTCATCACTGAAGTTGACATGCACCAGAACGGCCTGTTCGCCAGCTTCATAACGGTCAAACAAGCGCTTGCTCCTTAACAGGAATCATGATGAATCTGAGTTGGCGAGTCGACTCGCCCAGGGGTATCACGCCTCGGCATCACCCTGTTCATCAGCCGCGCCACCCGGAGTGGGCTGGTGATGATTGACGGCACGGGCCGGTACGACAGTCGAGATGGCGTGCTTGTAAACCATCTGGCTCACGGTGTTTTTCAGCAGGATAACAAACTGGTCAAAAGACTCGATCTGACCTTGCAGTTTGATGCCGTTCACCAAATAGATAGAAACAGGAATCCGCTCACGGCGCAGCGCATTCAAAAACGGGTCTTGGAGAGATTGCCCCTTAGCCATTTTTCTTTTCCTTATAGTTTGTTGTTTTTAAACACCGAATATCAATATAACAACCTGATTATACAGGGAGTGTCAAGCCGCACCAGCGCGAGCAAGCACGCGGTCGAGATTGCCAGACTCACCAGATTCCAACCAAGTCACGTCGGGCCAGCCGCGCAACCAGGTCATCTGTCGTTTTGCCAATTGGCGGGTGGCAACAATGCCACGATAACGCATCTCATCATACCCCACTTCACCGCACAGGTAGTCCCACATTTGGCGATAACCCACACAGCGAATGGAGGGGAGATCCGGGGTCAGATCGCCGCGCGCCATCAGCGCACGAACCTCCTGTTCAAAGCCACCTTGCAGCATCTTGTCAAAGCGCTGTTCGATACGCTGATGCAGCACGGCGCGATCGCTCGGGGCGATGGCAAACTGCTGCACCCGATAGGGCAAGCCCTCCCCCTGCACCTGCGTCAGCTCGGTAAGGGTCTTGCCGCTGATACGGTAGACCTCCAGCGCCCGGGAGAGTCGCTGCGGGTCATTGGGGTGGATCCGCGCACCGGCCACCGGGTCGATGCGCACCAGCTCATCGTGCAGCGCCTGCCAACCGAGGCGGGCAGCCTCTTCCTCAATCCCGGCTCGAATGGCGGGATCGGCAGAGGGCAGCGGGGACAATCCCTCCAGCAACGCCTTGAAATAGAGCATGGTACCGCCCACCAGCAGCGGAATGCGGCCACGGTCGGCGATCTCTTTCATCTCCCGCAGGGCATCCTTGCAAAAATCGGCTGCCGAATAGCTCACAGCGGGATCAAGAATGTCTATCAGCCGGTGCGGAGCCCGCGCCAGTTCATCAGCGGTGGGCTTGGCCGTACCTATATCCATGCCGCGATAGATCAGCGCAGAATCGACGCTGATGATGTCGCAAGGCAATGCCTGGCACAGTTCAATGGCGAGATCCGTCTTGCCGGAGGCCGTCGGCCCCATCAGAAAAATTGCGGTCGGCAAGTCACTCGCCATGTTCAAACTCCTCCAGCACGGTCGCCAGCGAAAGCGGGCGTACCATGCGAATGTCTGCCAGTTGGTCACTGAAATCAGTCACAAGTTCCGTCAGCAGACGACTGGCAGTTGAAAAATCGTATATCTTCTCGCGGCTTATCCCCTGCTCCACCAGCCATTGGCATAATACTTCAGCCTGCTGACCAGCATCACTGTCAGATCCGCCCTCGATAATTTGCAGCAATTCGGGTAACAGACGCACCAGATCGGTCTGGCGCAGCAGAGCCGGCACCCGAGTCAGGATCATGGTGTCGCGTCCCCCGCTTTTCAACTCCAGTCCCATCCGTTTCAGCAGACGTTCCTGCTCGGTCACCAGCGCGATCAGATTCTTCGGCAATTTGAAGGAGACCGGCAGCAACAGTGGCTGGGCCGCCAGTCCCTGGCCCCAGGTCTCCAGCAGCCAGTGGCGCAGCAGCACCCGCTCGGCGCGCACCAGCGAGAGCAGCGCCAGCTGATTATCCCGCTCGATCAACAGGTAGGCCTGCTCCACCAATGTCAGGGCGCGACATCCCCCCTGTTTGGGTGACGGCACTGGATCAGTGGGCTGCACAGGCGCAGCCTCAGTCGCAGTTGCGATAGGCAGCGTAGTTAGCAGAGCGCCCATGCCGCGCATCGCCTCCCGACTGGGGGGCTCGGGCGGTTGATAATTGCTGGCTCGGCCAGCCCCACCGCTCCCCTCCCGTACCTGTGCAGGTGCCCGGTAGCTGTGCTCGGCACCGTACCACTCCGGGCGTGGCGCCTGACCGGGATATTCAATTTGCGGAGTGACCGGCAACTCGACTAGGGTTTCGGCCAGCGGCGCGTCCTGATGAACGGCGCTGACTCCTTCGCGGCGCAGCGCAGTAAACAGCGCCTGAAAGATAAAGTCGTGGATCAGTCGCGCCTGATGGAAGCGCACCTCATGCTTGGCCGGGTGGACGTTGACATCCACCTGACGGGGATCCAGCTCGATATAGAGCACATAAGCGGCGAAACGATCGGGAGGCAATAGCTCGTCATAGGCCTGACGAATGGCGTGATTGATGAGCTTGTCGCGCATCATCCGGCCGTTGACATAGGTGTATTGCAGGTCGTTCTGCGGTCTTGCCCCCTCCGGAGTCGCCAGCCAGCCCCACAGCCGCACGTCGCTATGCTCGCTCTCCACCGCCAGCGCATGGTGCATGAAGGGGGTGCCGCAAACGGCGGCGAGACGTCGCTCCTGCTCCGGCACGGTATTGGCGGCCTTGTACTGGCGCACCACCTTGCCATTGTGGCGCAGGATCAGGGTGGCATCGAAGCGGGAGAGCGCGATGCGGCGCACCAGCTCGTCGATATGGGCAAACTCGGTCTTTTCGCTGCGCATGAACTTGCGCCGCGCCGGGGTATTGAAGAAGAGATCCACCACCTCCACCGTAGTGCCTACTGGATGGGCCGCCGGCTTGATAGTGACGCTCATTTCGCGCCCTTCCGCCTGGGCTTGCCAGGCTTCGGACTGATCTGCAGTACGGGAGGTGAAGGTGAGACGGGAGACCGAGCTGATGGAGGCGAGCGCCTCACCACGAAAGCCGAGGCTGTTGATCCCTTCCAGATCATCCAACGTGGCCACCTTGGAGGTCGCATGACGCGACAGCGCCAGCACCAGCTCGTCTTTGGCGACGCCACAGCCGTTGTCACGGATGCGGATCAGCTTGGCTCCCCCCTTGTCGATGTCGATCTCGACCCGGTCGGCCCCCGCATCCAGGCTGTTCTCCACCAGCTCTTTCACCACAGAAGAGGGCCGCTCCACCACCTCTCCGGCTGCAATCTGGTTGGCCAGAATGGGTGGCAAAATACGGATCGGCATCATTTACTCCTGAATTTCTATCTTGCGGATGGTCAGTCTCTTAAGGCTCCAGGAGGGCCGCTCCACCACCTCTCCACCAACCGGAATCTGGTTGGCAAGGATAGGGGGCAATATACGGATCGGCATTGCTGACTCCTGAATTTCAATCTTGCTGATGGTATTCGCTAACAGCGGGAGCGGCATCGCCCGCTCCCGCGCGTCAGTTTTGCGGAATGTAGAGCACCTGCCCTACCTGAATATTCCGCGACTTGAGCTTGTTGATCTCTACCAGCCGAGCCTGACTCACCCCATGTTTCTCGGCAAGGCGGGAGAGACTCTCGCCCCGCTTGACCACATGGCGGATCATCTGCGACTTGTCGTCACTGCGAACGGGGGCGGCAGCGCGGCTCTGCCCTTGCTGGGGAATATAGATTGTTTGACCAATCTGAATATCCCGGCTGCGCAGCTGGTTGATCTCCACCAGAGTGGACTGACTCACTCCATGCTTCTCGGCAAGGCGGGAGAGGCTCTCACCCCGTTTGACCACATGGCGGAGCATCCGCGATTTGTCATAATCCCCCACACTGCTGACCGGTGCACCGCTCTCCTGCGCTGCCGCCGAGTAAGGCTTGATCACCCCGGCGCCAGAGCCGCTCCCAGCACCGCCGTCACGGACGGTGGCGGGCATCTTGTTGGTCACTACCGGCTGCGACTGTGCCTGCCTGGGCTGGCTCACCGGCTGCCGGGCTACCGGTGCAGGGCGAGTAGCCGTAGGTTGGCTCACCTGCCCCTTGCCGGTCAGCATGGCCCCCTTGGTCGGGTGGGCTCGGTAGTAGTTGCGGATACCTTCGAAAATAGCGCGGGCCAGCTGGTCCTGATAGCTGGCAGTGGCCAGCAGCTTCTCTTCCGCATGGTTGGAGATAAAACCGGTCTCCACCAGCACCGAGGGAATATCCGGCGCCTTCAGCACCGCCAGACTGGCATGCTCCGGCGCCTTCTTGTGCAGTCGGGCAACCTTGCCCATGGAGCGCAGGATCTGGCGGCTGACGTCATACCCTTCGGCACGGGACTTGTCCATTGAGAGGTCGAGGAAGGTCTGCGCCAGATAGGGGTTGGGATCAGATTCCGCCAACACCTTGCCGACACCGCCTAGCAGTTCGCCCTGCTTCTCCTGCTTCTCCAGCCAGCTACCCATCTCGCGGTTGGCACGGTTGGTCGAGAGGACCCAGACAGAGGCGCCGCGCGGAGTGGAGTTATGGAAGCTGTCCGCATGGACCGACACCAGCAGATCCGCCTTGGCCTTGCGGGCAATCTCGGAGCGCTTGTTGAGGTCGACGAAATAGTCGCCACGACGGGTCATCACGGCACGCATCCCCGGCTCGCGGTCGATCAGTGCCGCCAGCTTCTGGGAGACCGCCAGCGTGACCCGCTTCTCGTAGGTACGGCGCGGGCCGATGGAGCCCGGGTCTTCCCCGCCGTGGCCCGGGTCGATGGCTATCACCACCCCTTTGCCTTTGCCACCGACAGGCGTGGATTGCACCGCAGCCGCCGAGCGCTTCTCTTCATAAGGAAGGTCGATGACCAGACGGTGGCCATAGGGTCCGGCTGGCGCTAACGGAAAGACCACCGGCTTGATGGCGGAGCTGAGATCCATCACCAGTCGCAGACCCCCCTTCTCCAGCGGTGTACTCTGGCGGATCTTGCGCACCAGTTCGCTGTTGTTCTCGATCCGGGCCAGATTGGCGGCGTTGCTCGCCCCTTTCAGATCGATCACCAGCCGATCCGGGCCGGTGAGGGTGAAGTAGTTGTAATTTGGGGCGCTGCTCATATCGAGCACCACCCGGGTGTTATCAGGTGATGGCCAGATTCGTACGCTCTTGAGCTGATTCGCCCAGGAGGGTAACGCCATCAAAGAGAGAGCAATAACAAGGATCAAGCGCACGTAGATGACAACCGTTCCAGAATGGCTTCGCCAATAGCAGTGCGAGCCTCTATCAGAACCTCGCGCTGCTCGCCTACATAGGTGAGGGTAATTTCCAGGTCGGGAGCCGGTAACCAGCCCTCGCCCTTCTCGGACCACTCCACCAGACAGAGAGTGTTGGCGGCAAAATAGTCCCGAATGCCCATGAATTCCAGCTCTTCCGGATCAGCCAGGCGATAGAGATCGAAATGGTAGACTTGCCAGCCATCGAGCTCATAGGGTTCGACCAGAGTGTAAGTCGGGCTTTTTACCTTGCCCTGATGGCCAAGGCCCTGCACCCAGCCGCGGGTCAGGGTGGTTTTACCGGCGCCAAGCGTGCCATGCAAAAACACTGTGGTCGCCTGCTGGCAGGCTTGTGCCAGACGGCCACCCAGTGCCACGGTTGCTGCCTCGTCCGGCAGTGTCATCATCAACTGTTTTGCCATGTTCTTCTTTTTAACTTGTAATGGTGTCGGGATTAACCAGTTTGCGGATCAGCGGCAGCAGATCTGACGCCAGCATGCCCCGCTCGCCGTCGGCAGCGGCCAAGTCGGCAGCCTCGCCGTGGATCACGGCGCCCAGCCAGCTTGCCATGGTGGCAGACCAGCCCTGGGCCAAAAGGGCGGCGATTATACCAGATAACAGATCGCCCATGCCGCCACTTGCCATGCCGGGATTGCCTTCACAACAAAGAGCGACCCGCTCGCCGTCATAAATAAGTGTTCCCACCCCTTTTAACAACACCACACCGCCATAGCGCAGCTGCAACGCCTGCACGGCGGCAAACCGATCGGTTTCAATCTCGGCAATGGAGCATCCCAGCAGGCGCGCTGCTTCGCCGGGATGAGGCGTGAGCACCCAATTATCCTGATGGCGGGGAGATTGCGCCAGCCAATTCAATCCATCGGCGTCCAAAACCAGTGGCAGCCGATCGGTGAGATTACAAGCAATTTGTGCGCTTCCCCACTCATCCTGACCGAGGCCGGGGCCAATGACCCGCACCGACGCCCACCCCTCGTCATCAGCGGTAGTGAGACTCATCAGTTCGGGTTGATAGAGGCTGACCGGTGGATGATCCGGATGCTGACATACCCGCACCAGCCCGGCCCCCGCCCGCAGGCAGGCGCGGGCAGCCAGCACGATGGCCCCCTGCATGCCGCGATTGCCCCCCACCAGCAGTACCTTGCCATAAGAGCCCTTGTGGGAAGCGCGCGGGCGCGGGGTCAGCTGCGTGCTCAGCTGCGGATAATCGATACGCCAGGCGGCGGGCAGCATAGTGTCATCAGGCGTCACGCCAAGGGGATCGCAGTCTAGCTGGCCGACACAATCCACCCCGTCGCCGGTGAGCATCCCCTGCTTGATACCGATAAAGGTGAGTGTGCGAGTGGCCTGCACCACGGCCCCCATGGCACGGCCGGTATCGCCGTTGAGGCCGGAGGGGAGATCCACCGCCAGCACGGGCACAGCCAAGCTATTGATTGTTGCGACGATCTTTGTCAGTAGTGGCGAGAGGGAGGTGTTGACGCCGGTGCCAAGCAGGGCATCGACCACCAGATCCGGGGCGGAGTGTTGGGTATCATCAAACTGCTCGGCCAGCCAGACCCGGCCACCGGCCGCCAGCCACTCATCGGCGGCCCGTCTGGCATCCCCCTTCAGCTGGTCGGGTGCTCTGGCGGCAATCACCACCACCTCGATGCCAATCTGGCGGGCAAGGCGGGCCAGTACATAGCCATCACCGCCGTTATTACCGGGGCCGACGAAGATCCACCAGCAGCGACTGTCGGGCCAATGCAGAGTGGCATAGGTGCGCAGCGCGGCACCGGCTCGCTCCATCAGGGCATAGAGAGGTTGCCCCTCACGCGCGGCCCAGTTGCGCTCCAGTGCGCGGATCTGTTCAGTCTGCCACAGCCCCTGTGGTAAACTGCCCCCCTCTTTTGTGCCCAACGCGCCCCTGATGATCTCTACCATGACGGCTCCCGCCTCTTATCAATCGACCCACGCCAGCAAACGTCGGCCAGGCCAAGCCGCATGAGCGCTCCTGACTTCCACCAGCTGGCCCACGATATCAAGCTCTGGGCACGGGAGCTAGGTTTTGACCAGGCGGGCATCACCGACACCGATCTGCGTATCGAAGAGCCGAGATTGCAGGCCTGGCTGGATGCGGGCTATCACGGTAGCATGGATTACATGGCGCGCCACGGCATGATGCGCGCGCGCCCCCACGAGCTGCTGCCGGGCACGGTGCGGGTGTTGTCGGTACGGATGAACTACCTGCCGTTCGAGGCGGGTTTTGCTGCCACCCTGCGCGATCCGACCCTCGGCTATATCAGCCGCTATGCCCTCGGCCGTGACTACCACAAGGTGCTGCGCAACCGGCTCAAACAGCTGGGTGATCGCATTGAAGCGCGCTGCGCCGAGCTGTTTCAAGGCACTGAAGAGACCTTGGGTGAGTGGCGCCCCTTCGTCGACTCCGCACCCATCCTCGAGCGGCCACTGGCAGCCAAGGCGGGCCTAGGCTGGGTTGGCAAACACTCACTGCTGCTCAACGAATCGGCAGGCTCCTTCTTCTTTCTCGGTGAGCTGTTGCTCAACCTGCCGCTGCCGCTCGACCAGCCAGTGGAGAAGGAGCAGTGCGGCAAGTGTGTCGCCTGCATCAACATCTGCCCGACCGGCGCCATTGTCGCCCCCTATGTGGTCGATGGCCGCCGCTGCATCTCCTATCTCACCATCGAGAATGACGGCCCTATTCCGGAAGAGTTCCGGCCCCTGATGGGCAACCGCATCTACGGCTGCGATGACTGCCAGCTTATCTGCCCCTGGAATCGCTACGCAGATGCCAGCCCGGAACCCGACTTCAGCCCGCGCCCCAGCCTGCACCGCCCGCCCCTGCTGGCGCTGTGGTGCTGGAGCGAGAGCGATTTCCTCAAGCAGACCGAAGGGAGCCCGATCCGCCGCATCGGCTATCAACGCTGGCGCCGCAATCTGGCGGTCGCCCTTGGCAATGGCCCGGCGACCCCCGAGGTGATCGCGGCCCTGCAACTGGGGCTGACCACCGCCGAGCCCATGGTGGCCGAACATATCGAATGGGCGCTGGCCACCCTTGCCCGGCGTCAGGATGAAGAGAACAAGAAGACCCGTTTGCTGATCCGCTGCATCGAAAAAGGTCTGTCGGATCACGCATAAGTGATCTGCCCCTTGCCGGATTGCAGCACTTTTTTCATGCTCTGCCGACCTGCAGTGACCATAACAGCGTGGTCACTGCAAACTGCTCGGCACACAACAAGGACAACACAGATGCATATGTTGGGAGTGGATATTGGAGGCTCAGGGATCAAGGGCTGTCTGGTCGATACCAAAACCGGCGAATTGATTGGCGAGCGCCATCGCATTGCCACACCGCAACCGGCCACCCCGGCCGCCATCGCCCATACCCTCAAGGCGCTGGTCGAACACTTCGACTGGAAAGGGCCGGTAGGCTGCGGCTTTCCCGCCACTATCCACAACGGGGTTGCCAAGAGTGCCGCCAACATCGACAAGAGCTGGATCGAAACCGATGCCGAGCATCTGTTTGCCGATGTCACCGGCAAGCCCTGCTATGTGCTGAATGATGCCGATGCCGCCGGTCTGGCCGAGATGCGCTTTGGCGCCGGCAAGGATCGCAAGGGGGTCATCATCCTCATCACGGTCGGCACCGGCATCGGCACCGCCATCTTCGTCAACGGCCATCTGCTTCCCAACACCGAGCTGGGCCATCTGATGCTGGAAGGAATGGTCGCCGAGCACTACTGCTCCGATGCGGCGCGCAAACGTGAAGATCTCTCCTGGAACCGCTGGGGCAAGCGTTTCAACAAGTATCTGGCGCGCCTCGAGTTTCTCTTCTCCCCCGACCTCTTCATTCTGGGGGGCGGCAGCGCAGCCAAGCTGGATAAGTTTGTCGATCGCATCGAGACCCGGGCACCGCTCATTCCGGCGGCCAGCCTCAATCAGGCGGGCATTATCGGGGCCGCACTCTACGCGGCCGAGCAGCAGGGCTGACCGACGCTCACTGCAGATCAGCAGATATCCAATGGAAAGGGCCCGGCACTGCTGCCGGGCCCTTTTGTTTTGCGGCCATCTTGCGTGTTTGGTGCTTATCACCCGCTACATGTCGTCGAGTCGATGCACCCCGTGCACCAGCCGAGTCAGGCGGGTCTGCTCCAGCCCGGCCAGATTCTCGAGCAAAGCGGTGGTGGCCGGAGTCGGGCACTCCCGGGCCAGATGACTCAGCTCGCCCACCAGCTGCTCTTCCCAGCGGCATACCTGAGTGACGATATCCTGAGTCTGGACTGATGCCGGCAGCTCGAAGCGGGTAATGGCAGGCAGCATATCCTCGCTGAAACTCTGGTTCAGCCAGGTCTCCCTGACCGCCTCTCCCAGTTGAGCGGCATATTCGTGCAGATGGGCACTGGCCGCATCCTCACGCCCTTGCAGATAGACCAGCAACATCCGGCTGCGTTCGCTGTCCACCTGACTGGTCAAACGCCCGTAACAGAGTCCGAGCTGGTGATGAACCTGCTCAAGATAGTGCAGCAACTCTTTGATCTGTTGGAATCTCATCGCACTGCCCTCCATGCTTGTCGACATCATCAGTATAAAAAACCGGCGCCACCGACCCAATCCCTATCCGAGCCCCCCTTGTGCTGCATCAAGGTTGACGCCGACAAAGTGGCGATCAGGTGATCCGGTCACGAATAGGGAACGATTTGTGCAGCAATTTGTGTAACGATGGAGGAGCATCAGGCTCGACAGCAGATGTGAACAGAAACGGGCTGACACACTAATAAAACCAGCATTTACCCGATATAAACCATCTTTAATTCGGTTATCTGCCGCAGGGACGAAACAAGATCTGGAAGAGCAACAATACCATCCTGATCGTTATCCGCCTGACAGAAATCCTTATCACTTTTTTAGACGTCTAGACGTAAAAACATGCGTTGACATGGCCATCCAGACATCTTAGCATCATCCTCCATGATGACAGAGTAACCCAGTGGAACCTCTGCCCAATTTCCCCGCCTGTAGCGCCCTGTGCTTTAAGGCTGTTAGCACGGAAGAATCCATGATTAAGTTGATCGGTCTCAACAAAGTCTACGGTACAGGCAGTGACGCCGTGCACGCCCTGCGTGATGTGAGTCTGCATGTACCCCAAGGCAAAATTTTCGGGGTGATCGGTGCCTCCGGTGCCGGCAAGAGTACCCTCATTCGTTGTGTCAACCTGCTGGAGCGCCCGACAGAGGGTCAAGTCATCGTTGATGGCCAGGATCTGGTCGCCCTGAGCGAACGGGATCTGACCCAGGCTCGCCGCCAGATCGGGATGATCTTCCAGCACTTCAACCTGCTCGCCTCCCGCACTGTGTTTGCCAACATCGCCTTTCCGCTGGAGCTGGCAGGCTGGAGCAAAGAGAAGATCCAGCAACGGGTTGCCGAGCTGCTGGCGCTGGTCGGGCTGGAAGCCCGTGCCCAGGCCTATCCGTCCGAGCTTTCCGGCGGTCAGAAACAGCGCGTCGCGATTGCCCGCGCACTGGCACCGGCCCCCAAGGTACTGCTTTGTGACGAGGCCACCTCAGCCCTCGACCCGCAAACCACCCGCTCGATCCTGACCCTACTCAAGGAGATCAACGTCAAGCTGGGGCTCACCATCCTGCTCATCACCCACGAGATGGATGTGGTGAAGGGGATCTGTGACGAAGTGGCCATCATCAGCGACGGCCGTCTGATCGAACAGGGCGAAGTGGCCTGGTTCTTCAGCAATGCCAAGACCCAGCTGGCTCGTGACTTCATCCACTCCACCATCCATCTGGAGGTACCGCAGGAGTATCAGGATCGGATGAGTGCGGAGCGGGTGCCGGGCAGCTACCCACTGGTGAAGCTCGGCTTTACCGGCAGCACGGTCGATACGCCGCTGATTTCCGAGGCGAGCCGCCGTTTCAATATCGACATCAGCATTCTGAGCGCAGACATCGAATACGCCGGTGGCGTCAAATTCGGTTTCCTGCTGGCCGAGCTGTTCGGGGATGAAGCCCAATGCGAGGCGACCCAGCAGTTCCTTATCGACAACCATATTCAGCTGGAGGTAATGGGTTATGTCCGAAGCCATGATTAATCTGCTCATCACGGCCCTGGGCGACACCCTGATCATGGTGTTTGCCTCCGCCCTGTTCGGCTGCCTGCTGGGTCTGCCACTCGGCGTGGCACTGCATGTGACCAAGGCGGGCCAGATCCTGGCCAACCCCTTGCTCAACCGTACTCTGGGTATGGTGGTCAACGTGGGTCGCTCGGTGCCCTTTATCATCCTGCTGGTCGCGATTATTCCGCTGACCCGGCTGATTGTCGGTACCAGTATCGGCACCATCGCTGCCATCGTGCCACTGACTGTCGGTTGCATCCCTTTCATTGCCCGTCTGGTGGAAGGGGCCCTGATGGAGGTGCCGGACGGCCTGCTGGAAGCGGCCAAGGCGATGGGCGCCAAGCCGCTGCAAATAATCACCAAGGTGCTGCTGCCCGAGGCTCTGCCCGGCATCCTCAACAGCGTCACCATTACCCTCGTCACTCTGGTGAACTACTCGGCCATGGCCGGGGCCATCGGTGGCGGTGGTCTGGGGGATGTGGGTATTCGTTATGGTTATCAGCGCTTTGACCCGACCGTCATGCTGGTGACCGTGGTTATCCTGGTAGTACTGGTTCAACTTATCCAGAGCGCGGGTGAGCGCCTGGTCAACAAATGTGATCATCGTTAATCGTCGATTTCTGACAGGAGGTTTTATGAAATTTGGCATCAAATCCGTTGCGGCTGCCCTGCTGGCTGGTCTGGTTCTGGCCGGTTGCGGTCAAAAAGAAGAGAGCAAGGTTCTGAAAGTGGGCGCTATTGCCGGCCCCGAGACCGAACTGGTTGAAGTGGCTGCCAAGGTAGCCAAAGAGAAATACGGTCTGACAGTCGAGGTGGTCAACTTCTCCGACTATGTCACCCCGAACGTGGCGCTGAACGATGGCAGCATCGACGTCAACGCTTTCCAGCACAAACCCTATCTGGATGCGCAAGTACGTGATCGCGGCTTCAAGCTGGTGCCGGTTGGCAACACCTTCGTCTACCCGATTGCCGGTTACTCCAAGAAGATCAAGGCGCTGAGCGAGCTGCAAGATGGCGCTCAGATCGCGGTACCGAACGATCCAACCAACCTGGGTCGCTCCCTGATCCTGCTGGCCAAACAGGGTCTGATCACCCTGAAGGATGGCGCCGGTCTGGAAGCCACCGTGCTGGATATCGCCAGCAACCCGCGCAACTTCAAGATTGTGGAACTGGAAGCAGCCCAACTGCCGCGCTCGCTGGAAGACGTGGACTTGGCCATCATCAACAACACCTTCGCCGGCCAGATTGGTCTGACCCCGACCGAGAACGGCCTGTTTGTTGAAGACAAAGAGTCCCCGTACGTCAACCTGATCGTCGCCCGCGACAACAACAAGGATGACGAGAAGGTCAAACAGTTCGTACAAGCTTTCCAGACCGATGATGTCTACAAGAAAGGTCTCGAGCTGTTCAAAGGCGGCCTGGTAAAAGGTTGGTAATTGCTCACTCGGCAAAAAAGGCCACGCAATGCGTGGCCTTTTTTATTGGCGCCGCTATCATATCCGCGAGCACGGCAACACGAACATACTCATAACATGAAAAAATGGTATCTGGCCTACTGCAAGCCAAAAGAAGAGGCCCGCGCCCGCGCCCACCTCGATGCCCAGGGTATCGAATCCTATTACCCCATGGTGGAGATCGAGAAGCTGCGCCGGGGTAAGCGAGTTCCGGTACGGGAACCCATGTTCCCCAACTATCTGTTTATCTTCGTTGATTTGGAAGAGGTGACACCGGTCACCCTGAAATCGACCCGCGGCATCAGCAGAATCATCCACTTTGGCAGTGAATGGACCCCCATCAGCAGCAAGCTGGTCTATCAGCTGATGAGTCGCGATGACAGCGACGAGGCGAGAGCCAGCTACGTCAGCCTGCCCTGCTCGGGCGACAAGGTGCTGATTGAAGAGGGGCCGTTGGCTGGATTCGAAGCCATCTATATGGAGCCGGATGGAGAGAAACGGGCGATTTTGCTGGTCAGCCTACTCAACCGGGAGACCACAAGCAGCTTCGACAACCACACCTTCAGACGTCTGGACTAAACCCACGGGCCAGACGGCCCGGTGAATGGCAATAGCAATGGCGGGATAATCCCGCCATCTCACGCATCAAGATCAAAGCGGGCGATGACCGCCTGCAGCTTGCCGGTATCGCCAGCCAGTCTGGCTACGATCTCCTCCCCCTGCTGACTACGCTGACAGGATTGCCGACTGAGCGCGGCAATATCGTCGACCGTCCCGGATACCTCGGCGGCCACCCGCGACTGCTGCTCGGTTGCCACCGAAATGGCCTCCAGCTGGCCCGACAGCGATTGCACCAGCTCGTTCATGGCACTCAGGGTATCGGTCACCAATCCAACAGCATCCCGGCCTTGCTCTACCAACCGGGTACCGCTGCTGACGGTACTCACCGTCTGGCGAGTCTGCTGGGAGATGGCCGCAATAGTCTGGCTGATCTCGGCAGTTGATTGATGGGTGCGGGTCGCCAGCTGGCGTACCTCATCGGCTACCACCGCAAAACCGCGCCCCTGCTCGCCTGCCCGCGCCGCTTCTATCGCCGCATTGAGTGCCAGCAGATTGGTCTGCTCCGCAATGGTGGCGATCACCTCGGTGATCTGCCCCACCTGTTCACTCTGATGCTCCAACAGCCCCATGGCTTCGTTGGCCTGTCCAATCATGGCGGCAATCTGCTGCATGGTATCGCTCATTCGCGCCAGCGCGGCCTCTCCCTGACGGGTCTGCTGCCGCACCTGATGGGCTCCATCCGCCACACCGGCAATGTTGCCAGCCACATCACGAGCACTCACTGACATCTGATCGATAGCCGCCGCCACCGCATCGACCCGCTGATCCTGCTCCGTCAGATCCACCACTATGGCTCTGGTGGTGCTGCCCACATCGAGACAGGCCACCTCGACCTGCCCCACTGCGCCCTGCAACTCCCCGACCAGATGATGTAACTGGGCAGACATCCGGTTGATGGAGCCAGTCAATTCTCCCAACTCATCCTGCCCTGTGATTGGCAAGGGCTCGGCCGCCAGCCGACCATCCGCAACCTGCCCCGCCCGGGTCACCAGACAGGCAATGTCACGGGTCAGACGGCGACTAAAGAGCCATGCGACCACCATGCCAAGCATGATGGCGCTGCCGGTAGCCAACAGCAGAGTCTGGTTGATGGCCCTCCCGGCTCCGGTCATCTGCGCCGAAATCTGATCCACCTCGGCACGGGTTTTCTCCACCTGCTGGACCAGCTGCTCGCTGAGGCTGGACTGCATCGGCTCGATGTCGGTGGCCATCAGGTAGTTTGCCTGATCCCAATCCGGCGCCTGGCGTTTCTCGATCACCTGCCCCACCAACTCGGAGAAGGGGGTCGCCATCTCTTCAAACAGCTGCCAGAGGCTCTGCTGGGTGTCAGTAAAGAGCGCGGCTTGCTGTTTAACCTCAGCCACCCGCTGCTGATGAAACTGGTAGTAATCCTTATACTTGCTGCGGTATTCGGGGTCACCTGAGATGAGAAAATCCCGCAGGGCTGAGAGAGCGTTGGCGAGGCTGTTATAGGCATCCCCCACCTGTTTGAGCAGCATGCGGCGATCGCCGGAGAGTTGAGCCTGCGGAGTACCAACTTCTTCATTGGCAAAGGATTGCAGCTGATCGAGCGCAGCCTCCGCCAGCGGCCCCGCCTCCTGCAGCATCAGAGTGTGAGCGGGCAGATTCTCTTCACTCTGGGCGATGGTCCACACCTTATCCTGATTGCTTTTGAAGGTCTCGAGAGACTTGGCGAGCGCCGGACTGAAGGCCTG
This sequence comes from Aeromonas sp. Lyrl_2, assembly GCF_051948815.1. NCBI lineage: Bacteria > Pseudomonadati > Pseudomonadota > Gammaproteobacteria > Aeromonadales > Aeromonadaceae > Aeromonas > Aeromonas sp. Lyrl_2. Next base: position 307,463 of record NZ_JAYJLJ010000001.1, read on the forward strand.
ATGGGCGATGGCCTGCCAGGCCGACTCCCACTCCTGCTTGAGACGGGAAGCCTGAGCCGGATCCTTGCCGAGGATCAGATAGCCACGCAAGGCAGAAACGGTGGCAACCAGTGCCTTCTGGCTCGCCTCATCCCGCTGCAAAGCGGGCAGCGCCTGCTCCAGCAGGGTGTGTTGGGCCTGATTGATCTGGGTCAGCCGGTAATAGACCAGCGTAGAGGAGAGCAGGATCAGCAGGTTGATAAAACCGAAGCTGAGCAGCAACTTACTTGAGATTTTCATGAACATCCTTGTTCAAACGGAGGGATCCAGCCAACAGAATCAGATAGATATCAGTGTAGGCAATCTATCTTGCCAAGTCCGGTGCCAATTAGCCAATTCACTGCGTAATGACTTGACGGCCCACAACGTGGACAGATCGCCATGCATAGAACTACGGCACAGCAATCCAACCTCAACGTTTATACTTGCCTGCCCCTCACGGGACCAAACAAAAATGGCAGACCGGAGTCTGCCATCAATGCCAAGAAAGGGGCCATACAGGCCCCTTTCCTCAGGTTATTCGATTCCCGAGGCGGAAGCCGGTTTGATACTCCCGCTCGCGAACGAGGGCGATTTGACCCTGATATCCTTCCAGCCCGATATCCCTGAGCAGGGCGGGCGACAGATTGACCTGCACGAGACGACGCTCGACTCGGGCAATCCTTCTCTGGACCAGGGATTCAACACTGCGCAGTAAAACCAGTTCGATAGACATGACATTCTCCAGTTGAACATGCGGTTCTCCCAGAGAAAGTGGATATCACCCTGCGGGACGAACCGCGGGTGATAAAAAGACAGGGGTTACCTGTTTACGCCACGCGGTAAAAGAGCACGAGATTTCACGCCGCACGCAGTGCCGCGAGAGAATGCAATATTGAGCATCAGATGTTGCATTTTCGTCTCCTTACCGGATAAAAGTTGAACAGGTTGCAGAAGTCTAAAAAATATCCGAATTTAAAACAAGCCTCTTGCGACTCCTTTTTAAACGTTTTTACGGCATTTTATGCTGCCCGACAGGGAGCTTGGGGCATCAGATCCCCGAGAGTAGCCGGTACTCTTCCAGTACATAGGTATCCGTCATGCCGCTGACATAATCGAGCAGCAACCGCACCCGGTAATACCACTCCTGCTCGTTCTGGCAGGCAAAACGCGGATCCGGGGTGGCGATCGCCAATCGATAGGCCTTGAGATGGCGGGCCGAGAGGCGGTGATAGAGGCGGCGCGCAAAGAACAGCGCCTGGCTCCCCTCCCCGGCCAGCAGGCGGGCAAACTGTGGCGCTGGCAGCGACAACAGGCAGGCATAACTGGTCAGCACCCCGCGCAGCGCCGCATACCCCTCCAGCTCAAGCGCTTCCACCTCGGGGCGCATAAAGACCAGCTCACGGGCCACCCGCTTGAGGATATCGAGCACCCGCGCCGCCGGCGCCTGGCCATGCAGCAGCGCTTGCGGATAGGAGCCCTGCAAAATGGCCTGATGTTCGCTGACATAGCTCTGCGCCGCCAACGCCACCAGATCCCGGGTCAGCTGCTGGCGAAAATGGGGGAAAAAGCCCCGACCAGAAGCCAGCGCTTCATCCAGCAAGGTGCCCATGTAGTCACTCTGGTCAGCAGCTCGCAGCGCCGCCAGCAGTTCACCCTGAGTCAGGATCCGCCGATCTACCGCATCTTCCAGATCGGCGATGCAGTAGGAGATGTCATCAGCCGCCTCCATGATGTAAACCAGCGGATGACGGCAGCCGGGGGCTAATCCCAGGCTCTGGCCGAGGGCACTGTAGAGCGGCTGCTCGCTAAAGAAGATGCCCCGTTTGCTGCTCCAGCCATGATGCTGGCCATAGCTCACCCCGGGTTGCGGCTGCTGCGGGTATTTGCAGAGTGCCGCCAGTTGTCCGAGCGTCAGGTTGAGCTCGTGCAAGCTGTGCACCAGCCGCAGACTCTGGGCGTTGCCATCAAACAGTTGCAGATCCTGACGCAATTCAGCCCACTGGGCCGAAGGTGGCTGCGCCAGCGCCTGCTGATAGAGGGGATCGAGCATCTCGCCGAGCCACTGGCTCATCACCTGCTCGCCAAAGTGGCCAAACGGCGGGTTGCCCACGTCATGAAGCAGGCAGGACATCTCCACCAGATTGATAAAGGCCCCTTCGCAGACCGTTCCTGCTGGCAAGGCGGCCAGAATGCGGCGGCTGATCTGGCGACCGGTCTCCTGCACCTCCAGCGAGTGGGTTAGGCGGCTGCGCACCGAGGCCTTAACATCGAGCGGAAAGACCTGGGTCTTCTGCTGCAACCGGCGCACCGGTGCGGCCTGCACGATACGGGCGCGATCCTGCTCGGTCGCCTCCAGCAGATCCTCGTCCCCCCAAGGGTGGATGCGCGCAGGGGTAATCAAACGGCTATACATCTCGCGGCTCCTTGCCAGCAACTTCCATCAGACTCAAGACAACCTCCAGCCTCAAGACAGCAACCAGCGCCGCAGACGGGCGATATCGCCGGGATATTCGCGGCGCAGCGTCTCAATCCAGTCTTCCACGTTTTCCCACCAGGCGGGGTGATCCGGGCTCTGGATCAGCTGAGCCGTCTGCTGCAAACGGCGCAGGCCAATGGAGCCTGCCGCCCCTTTTATCTTGTGCGCCTCTTCCACCACGCCAGCTTGATCCTTGGCAATCATGTTGGAGTCGAGCACTGCCATGTAGTCCGGCATCATCTTCTCGAACAGATCGACGCTGGAGAGCAGCACCGGCTTGCCCACGGTATCGGCGTAATCGGTGAGGAAGGGGATATCCAGCAGGGCATCCTGATTGCCCGCATCCGCCTGCTCGTCCGCTTCATCCTCGGCCAGATCGGCAAACAGGTGACCAATCACCTCCCGCACCGCTTTGGAGCCAAGCGGCTTGTTGATCACATCCTGCATGCCGTGATCCCGGTAGTACTGGCGATCGCCGGTGGAGTTGGCGGTGAGCGCCACCATGGGTGGCAGGCTGTCGCCATAACGCTCCAGCAGGGTTTTCGCCACATCGAAGCCGGTCATGTCCGGCAGCTGGATATCGAGCAAAATGAGGTCGAAATCATCCGGGTTGGCCATCGCCAACGCTTGGGTACCATCTCGTGCCACCTGCACCTGATGACCCAGCTTGCCCAGCAGGGCGCAGGCTACTGTCACGTTAAGCTCCACATCCTCCACCAACAGGATATCGAGGGAGGGCATCTCCTCCTCCTGCTCTGGCAACACCGGCTCGGCGCAAGCCACTTCCAATTCGGCAGTAAAGCAGGAACCTTCGCCCGGATCGCTGTCCACATAGAGCTGGCCGCCCATCGCCTGCACCAGCTGACGGGAGACCGCGAGGCCAATGCCGGTGCCGGTGGCGTGCTTCTTGCCCTGCACCTGATAGTACATGGCGAAGATCTTCTCCTGCTGGGCGCGCGGGATGCCGATGCCGGTATCCTCCACCTCGAAGTGCAGGGCCAGCTTGCCCGGCTCGTCGGCGGGATGGGATAGGCAACGCACGGTGACGCCCCCCTCATCGGTAAACTTGACCGCGTTGCCCACCAGATTCCACAGCACCTGACGCAGGCGGGTGCCATCAGCCATCACGAATTGCGGCATGTCGCCATCGCGATCGAAATGGAGATAGAGCCCCTTCTGCTCCGCCTGAATGCGCGACAGGGTCTCCAGCTCATCGAGGAAGGCGGGCAGATCGATGCGGGTAGGCGCAATTTCGAGGCGACGGCGATCCAGTTTGTCCAAGTCGATGATGTCGTTGAAGATATTGCCAAGGGTTACCGCACTCAGGTGAATGGTCTTGAGCTGCTGATGCTGCTTGGGATCGAGGGGGGTATCCATCAGCATCCGGCTTAAGCCCACGATGCCATTGAGCGGGGTGCGCAACTCGTGGCTGATGGTGGAGATGAAGGTGGTCTTGTCGCGGCTCGCCTTCTCCAGCTTGTCCTGATACTGCTTGCGCTCGGTGATGTCACGGCCAAAGCCGAGCAGACCGAGTCGTTTGCCGAAGCGGTCGAAGAAGGGCACCTTGCGCAGCTCGAAGTAGGCCTTGCGGCCATCGGGATACTCCAGCCACTGCTCGTAGGTGAGCGGCTCGTTGCTAGCAAAGACCTGCTTGTCGGTCTCCACCACCTTGTTGGCGATCTCCTGCTTGTAGACATCGAACGGGGTCAGACCGATCAGCTCGGCCTCCACCTTACCGGTCAGCTCCTCCATGGCGCGGTTGCAACCGGAAAACTGCTCATCCTCGTTGCGGTAGTAGACCAGATCGGGGGAGCAGTCGATAAAGGAGCGCAGCAGGGCAGTACGCTCCCCCAGATGAAGCTGGGCTTTCTCCCGCTGGAACACCTCGTTCTCGAGATCCTCGATGGCCTGCAGACGCAGACTCTCGGCCCGGTTGGTCTCGGCAATCTGGGCGTTGAGGCGGCTGATGTTCTCCTGCAGCTGGGTATTGAGCTCCAGATCCCGCTCGCGCATATCTTGCAGCTTGCGCACCATCCGGCTCAGTCGCTGACGGGAATCCTCCAGCTGATCCACCACGATGGAGAGAAAATAGACCGCCCAGGGGGTCACCAGCAAGCCAAAAAAGACCGAGCGAACGAAGTCGATCACATCGATATTGCCGCGCAGGAACAGGGTCACCCCCATCTGGATGGCGACCGCCAGCACGATAATGCCCGCCGCCAGGAACATGCTAAAGCGCACCAGTCCCAGCTTGGTCATCAGATCGACATAATATTGCGCCCAGGATTTAATCTGTTTCATATTATTGTTTTCCCCCGATATTCGCGGTACAGAATACCAGCACAACCGAGTGAACTCTTCTTAATCTCGCACAATTAATTAACGATTCGCCGAATGAAATGAGTGGGTTAGGATAATTGGCAATATTGAGTCAGTTGCCATTAAGGTTTTTTCTTTATACTCACCGGCCGAAAAAATTCACCACCATTTAATTTAGGAGTTATCCGATGCGCAATACCACCTTGCTGGGCCTGGGCCTGCTGGTCGCAAATAGTGCTTATGCTGATTTGGGTGAAATTCCCAAGGAGTCTGGCTGGTCCGGTTTCCTGCTTGGCGGGGTCAGTGTCATCAATTACGAATCGAATTTTTATAGTGGTGATGATGAAAACCGCCGCCTAAGCGGACTGGGCAGTGCCGAGAGCAGCTCCGCCGTTGCCCCGCTGCTCAACGCCGATATCCGCTACACCTTTGCCGATACCCGCACTCAGGTCTTCCTCGGTAACCTGATCCAGGATGCCATCCGTTTCGACTTCACCCAGCAGCTCGGTATCCGTCAGGAAATGAGCGACAAGGGCATCGTAGCTGGCTCCGTGGTCTTTAATGCCATGCCGACCGAGCAGTGGAGCGATCCCTTCGCCGTAGGCGTTGATCGCCAGTCGACCGATATCAAGTCAAAAGGGGTTCGCTTCGCCTGGGACAGCATCTGGGGTAGCAACTTCAATGGCAGCCTGACCACCCGCAACATCGAGGTGGATGAGGAGCGCAGCGGCAGCCAGTATGGCGCCGATACTGCCGCCAAGCTGGATCGCAACGGCAAGATCCACGCCCTCGACCTCTCCTACAAATGGCAGCTGGCACCCGGTCAAATGCTGGAGCCAGCCTTTATCTACCGCCAAGCCGATCTGGATGGCAGCGCCCAAAGCTACAAGAGCAACGGCCTCCAGTTGACCTACGGCATGCGCGCTTCCCAGTGGTCTTTCGTCAGCAACGCCTATCTGGGCCAGACCAAATATGATGAGGCCAACCCGATCTTTGGCCAAAACGCCGACTCCGACGAGTTTGCCCTGACCGGCACCTTCTTCTGGCACCGCCTGTTTGGTATCGCGCCGCTCTCCGCAACCTTTACCGCTGGCTACGCCAAGTCCGATTCCGACATCAACTTCTACGATTCTGAATCCGTGATGTTCAACACCGGCCTGCTCTACAACTTCTAACAACGGTTGTTCGCACCGATACAACAAGGCCACCCGAAGGTGGCCTTGTTGCTATCCGGCATTTGCCTCAAATACCCAGAGAGTCGAGCAGATCGTCGTGATCGTTGGCGACCGGGGCCGCAGCCTGAGCCGGCTTGGCGGCATCCTGCTTGGCCTGGGCGATCAGCGCATCGGGATCCAGCTCTTCATGCTCCATCCCCTCATTGTGGATGCGGATGAACTCGGTTTTGTCCATCGCCAGCTCCAGATAGAAGATGTTGTTGCGGGCGGTGAAGAAGGTGACGCGGCGGGACTCCGGGCTGTCGAGATTGGTATCGACACTCAGCATCACCTGCTTGTTGAGGGCCAGCATCTTCGGCTGGTTCTGGGTGATGTGGGTCTGCAGATCCCGACCCACCTTGACGGTGAAGCTGCCGACGATCTGGTTCATCAGCTCGCCCATCACGTTGCTCACCTCATCAGAAGTGTGGGAGATGGCGAGATCCTCTTTGGAGAGTCCCATGCTCAGCATGTAGCTCTCGTACAGCTCCATGGCGGCGGCGGCGGAGAAGTTGATCACCACCAGACCGGAAAAACCGCCATCGAACAGCACGAAGCAGCCGATATCCGGCTTGAGGCAGGTCTTGCTGATCCGCTGCACCATGCCGGAAAACCGCACCTGACTCATGGTCGCGGCACTCAAAACGTCCGTCACCGAGTTGCACAGGCTGAGCAGCACATCCTCTGTGGTCAATACGGCATCGTCATCGGATCTTGTCACTATCATGGGACCTTCCTGAACATCGAAAATGGGCTTATCTATACCATAACTCTAACAGATGGCGCGGCCCGGAGACTGAAATAGCGACACGCCTCTCAGTTGACTCCGTTATCAGCAGCCACAGGGGTGAAACCGCTCAGCTTGGCGAGCCGGGCACGCCATATATCGGCCTGCTGTGCCAAAACTTGTGGCTCATAAGGCACGACCGGATGAGCACCCCAGATGGGGCCAGGCCAGGCGCGATCCGTCGCAAAGCGGGCGACATGGTGAAGGTGGAGTTGCGGCACCAGATTGCCCAGCGCTCCGATGTTGATCTTGTCCGGGCTGAGGGCCTGCTCCATGAGGGTGGCGACGGCGCAGGACTCCTGCATCAGCTGTTGCTGCTGCTCCGGCGCCAGATGGTGAATTTCCCGCAGGTTAGCCACACGCGGCACCAGAATGAGCCATGGGTACTGGCTATCTTTGGCCAGCAAGACACGGCAGAGGGGCAGATCCCCGAGCCACCGGGTATCTGTCTGCAGGCGTGAATGCAATTCAAACATGAAAACCTCGTTGAGTACGATGAACAGAGCGCCTGAAAAAGGAGTGCCCACGTTACTGCAACGGACGAAAAACTTAAAGCTGCGGCACGGCCCAACCGATAAAGCGCTTGCGAAGGGCCGGATCGGCCTTGAGGAACAGCTGCTGCAACTGCCCTTCCAGCTCGCTGGCTGCCAGTGGTTGAGCCCCACTGGAGACCGTGGCCGCTGGCGGTGCAGCAACGGCGACGGCCGTCAGCGCCGCCTTGCCACCGCTGCGGTTGTATTCCGCCAGTTTGCCGTTCCAGTCCACCCCCAGCAGGATGCCGCTGGTCACCAGCGCATCCTGCTGGATGGCAAGCGCCCGGCCACTCTCCTGCAACCCTACCAGCGGTGCCTTGGCATACGCCTGCATCCCCCGCTCGTCTCCCGGCACGCTGGCCGTCAGCTGCAAATGCTGATTGCTGCCCTGATAGCGCACCACCTGCGGCTCGGAGCGCACCTGTCGGTCATTCTCGCTGCTGCTGCGACTGGGGATAATCCCTTCGAAGCGCACCAGCAGTTGCTGCTCGCCATCTGCCAGGGTGGCATGCTGCTCATCCTGCAGGGTGCCGTTGCTCACCGCGAGGATGCGAAAATTATCCGGCACCTTCACTTCCACCACGGCCTGCGCACTGCCCGCCCCCAACGCCGCACAAAGCAACACAAACCCGGTTAACCCCTGATTACTTTTCATTTCCGCTGATCTTCCTGATGCCGATGATGGGCGCAGGGTAGCAGCCGAAGATGACAGAAAAATAACGCAGCTCAGAGCAGGTAGCGGGGTCGCTCGGCAAACCACTGGGCCAGCACCTGCTTGAACAACCGGATCTTGCGCGGCACCCGCCGCTGCTGGGCGTGCAGCACATGGAGCTGATGCAGGCCGCTCTGCCACTCGTCGAGCACGGTCACCAGCTCTCCTGCAGTTAGCTGCGATTCCACCAGCATCAGCGGGCACTTGGCATAGCCCATACCGGCGCGCGCCAATTGCAACACGGTACTGTAATGGTTGGCCCGCACCTTGCCCTGCACCAGAATGTGGGCCTCTTCACCCTCACGGATAAAGTGCCACTGCTCCCAGGCCGGATTGTGCCCCTGCAACAGGCAGCTGCGCCCGCTCAGCTCATAGGGAGTGGCAGGACGCCCCTCTCGCGCCACCAGTGCGGGGCTCGCCACCACCACATCCTTGAGCCGCCCCAGCGGCAGGGCCACCAGATTGTCCGGCACCTCGCTCATGGCGCGCAGGGCGATGTCGTTTTCTCCCTGACTCATGTCGACCATCTGGTTGGTGAAATTGAGTTCCACCTCAACCCCCGGGCAGAGCGCGGCAAAGCTGGTCAGCAGTTCGCTCACCATGCGGTCGCCAGTGCTGACCGGGCAGGTAAAGCGCAGTCGTCCGCAATCCTCTTCGGTCAGCGCCTGAATATCCTGCTCCGCCTGCCGAGCCAGCGCGAAGATCTCCCCCGCCTGCTGGTAGAGAGTCTTGCCCGCCTCGGTCAGGCTGAGGCGGCGGGTGGTGCGCTGCAACAGTTGTGCATTGAGGGAGGACTCCAGCGCGCTGACATGGCGGCTCAACATCCCCTTGCTCACTCCCAGCGTATCGGCCGCAGCCGAGAAACTGCCGCGCAGCACCACCTCGTAAAAGCTGGCCAGATGGGCGATATCCATCATTAGCTCCAATATGGAAACAATGGGTTTATTTTACGCGCTTTTTCACATTTTCTGTTGCGCTAGAATCGATACATCCCAACCAGGAGTGATGCAGATGAAAATTGTGATTGTGGGTGCCTCCGGCACCGTCGGCTCCGCGGTCAGTGAACTGCTTGCCAAAGATCATCAGGTGATCCGGGTCGGCCACAGTCGTGGCGATGCCACGGTCGACATGCGCGATCCCGCCTCCATCAAGGCGCTGTTTGCCCAAGTAGGCCAGTTTGATGCGCTGGTGGTGGCCAGCGGCAGCGTGGCCTTTAACGGCCTGACCGAGATGACCGACGAGCAGTGGCAGGTGGGACTGGAGAGCAAGCTGATGGGCCAGATCAACCTGACCCGAGCCGCCATTCCCTATCTGACTGACAAGGGTTCCATCACTTTGATCAGCGGTATTCTGAGCGAGGAGCCGATCAACTGGGGCGTGAGCGCCAGCACAGTCAACGGCGCCATCGATCACTTTGTGAAAGCGGCCGCCTGCGAGCTGCCAAGGGGCCTTCGCATCAACGTGGTGAGCCCCACTGTGCTGGAGGAGTCAATGGACAAATACGCCGACTTCTTCCCGGGCTTCGTGCCGGTGCCTGCCGCCAAGGTAGCGCACGCTTACAAGAAGTCGGTGCTGGGCATCCAGACCGGTCAGGTGTTCAGGGTCAACGGCTGATCGCCGCCCGCTAACCGCCAGACCAGCAATAAAAACGGGCCCCGAAATGGGGCCCGTCTGTTTATTTGCTTCTATCTTTCGCCACCAGCAAACGTTTGTTTCTAGGCAACAAAAAAGAGAGCAACCCTTAGTCGATCAGACCGTACTGATCGCGCAGCACCTCGATGATCTCCTGCTTGGGATTGGCAGAACGCGCCAGCTTGTGGCCGATGATCTTCTCGGCGATCCCGACATAGGTGTTGGAGATATCCATCATCACTTCGGTCGGCAGCTTGTTGTCGCGGGCCAGGGCAAAACGTTCCGGCATGCGGTTCTTGTTGAGCAGGATGTCCGGATCCGGGAAGTGGTTGAGCAGCCACTGACGGAAACCCTCTTTCGACTTCTCGACAATCTGACCGTCGCGCAGGGCCGCGCCATCCCAGATACGGGAGCTGTCGGGGGTGCCCACTTCGTCCATGTAGATCAGCTTCTCGTTGCCGGCGGCATCGTGGACGTAACCAAACTCGAACTTGGTATCGACGAAGATCTGATCCAGCCCGGCCAGCGCGTCGCTGATGACGTTGAAGCCCTCTTTGAGCAGCACTTCGTAGCGGTCGATGTCGGCCGGTTTGCTGAAGTTAAAGCCCTTATAGTGGCGCTCGATATCGGCACGGGAGACGTTGACGTCATCGGCTTCCGGCACGCCATCCAGCCCTTTCAGCACGCCCTTGGTGGAGGGAGTGATGAGGATCTCCGGCAGTTTCTGATCCTTTTTCAGCCCTTCCGGCAGGGTGATGCCGCAGAACTCGCGCTCGCCATCCTTGTAGGCACGCCACATGGAGCCGGTGATGTACTGGCGGGCAATCGCCTCGATCATCACCGGACGGGCTTTTTGCACGATCCAGACGAAGGGGTGCGGAATATCCAGAATGTGGCTGTCGGCCAGTCCCTTCTCCTTGAACAGCTTGAACCAGTGGCTGGAGATGGCGTTGAGCGCCGCCCCTTTGCCCGGTACGCCGTTCAGGCCATCCACACCTTGCCAGATGCAATCGAAGGCCGAGATGCGATCGCTGATCACCATGAGGGCGAGGGGCGCATCGGCCGGCACATCATAGCCTTTCTCTTTTATGAGCCGGGCACTGTCTTCGGGGGTCAACCAGTAGACGCTGCGCACTTTGCCGGAATGGACAGGTTTATCGGTACGGATCGGCAAATCGTCATTCACCGCCAATACTTGATCTGCAAGACTCATGGCTAATAACACTTCCTGTTTGTGGGGGGTAAACATCGCGAGTTACTCACCTGCGCGCTCTGTTTGCAACGGGCTGGCAAGGGGGCTCGCATCATCGAAAACCACTCTGAATCCCCGCGTTTTCAGGGGGATTTTGATAACAAAACAGGGGCACAAGGCCCCTGTATTTATTCTGCTTTTGCTGCTGCCTGATCGGCCAGCCCCTTGGCGAACGCCTCGGACAGGCTGATATACATCTGGGAGATAACCCCGGACGATACCGGCTTCTTGTCCTTGTCGAACAGGGTAATGGAGGTCTTGCCTCCCGCCATTTCGCCAAGCTGGAAGCGGTATTTCTCCTCCTCCAGTTTGAACGGCTCGCTCCCTTTCGCCTTCCAGAACTCGGCACTCGGCTCTTCGTACTCGACGTCGATCCAGCCCAGAGACTGCTGGGTATCCTTGATGGTGAAACCGTAAGCGGGCAGTACCTGGTTGAGGCGACGCCACACCTGATCAAAGGAGCCTTCGGCAATCCAGGCGCTCAGTTCGTTGTTGTCCAGACCCAGTTGCAGACCCATGCCATCGTTGGACTTGTGCTGCTCGCGGGCTTTCAGCTGGCTGTCGTAATAGAGCGAGAACTGGTTCAGCACTCGCGCGGCATAGCGCTGGGCATCGGCAGGGGTCAGCTTGTTGCTGGTCTCGCCGTCGATGGTCTCTTCGTGATCCAGCACCCGGACCGACATGTTGACGGCGTGGCGCTGGGCATCGTTGCGTACGGTGAACTGGTAACGCTGACGGATTTTGAAGTCTTCGTCATCTTCACCCCAGCCATCGAGGGCGACCGTGTTGTCAAACCAGCCGGTCTGCAATACGCCATCCTGCTGATCCAGCTTCTCGGTGGTGACCTTGTACTTGGCCAGGAAGTTCATCAGGAACGACCAGGTATCGCGCTCCACGCTCTGGCTGGTGCTCAGGGCATAGAAGGCAACGGTCGGTTCGGTTGCGGTCTGCACCACCTGACTGCCCGGTACCACGGTCAGCAGTTGAGCGGGTGGGCGCACATCGACCTGGGCGCCGAGGGCACCTTCACGGCTGCTCTCGGGAAGCGGCGGGATATCGTACTGGCTGTTGAAGGTGGGGGCACTCAATCCTGCGGGGATCAAGAACGCGCGGCCCTCGAGGCGGGCATCTTCATAACCGAAGTCGCGGTTGGCCATTTTGCGATCCTGGGGGGTGCTGCAACCGGCCAATACGGCCACAGTCGCAACGCTCAGCACCAGACGGGCTCTATTTCCCTTTCCATTAGATTTAAACACTCGCCATCAACTCCGCTGTGGTCAGTGCTCGCGCCATCAGCTGTTCGCCCTCGGGGGTGAGGTCAACCAGCGGCAAGCGCAAGGTGGCTGTTGCAATCAACCCCAGTTGGGCACAGGCCCATTTCACCGGGGTGGGGCTCGGTTCGCAGAACAGAGTCTTGTGCAACGGCATCAAGAGATTGTTGATGTCATGCGCCTGCCCGGCATCACCGGCCAGCGCAGCACGACACATGTCGGCCATCTGGGCCGCTGCAATATTGGTGGTGACCGAAATCACGCCATCGCCACCTTGCAGCATAAAATCACAACCAGTGGCATCGTCACCACTGTAGAGAGCAAACTCCGGCCCGCACAGCTCGCGCAGCAGCGGGGTGCGGCTCAAATCGCCAGTTGCCTCTTTCAAACCGATAATGCCGGGAACCTTGGCCAGACGGGCCACGGTCTCCGGTTTGAGATCGCAACAGGTGCGACCGGGCACATTATAAAGAATTTGGGGCAGACCACTAGCCTCGGCGATCGCACAATAGTGGCGATAGAGACCTTCCTGAGTGGGCTTGTTGTAGTAAGGAGTCACCGAGAGGCCCGCCACCACGCCGGTTTTGGCCAGTCGCTTTGCCAATTCAATGGCATGGGCAGTATTGTTGGAGCCGCAACCGGCGATGACGGGAATGCGTCCGGCGGCATACTCAACGGTCTTTTCAACGACGGCGATATGCTCCTGCTCGCTCAGGGTTACCGACTCCCCTGTGGTACCCACCGCAACAATGGCGCTGGTCCCGGCGCTGACATGATAGTCGACCAGTTTGGCCAGACTGGCCCAATCGACTTCACCTGAAGCCAGCATGGGGGTAACGAGCGCAACAATACTACCGCGTAACATGGACTTTTCTCCCGATTTTCAGGGGCGTAATGGTAAAGCTGGCCCCTTTGAAAAACAAGGGAGAGAGGGGGCAAGCCGTGATACCATCCGGAACAAAAAGCAATGGACGAAAGTCGGCAACGTCCCTCAGGGAGTGGTCATCAGGGCCGGAGGGTTGACTTGTCAGCGCGGCTTTCGCAACGAAATAACGGACGAGAGAAGATTTATGACTCACTACCTGGTCGTAACGGCCATCGGCACGGACAGGCCTGGCATCGTCAATGAAGTGACCCGCCACGTCAGTGGCTGTGGTTGCAACATTGTGGACAGCCGCCTTGGCATCTTCGGCAATGAATTTACCTTTATCATGCTGCTCTCGGGCGACTGGAACAGCATGATGCAACTCGAAATCAGCCTGCCCCTGCGTAGCCAGGAGTGGGATCTCATCACCATGATGAAACGCACCGAACGCCACCAGTCCCTGCAGTATGACATCCGCGCCAGTGCCGACCTGTTGATCCGCGACGAGCCCGGCATCGTAAGCCAGTACACCCAGTTCTTCAGCGAACATGGCTGGAACATTCAGGCGATGCAATCCATGACCCTGGAGCAGCAGCCGTTCAACCTGCTGAAGATCAGTTTTCAGCTCAATCTGGCCAGAGAGGGTGAAGTGGAAGGTTCGCAAACCGCCTTCGCCGAATTCTGTCGTCAACTGGGTGCCGAATCGTTCGAGTTTATCGTCAATCGCAAACACGCCTGAGGGCGTTTTACCCGAGGAGACCCCATGCAACCACTACAAGCTGGCAGCCCCGCCCCCGATTTCTCCCTGCCCGACCAGAATGGCAATCAGGTCAGCCTCGCTGGCCTGCGCGGCAAGAAGGTGCTGGTCTATTTCTACCCCAAGGCGATGACCCCCGGCTGCACCACCCAGGCCTGCAGCCTGCGCGATGTGAGCGCCGAGCTGGCCGCCCTCAATGTGGTGGTACTTGGCATCAGCCCGGATCCGGCCAAACGGCTGAAAAAGTTCGAAGAGCGGGACCAGCTCAACTTCACCCTGCTGGCCGATGAAGACCACGCCGTCGCGGATGCCTTTGGCGTCTGGGGCCCGAAAAAGTTCATGGGCAAGGAGTATGACGGCATTCACCGTCAGAGCTTCCTGATCGATGAAGAGGGCAAGATTGCCCACCACTTCGACAAGTTCAAAACCAGCGATCACCATCAGGTGGTACTGGATTTCCTCAAGGGATAATCCTCCCCTGCGTTATTGAAAGGCCTGCCATGCAGGCCTTTTTCGTCTGCTCAACCGCCCCTTGCCAGCGGATTTTTCTCACCAACTCCCCCGCCCAGATCAAAAAATTCATTTTATATATGGGTTAACGTGGCCCCAGAATCATCTTCCAGCGAGATATCCCATGAACATGAGCAACACTGAGCGTTTGATCCTGAGCAACCAGTACGAAATTCTGGCGAAACTCAATCCGGAGAAAGCGGACGTCTACCAGCGCGCCAGCACCATCATCGAGCGCGGCTACTGCCTGCAGATCCTCGAGCTGGAGAAGAGCTTCGGCCATCTGGATCTGGCAACCTGCCAAGAGGTGATCGATACCCTGGAGCTGCACCACGCACTGGCCATCTCATGGGGCAATCTGGATGCCGCCGATCAGGGCGAGATCAATGCCAGCCGGCTGGAGTTCAACGGCTACAGCCGCAGCCAGGAGCGTGAGCTGGCTGACTACGTCTGCTTCCTGCTGGAGGTGGACAAGCGCTTCCCCGAGCTCAAGTGCCCGTGCGACGAGCTCTCCAGCGACATCGCCATGCGCGACAAGTACCAGCGGATGCTGCAGGTGTGGCGTCAGTGTCCACGTCAGTACAAGCTCTCTATCCAGGAGATCCGCAAGGTGCTGGCGGCCTGATCCACACACCAACCGCAACAAAAAAGGCGCCACTGGCGCCTTTTTGCTCTGAAACGGGTTATTCGTAGAGAAAGGATTTATCGAGCTGCTGGAAGGCGGCCTTGAGGGTATCGGCCAGCTCTTCATAGCGCGGCTGAGACACCAGCTGACGACGGCCACCCTGCTCGTTCATCTTGCAGTTGATCTCCCGATACCAGCTCGCCAGCGAAGGGGGCAAGCGGGTGTCGGCACGCTGGCCGAGCCAGTAGTAACCTTGCAGCGGCAAACTGAGCAGAAACAGCACGGAAGTGATGACGGAGGGCCAGTAGTGCAGCTCGCCAAACTGGAACTGCAGCATCACGCTCAGCACCGCCAGCGCGGGGATCACCTTGAGGGCGAACTCGGTTGCCTTGATCACCCGATTTTCAGGAAACATCGAATTGAGCTCGGGACGGCGCGGCCAAAGCGTCATATAATGGCGGCCTTGCTGTAACTTAGTTCCAAAAATGTTCATGCTCATACTACCTCCGAGCGCTTTTTGAACGTACTAACGGCAAAACCTCGACAAAATTTGATGCAAAGTAACAAAGGTTGAGGATGACTTTGTTATTTTTCAACAATCGGGTTATCCTTTGTACGCCCATTTTTGCGTCAAAAGCTTCTTGCTATTGACCTGTCAGGGACGTCTGGATTTCGGGTCTTGTATCACTATACAAGGGGCAAGCAACAGATTGCCAACCCTCATAAGGATAAGTTGAAAGTTTTTGGCCGCACCGCGTCCAACGCATCCGCCTACACAACCCAATCTGCGATAGGATTTATTCATGAGTAAGCTGGTTCTTGTTCTTAACTGTGGCAGCTCTTCCCTGAAGTTTGCCGTCATTGACGCAACCACCGGTGATGACCTGCTGTCCGGCCTGGCCGAGTGCTTCAACCTCGACGATGCCCGCATCAAGTGGAAACTGAATGGCGAGAAAGGCAGTGCCGATCTGGGCGCGGGTGCCGCTCACCAGGAAGCTCTGGACTTCATCGTCAACAAGATCCTGCCGCTCAATCCGGAACTGTCCAAGAACCTGATCGCCATCGGTCACCGTGTTGTTCACGGTGGCGAGCGCTTCACCTCTTCCGTCGTTATCTGCGAAGACGTGATTGCCGGCATCGAAGCCGCCGTTCCGTACGCACCGCTGCACAACCCGGCTCACCTGATCGGTATCCGTGAAGCTCGCCGCGTATTCCCGGCGCTGGCTGACAAGAACGTGGCCGTATTCGATACCGCGTTCCACCAGACCATGCCGGAAGAAGCCTTCCTGTACGCCCTGCCGTACAAGCTCTACAAAGAGAACGGCATCCGTCGCTACGGCGCTCACGGCACCAGCCACTACTACATCAGCCTGGAAGCAGCCAAGCAGCTGAACAAGCCGGTTGAAGAGCTGAACATCATCAACTGCCACCTGGGCAACGGCGGTTCCGTCTGCGCCATCAAGAACGGCAAATCTGTTGATACCTCCATGGGTCTGACTCCGCTGGAAGGCCTGGTGATGGGTACCCGCTCCGGCGATCTGGACCCGGCCATCATCTTCTTCCTGCACGACAAGCTGGGCATGAGCGTGGCCGATATCAACACCATGCTGACCAAAGAGTCCGGCCTGCAGGGGCTGACCGAAGTGACCTCCGACTGCCGTTTTGTTGAAGACAACTACGACAGCAAAGAAGAAGCCAAGCGTGCTATGGACGTTTACTGCTATCGCCTGGCCAAGTACATCGGCGCCTACGCTGCCGCCATGGACGGTCGTCTGGACGCCGTTGTTTTCACCGGTGGTATCGGTGAAAACTCCGCCCCGATCCGTGAAATCACCCTGAACAAGCTGGGTCTGCTGGGCTTTGACGTCGATCACGACGCCAACCTGAAGGCTCGTTTCGGCAAGGGTGGCGAGATCACCAAGGCTGGTTCTACCAAGGCCCTGGTTATCCCGACCAACGAAGAGTGGGTTATCGCCCACGACGCGCTGGAACTGGTCGGCGCTTAATTGACGCAGTAACTCGAGGCCGCCCACAGGGCGGCCTTTTCCTGATCCCAAAAAATGAACAAGGGGTATAAAGTGGCACGCACTATTATGCTTATCCCGGTCGGCACTGGTGTCGGCGTAACTTCCGTGAGTCTGGGCGTTGTTCGCGCCATGGAGCGTCACGGTGTCAATGTCAGCTTCTTCAAACCGGTTGCCCAGCCGCGTCCGGGTGAAACCGGCGCAGAGCGCTCAACCGCCGTTATCCGCGCAGCTGCCAACATCAATCCGCCCGAGCCCTTCACCCTCTCCTACGCCGAGAACATGATCAGCTCCAGCAACACCGATATCCTGCTGGAAGAGATCGTTGCCCGCTTCGAAGAGCACGTGAAATCCAGCGGTGCCGAAGTGCTGGTTGTCGAAGGTATGGTGCCGACCGACAAGCAGCCCTTTGCCAACAAGCTGAACTACGACGTTGCCAAGGCGCTGGATGCCGACATGGTATTCGTGACCCACCCTGGCCATGACTCCAGCCAGAAGCTGAAAGAGCGCATCGAACTGGCCTGCTCCAACTTCGGTGGTGTCAACAACCCCCGCATCGTTGGTTGCGTGATCAACAAGGTTGGCGCGCCGGTTGACGAGCATGGCGTAACCCGCCCTGACCTGACCGAGATGTTCGAAGCCCATCACCACGCTTCCGACGCTGCCCACAACCTGGAAGTGCTGCAAGTGTTCGGCAAGAGCCCGCTGCGCATCCTGGGTTGCATCCCTTGGAACACCCAGCTGATCGCCCCGCGCGCCAAGGATCTCGCCAAGCATCTGGCCGCCAAGATCCTGCACAAGGGTGAGCTGGACAGCCGCCGTCTGCAGACCGTGACCTTCTGTGCTCGCTCCATTCACAACATGGTTGAGCACTTCCGTCCGGGCAGCCTGCTGGTCACCTCTGGCGACCGCTCTGACGTTATCGTCTCTGCCTGCCTCTCCGCCATGAACGGCGTCAAGCTGGGCGCCCTGCTGCTGACTGGTAACTATCATCCGGAGCCGCAGGTCATGGCGCTGTGCCAACAGGCCATGGCCACCGGCCTGCCGATCATGATGACCGGTACCAACACCTGGCAGACCGCCGTCAGCCTGCAGAACTTCAACGTCGATATTCCGGAAGATGACCGCGAGCGTATCGAGCTGGTACAGGACTACGTCGCTGGCCACATCGACAAGCACTGGATCGAGTCGCTGACCGTCAGCTCTACCCGTTCCCGTCGCCTGAGCCCGCCGGCGTTCCGTTATCAGCTGACCGAGCTGGCCCGTCAGGCCAACAAGCGTGTCGTGCTGCCGGAAGGCGACGAGCCGCGCACCATCAAGGCTGCCGCCATCTGTGCCGAGCGTGGCATTGCCCGTCCGGTACTGCTGGGTAACCCGGAAGAGATCCGTCGAGTTGCCGAACAGCAGGGTGTAGTTCTGACCGATCGCGTCGAGATCATCGATCCGGCCGTTGTACGCGAGCGCTATGTGCCGCGTCTGGTCGAGCTGCGCAAGAACAAGGGCATGACCGAAGTGGTTGCTCGCGAGCAGCTGGAAGACAACGTGGTACTGGGTACCATGATGCTGGAGCGCAATGAAGTTGACGGCCTGGTATCCGGCGCAGTGCACACCACTGCCAACACCATCCGTCCGCCGATGCAGATCATCAAGACCGCGCCGGGCTCTTCCCTGATCTCCTCCATCTTCTTCATGCTGCTGCCTGACCAGGTGCTGGTCTACGGTGACTGCGCGATCAACCCGGATCCGACTGCCGAGCAGCTGGCCGAGATCGCCATCCAGTCCGCCGACTCCGCTGCCGCTTTCGGCATCGAACCGCGCGTCGCCATGATCTCCTACTCTACCGGTACCTCTGGCGCTGGTGCCGATGTAGAGAAAGTGCGTGAAGCGACCGAGCTGGCCAAGGCCAAGCGCCCCGACCTCATCATCGACGGCCCACTGCAGTACGACGCGGCCATCATGGAGAACGTGGCCAAGTCCAAGGCACCGAACTCACCGGTTGCAGGTAAAGCCACCGTGTTCGTCTTCCCTGACCTGAACACAGGTAACACCACTTACAAAGCGGTGCAGCGTTCCGCTGACCTGGTCTCCATCGGCCCCATGCTGCAAGGCATGCGCAAGCCGGTCAACGACCTCTCCCGTGGCGCCCTGGTTGATGACATCGTCTACACCATCGCCCTGACCGGTATCCAGGCTGCCCAGGCTGACGAACAAGCCTAATCAGTGCCTGTCTGAAAAAACCGATCACAAAGGCTGCTCACCCCAGGTGAGCAGCCTTTTTTATTGGTTCTCTTTTGAAGACCAGTGAAACATACTACCAGCTCATTGTTGCGCAGAATAATGCCATGCAGTGCGCCTGCAACAGCTTTAGCGGAACCTCTCGGGAAAGCGTGATCGCCACCTTAAAGATGTATCTAAAATAGATTCAAGATCATACGGTTGGATATGTGAGGTCATTCATAGCGAAGCGCTTATAGCAAATATTTCGCCATCGGCATGAGGATTTGACCTGTTAGAAATAACAGTGAAAAAGACCCGTTCGATACGCTATTCATCAATGTGCCACTCGGCAATATCCACATCATGGAGGAATGGAAATGCTGATGAAGAAGCTCTCTGCAGTCATGCTGCTGGCCTGCTTGCCCCTGTTCAGCCAACCTGTGCTGGCCGCAGATAAGGCAGCGCCCAAGCAAACAACCACGACTGCGGTCGCCAAGGAGACCGGCAAGCTGAATATCAATACGGCCACCCTTGCCGAACTCACCAGCCTTAAAGGGATTGGCGACAAGAAGGCACAAGCCATCGTCGACTATCGGGAAAAACAGGGAAAGTTCACCTCGGTCGATCAGCTGGCGGATGTCAATGGCATTGGTCCGGCCACGCTGGAAGCCAACCGTGACATGATCATCGTCAAATAACGTCCGAGCTCTGCATATACGAATGGGGTAGCCTGTGGCTGCCCCATTTTTCTTGGAGTATCATGGCCGCACTTTAATCCCGCTGGATAGTTTTCCATGAAAAAGACTCCTCTGACAGTTCGCAAGGCCGTGCTCCCGGTAGCCGGTCTGGGTACCCGTATGCTGCCAGCCACCAAGGCCATCCCGAAAGAGATGCTGCCGGTGGTCGACAAACCACTGATCCAGTACGTAGTGCGCGAAGCCATCGCCGCCGGTATCAAAGAGATCGTGCTGGTCACCCACTCGAGCAAGAACTCCATTGAAAACCACTTCGACAAGAGTTTCGAATTGGAAGCGACCCTCGAGAAGCGAGTCAAGCGTCAGCTGCTGGAAGAGGTGCAACAGATCTGCCCGAAAGACGTCACCATCATGCACGTCCGCCAGGGCGAGGCCAAAGGTCTGGGCCACGCTGTGTTGTGTGCCCGTCCGCTGATCGGTGACAACCCGTTTGCCGTGCTGCTGCCGGATGTACTGATTGATGAAGTGGCCAGCGACCCGAAAAAAGACAACCTGGCCGAGATGGTGCACATGTACGAAGAGAACCAGATCAGCCAGATCATGGTGGAAGCGGTTCCCGAGAGCGAAGTGGACAAGTACGGCATCGCCGACATCAAGGGCGAGGCCCTGAGCGAGGGGATGTCCCTGCCGATGCAGGCCATTGTCGAGAAGCCGCCCCGTGACGAAGCCCCCTCCAATCTGGCGGTGGTGGGTCGTTATGTCCTCTCCTCCAATATCTGGCCGCTGCTGGAGAAGACCCCGGCCGGTGCCGGTGACGAGATCCAGCTAACTGACGCCATCGCCATGCTGATGGAGCAGGAGCAGGTCAACGCCTACTTCATGAAGGGCAAGAGCCACGATTGCGGCAGCAAGCTGGGCTACATGAAAGCCAATGTGGAATATGGTGTGCGCCATCACGAGCTGAACGGCGAATTTATCGGTTGGCTGAAGCAGTTCGTCAAGCAGTTGTAATCGCTGATAAATCTGTTTTTTATAGACGTATTTAAGGGGCATCAAATGATGCTCCTTTTTCATTTTTGCAACAAAAAATCAATCAAGAGTAAATAAACTCTCAGCAAATCATAATGTTGTAATTTATTCACACATGCTCTATAAGGATTGAGGCGTGTTTCTCGCCCTTGCATAAAAAACTCAAAAAAATATAAGACACAGGTGGAAGTTCCAATGAATAACCCGTCAAAAGGGACCTTTTTAGGTCACCCTAAAGGGCTTTTTTTGCTCTTTAGTACCGAACTGTGGGAGAGATTCTCCTATTACGGCATGCGTGCCGTACTGGTGCTCTATCTGACCGACCTGACTGCCAACGGCGGTCTGGGCTGGAGTCAGGCAGATGCCCTCAAACTCTACGGTATCTATACCGGTCTGGTTTATATCACTCCGCTGATCGGCGGCTGGCTGGCTGACACCTTCCTGGGTCAACGTCGCGCCATCCTGATCGGTGCCGTGCTGATGGCAGCAGGTCAGTTCACTCTGGCACTGCCCCACGACATGTTCCCGGATATGGTCAACACCATGTTCTACGCGGGCCTCGCGCTGCTGATCGTGGGTAACGGCCTGTTCAAACCGAACATCTCTACCATGGTGGGTGACCTCTATGAAGAGGGCGATCACCGCCGTGATGGTGCTTTCACTATCTTCTACATGGGTATCAACCTGGGTTCCCTGCTGGCAGGCGTGATCTGTGGTGCTGCCGCTACGGCCTACGGCTGGCAAGCTGCCTTCGTCGGCGCCGGTATCGGTATGCTGCTCTCTCTGGTGATCCAGGCAACCATGGCCCAGCGTTTCCTGGGAGACATCGGTCGCGTCACTGCCGCCCAGCGCGCAGCCGCCCTGCGTACTACTGAGCAGAAAGCACCGCTAACCAAGCAGGAAGTGGATCGCATCAAGGTAATTCTGGTACTGGGTCTGTTCACCATCATCTTCTGGGCCGGTTTCGAGCAGGCCGGTGGTCTGATGAACCTCTACACCCAGGAGTATACCGACCGCATGATCGGCAGCTTCGAAGTGCCGACCGCCTGGTTCCAGTCCCTGAACCCCTTCTTCATCATCACTCTGGCACCGGTCGTTGCGGCCATCTGGATCAAGCTCGGCAAGAAAGAGCCGAACTCTCCGGTGAAATTCGCCATGGGTCTGCTGTTCCTGGCTATCGGCTTCCTGTTCATGGTCGGTGCCGTGCTCCAGCAGGGTGGTGACAACACCGTCAAGACCTCCATGTTCTGGCTGGTAGGTGCTTACCTGTTCCACACCCTGGGCGAGCTCTGCCTCTCCCCGATCGGCCTCTCCATGGTGACCAAGCTGGCTCCGCTGCGTCTGGCTTCCCTGATGATGGGTGCCTGGTTTGGCTTCGTTGCCCTGGCCAACTACGCTGCGGGCTTTATCGGCTCCTTCGTTGGTGAAGCCGGCCCGATCGCCATCTTCGGTGGCATCGCCCTGGCTGCGATACTGAGCGCCCTGATCCTGCTGACCATGGCCAACCGCCTGGTCTACTGGATGCACGGTGCCGAAGGCCCGGCCAAAGAGCCGCAAGCTCAAGAGAAGAAACTGCAATCTGCCACCGTCTAAACGGTCAGGATTGTAAACCACAAACAGGGCGCCGATGGGCGCCCTGTTTGTTTTGGCCTGTTTATCAGGCGGCATCAGTGATGACGAACCTGCACATCCAGCGAGCCACCGCTGTCGCTGCGAAACTGCAGGGCGAACGGTTCATGCCAGCTACGTTTGTGCAGGGCGTAGTGGCTGCTGCGCATCAGACCAAGGGGTAGGCCGCCTGAGCGCATCAGCCAGTGGGGAGAGGTGAGCCCTGCATTGGCAAACACCAGCCCATCATGCTGATCAAACAGCAGCGCCGCCATGGCAAAGGAGTGGCGAAGCCCGGATGCCATCAACTGATGGTTGAGGTAGTCGAGCAACCGGTGCGGCTGGCTCAGCAACCGGCTCTCGTTCTGCTGAAACTGGCGGTAGGGGACATTCATCAAGGATCGCACCAGTGCCCCACAAAATGCCGCATCCGTACCCATGATGGGCAGCTCCATCACCAGCACCAGCAGCTTGTCTTCCACCTTGAAGGTATCTGGAATAAACAACTGCCCCAGCCCCTTGAACGTGACCTGCCAGGGGCCCCACTCCTGCAAGCCCGGCGGCTTGAGCCCCGCCAGCAGGCGGCTGGCCGCCTTGTCGTGGGCACTGAAATAGTCGATGTGATCCATCAGCTCCAGCTGCTGCGCCCGGTTGGCGCTGCCGTTGAGACACTGTTCGATACTGCGCTCTACCAGCGCGTAATCCTCGAGGGGCTTGAGCAGATAGTCCCGCGCACCGGCACGCAAGGCGCTGGCGACTGCCTCCATGGTGCTCTGGGCCGAAATAACGATAACCGGAATATGGGGATAGCGCGCAGAGAGGCAGGCGATCACCTCGTGGCCATCCATATTGGGCATATTGAGATCGCAGAGCACCACATCGGGATGGTAGAGGGCCGCCGCCGATAGCCCCTCAATACCATCTTCGGCCTGAAATACCGTTGCCCCGTCCCGTGCGAGGTAACTCACTAACGAGTGGCGAAAAACAGCTTCGTCCTCCACCATCAGGATCCGTAGCCCGGCTCTTAACATCTTGATAAAGCTCTTATTAGTCAATTGGTTATTTAGGTATTAAGACTAGTTCAAAAGTGAGGTATCCGCGGAAACGATGTGTCAAAAATAGACCTTGGTCAGGTTCTGAACGACAGATTGCTCTATTAACAACCACATAGCAGCACAACCTCTCCCCACAATGTCGCTACCTCCATCCGAATTGTGCAAGTGGGCGCCATAAGGGATAATGCCCCCCACTCCAGCTCGTGAAGAAGACCATGACCCCAGCCGAATACAGCGCCCTTGCCCACCCCAGATTGTCCCATCCGGCTCGTAGTCTCTATACCCTGCAGCTGCGCCGACTGGTGCTGGAAAATCAGGCGGCAAGGCTCAACTATCCCGAGCTGGGTCGGGCGCTGGCAGTGGTCGATCCGGGTGATCCCTGCGGCTTCTCGTTTCAGGTCAATGCCCGCCAGCTCACCGAACTGTTCGATGAACTGATGGAGGCGGGCCTGCTGCAGGTCGAGGCTCAGCCCGAGAGTGAGCACTACCATCAGTGCCCTTTTCAGTTGCCGCTGCTGACCCAGAAATTGCGCAGCCCGCTGCCGGAACGCCCCTTCCAGATGCATCTGCAATGGCGCCCGGACGAAGAGCTGCCCGCCCTCGCCCGTCTGTGCGGGGTGATCGATGCCAGCTATAGCGAAGAGGATCTGGGAGAATTTATCGCCTACTGGCTGGGGCGCCCCGAGGTATTCGACTCCCAGCATCAATGGATGCTCAAGTTTATTCGCGCCCTCAAGACCCGCCGCTATACCCGTCGCAAACCGATGGAGGTGCAGGGCTACCAGCAGGTGACGCAGGCCCCGGCAGAGTCGGGCCCCAGCAAACGGGCCCAACAGATGATTGAAGAGGCCAAGCGACTGGCCCAACAGCAGACGCAAGAACCCGCAGCGCAGCAGGAGCCGGATAATGATTGATAGCGGCCCCCGCCTGCAGGCAGAATCAACCCCTTGTCTACCCATCCCTGATCGAGCAGAAGGAGCATTCCATGACTGACCCGCAAGATCCCCTGCGCCAGGAGCTGGAAGAGATCGAAGCCAAGCGCCAGAAGATCGCCAAGGCCAAGCAGGATCACCGCATTCACGACCCGGAATTGAGCCGCCATGTGGGTGGCCTGCTGGAGCGCATTCGTCGCCTGCAACAAGAGACCGGTGGCGGCCAGTATGACTACGAGACCCTGCGCAAGGAGTACGACGCCAAGGCCAACGCCGAGGTGCGCGAGCTGCAGAAGGCGGCCCGTCAGGAGCGGATCCAGAAGCTGATCGCCCAGGCCGACCTCAACCCCGACTGGGTATTTGACAAGATGGATGCCGGTGACCCGGCGCTGCAATATCCCATCGAGACCGCCCGTTACTTTATCAGCGGCTTCGAGCACTGGGAGAAGAGCGGTGGCGGCTGCATGCTGATCTACGGCGACTACGGCACCGGCAAGTCGACCCTCGCGGGGGCGGTAGCGCATGAGCTGATCGCCCGTCACCAGAAATCGGTGATCTTCCAGCAGTGGGCCTCCATCGTCGATCGGCTGTTCTTCAACGTGATCCCCGATCAGGACGAGCGCAACCAGTACCGCCGCGCGCTGGAAGAGGTGGATCTGCTGATCATCGATGAGGTATCGGCCAACCGCGCCAAGATGGCGGAGAGTCAGTCCAGCTTCCTCGGCCACCTGCTGCGCCGCCGTCGCAACCTGTCAAAGAGCGTCATCATCATCACCAACCACTCGCCCCAGAGCCTGCATCAGGCGATCGGTGATTTCAGCTATGAGGCGATCAAGGC
Organism: Aeromonas sp. Lyrl_2; assembly: GCF_051948815.1. Lineage (NCBI taxonomy): Bacteria > Pseudomonadati > Pseudomonadota > Gammaproteobacteria > Aeromonadales > Aeromonadaceae > Aeromonas > Aeromonas sp. Lyrl_2. The sequence goes on from NZ_JAYJLJ010000001.1 coordinate 332,835, forward strand.
GTTCAATCCGGTGGATATCCACCTGAGCGGCCCCAGCCGTCGCCCCAGCATCGGCAACTACAGCGGCTGATGCCTCTCAAAGAGTGCGAGTCGCTGGCGGCTCGCACTCTCTCCTCCCTGCCAGCTCACAAATAGAAACAACTCTCATTTACAGCAAGCGAACAAGCCACTAGGCTAGCCCCTTTTGCCAAGGGAGCTCATCTATGCCAACCACACTGATTTTCGGAGCCAGCCGCGGGCTGGGCCGCGCCTTTACTCATCACGCCCTGAGCCAGGGTCACCGGGTCGTTGCGCTGGTACGCAGCCCCGAGATGGCTACGGAACTGGAGACGCTGGGAGCTGAGGTGGTCGAGGGGGATGCGCTGGATCCGGCTGCGGTGCAGCAGGCATGTGCCCGTGCGGGACAAGATGCTCAGGTCGTCTCTACCCTCGGCAGCTTTCGCCAAACAGTGCCAGTGGACTATCAGGGCAACCGTCATGTAATCGATGCCATGGAGCAGGCAGGCCTGAAACGGCTGCTGCTGGTCACCTCCCTCGGCTGTGGCGACAGCTGGCAGTATCTGCCGGAGCGGGCCCGCGCCGCCTTCGGTCACGAGGTGCGTCTCAAGAGTCTAGCGGAGAGCTGGCTGCAGACCAGCTCCCTCGCATGGACCATTCTGCGCCCGGCGGGCCTTCAGGATGGCGACGCCACCGGCCGTGCCGAGCTGAGTCAGGGCAAGGAGGTACACGGACTGGTGCGCCGCGCCGATGTGACCGCCCAAGGGCTGCGTCTGCTGGCGGATGAGACGGCGGTGGAGCAGATCTACGCCATCGGGGATCCCACGCTCCAGCGCGGCTAAAGCAGCAGTAAAACCGCTTAACCCCACCACATAACAAAACGGTCAGCCCAAGGGCTGACCGTTTTCACTTTACCGCACACGCCATCTCACGGGCGCTTGCACCATCCCGCTTAACCGGCGGTCGTTTCACTCTGCACGACTGACGGGCGAGCAACCGGCAACGACTGCTGCCGCCAGCGCAGCAACAGGCAAGCCAGCGCGCCGTAGAGCAGCGCCAGACCCCATAGTTGCCACCAGTAACGGGAAACCTGCGCAAAGTCGGCCCCCATCTGGTTAAGGCGCAGAAAACCCTCGACGGCGGGGATAGTGGGCACCCACTGAGCCAGCCAGTTGAGAGGCGCCGGGATCAGCTCCAGCGGCCAGATAAAGCCCGCCAGAAAGACCAGCGGTAGGGAGGAGACCAACACAACCTGAGTGGGCAGATCGCGCCGGGTAAAGATGGCGCCCAACACAATACCGAACCAGCAGGTCGCCAGCAGGAACGGCAGGGCGAACAACCACAACTCCAGCGAGTCAGCATGGCGAGCGATGTTGTAGTGATCGAAGCAGAAGCCGAGGAAGTAGCTCACCGGCAGCAGGAACAACCCCGCCAGCACCAGAGTTCTGGCCAGCAGCAGCGGCAACACCAGCGCACTCTGCCAGTAACCATGCTCGCCGCGACAGCTACGCTGGTTCTGGGTCGCCCCCAGGATCCCCGCCCCCATCAGCAACACCTGATGAAGGATCAGCACAAACACCGCTGGCACCACATAGTTCACATAACCCATGGTCGGGTTGAACACCGGCACCACGTTGAGGGCCACCGCATTCCAGCCCATGGCCGCTTGTGGCAGTGCCTCGCCGTGGCTCAACAGCCGCGCCACCTTCACCTGCGCGGCGAGAGTGCCGCCGGCCTGCGCCAGCCCCTCGGCAATGGTACCGTAGACCAGAAAGTAGGAGGCATCACCGGCATAGCTCAGGGTGACGCTCTTGCCCAACATCAGGTCCCGATAGAAGTGGTTGGGGATGTGCAGGATCCCGCTCGCCTCCCCGGCCATCATCAGCTGGCGCGCCTCGGCCAGCGAATTGGCTCGCACCACCAGCTTCACCTGCGGCGTGGCATCGGCCATAAACTCCAGCTGACGGGACAACTGACTGCCATCCTCGTTGACCACCACCACCGCCTCTTCCCGCGGCAGCTGATGCAGATAGGGCTGGGGATAGAGAAACGAGTAGAAGACCACCCCGCCAAACAGGGTGAGCATGATGGCGCGATCCGCCAGCAGGGTGCGCAGCTCTAGGCGCAACAGATCGACAAATCCCAGCATCACTCAGGCTCCTTTTCGGCGCTCGCCACTGCGGCTGATTGACGGGCCAGCTCGGCCTGCTGCTTGTAACGACGAACCACCAGCAGCAGGGGGAGCAGAAACAGCAGCAGCGCCCCCAGTTGCGGCAACGCCGATGCGAGAGGCAGACCGTAGTTGCTCTGACCAATCTGCAGCTCCACATAGTGAGAGACCGGCAACAGGCTGCGCCAGAAGCGGGCGAAATCTCCCATGGCACTCACCGGAAAGGTGACCCCCATAAAGGCGAAACCGGGCGCAGTGTAAGCCCCCGCTAACGACAGGGCGCGGGCCGGATCCCGAATGATGCCGTAAAAGAAGGCCCCCATGGTGACGCAGGCGGCCGAGGCTAGCCCCAGACCCACCACCAGCACCAGCCAGCTGCCGTGCATGGGGTAGGAGAAGCCCTTGAACAGCAGCAGCGTCCAGACTATCCCCCACCCCCAGCTAATCAGCACGTGGGGCAACAGGGTGCGCCAGAGACCAAACCAGACACCGCGAGTAGTCCAGTCCAGCCCCAGCCGATCGGTACGGGCCAGCGCATTGAGGCCGAACAGCACCACCAGGATCTGCCATACGGCTGGCAGAATGGCACTCAACAGAAATTGGGCGTAGCTGGAGTTGAGGTTATAGAGCGCCGTCACCTGACTGCTGATGGGCACCGACTGCCCGAGTGCGCCGGGCAGCGACTTGCCATCGGCCATCGCCTCCAGCACACCGACCTGACCGTTGAGAGTGCCTACCACCTGCGCCAGCGCCGAGTTGACCAGCTTGGCGATCAGGATGAACTGGCCGTTGTTGAACACCGTTACCTGCGGCTGGGTGCCCTGACGGGCATCCCGCTCCAGATGATTGGGGATCACCACCAGCGCATAGATGTCGCCACCGCGCAAGGCGCGCGCCCCGGCCTCGATGGAGTCAAACTGTTGCGCCACCTTGAGCCCGGCCGAGCCATCCAGCGAGAAAGCGAGCTGGCGCGAGAGCACGCTGTGGTCGAGATCCACCAGCCCTACCTTGAGGTCACGGGCCAACCCTGCCGAGAAGATCCAGCAGAGGATCCCCATCAGCAGCAGCGGCACCCAGCTCATCAGGGCACGACTGAAGGGATCCTGCCACAGCAGCCGAAATTCACGTCCCATCAGAGTTCAACCAGCACACTCATGCCAACCCGCAGCCCCTCAACCGGTTGCAGCGGGCGAGCCTCCACCTGGAAGCTCTTCATATCGAAACCCTGACGGGTATCGGTGGCGCGCCAGGTGGCAAAATCCCCCATCACGGCCACATGGGTCACCTTGAAGCGTACCATCTGATCGCCCAGGCCCGGGATGCGGGCATCAAACTCGGTACCGACCGGGAAGCGGGGCAGCAGATCCTCGCGAACGTGGAACTGGGCCCAGGCATCGTTCATGTCGAGCAGAGTCACCACGGGGAAACCTTGGGGCGCCAGCTCGCCGCTGCGCAGCAGTACCTGACTCACTTCACCATTGTGGGGGCTGGTGATGCGGGTATCGGCCAGATAGGCTTCAACCTCGGCAACAGAACCCGCCGCCATCTTGGCCTTCTCGCGAGCGGCGATCTTGGTCTCTTCCCGCGCCCCTTCCAACGCCATCTGGTACTGCTGCCACGCCATCCCTTCGCTGTAGCGGGCGGCTTGCCAGGCAGTCCAGGCCTCGTCGCGTTTTTGCAGCGGCATTACACCGTCGCGGTGCAGGCTGGCGACCCGCTCATAGGTCTTGCCACGCAGTTGGGCTGCAGCCTTGGCTTTTTGCCACTGATCCTTGGCGGCAGCGATCTGTTGAGCACGGGCCCCTTTCTCGGCCTCTTGCGCCAGCGCACCCGCAGCGGCCTCACCGGCCTTAGCCTGGCTCAGCTTGGCTTCGATCTCGGGGCTCGCCAGGGTAAAGACCAGTTGATCCTTGGTCAGCTGATCGCCCTTTTTCACCAACACTTCGTCGATGCGCCCCGGCACCTTGGAGGAGACCGAATATTGCTGCGCTTCAATCTGCCCTTGCAGATGCACCGGCTCCGGCTGATAGGCGAGCCAGAAGCGCCAGCCGAGCCAGACCACCAAGATCACCAGCACCAGCGGCAACAACAGCGGTTTACCCTGGCTCATCTTCTTTTTGATGGGGGGATGGCTCATCACTTCACCTCGACAAACGGGCGACCCTTGGCGGTCGAAACAGAGATAGAAAAAGGAACGGACTGGAGTGCGATCATGAGTTCACCTCGATCACCTGACCGTGCTGATATTGATTGAAACTGTTCATCTGGCCGGAGAGCGCCAGCAGGCGAGCCAGCGACACCACATATTGATAGGCCGCCGCCGCGCGCTGAGTCTTCACCCCCGCCAGCTGGTTTTGGGCATCCACCACATCAAGGGAGGTAGAGAGTCCCTGACCAAAGGCTTTGTCCCGCAGTAGTACGTTCTCCTCGGCCAGCGCCTGGGTGGAAGAGAGGGATTGATACTCCTCCAGCCCCTGCGCCGCTTCGCGCCAGGTCTTCTCTACCAGCAACTCCAGATCCTGGCGGGTCTTGGCTTGCAGTAGATTGACCTGCAGCTCGGCGCTCTTGGCGGCCTGCACCGTCTCGGAGCGGCCATCTCGGCTCACCAGCGGCATGCTGACACCCACCCCCACCAGCCAGTCCGGCGCAGTCTTGGAGGCGAGCGAATCATCTTCATAGAGGTTGTAGTTGCCGAACAGGAACACCTCGGGGGCATATTTGCCCTGCTCGACCCGGATCAGCCCCTTGGCCTGCTCCTTCTTGGCGCTGAGCAGCTTGAGACCGGGGTGCACCTCCAGGGTCTGGCTCACCAACCCCTCAAGGCGCGGCAGATCCTTGTTGACGAACAGGCCGCTGCCCGGCTGGGCATTTGGCAACTTCAGCATGCGGCCGAGGGCCAGCTCGGCGATCTCGAGGCTGCGGCGCGCCTTCTGGGTATCGATGCGGGCCCGATCATAGGCCGACTGGGCGGAGAGGCGCTCCACCCTGGCTATCTGGCCCTGTGCTTCGAGCTTCTTTGCGTGATCCAGATGGTGGGCGAGCCCCTCTTCGATCTCCTGCTTGGTCTGCACCACCTGAGCAGCCAGCACCACGCCGAAATAGGTCTGGGAGAGGCTCTCGAAGGTGGATTGCTGCTTGAGCACCAGCAGCTGCTGCGCCTCGCTCACCTGCGCCTGGCGGATATCCTGCGCCGCATCGATGCGACCACCGGCAAAGAGCGGCCAGAGCATCTTGACCGAGCTGGTCACCACATTCTGTTTGGTCAGGGGGGTGACAAATGCGTTGGCCCCGACCCCAAACAGGCTGCCGAGCGCCAGGATCAGATCTTTCTGCTTGGCCAGCGGATTGAGATCGAGGGCATCAAGTTCAATCGGCTGATTAAGATGGGTATAGCTGGCCCCCAGATCCACCTTGGGCAGATACATGTCCTTGGCCGCCTCGCGCAGCTGTTTGGCCCGATCGACCCCGGCCTGCTCGGCAGCCAACCCTTCATCCTGCTGGATGACCCGCGTCCAGGCTTCACCGAAGCTGATGGTTTGCGCCTGCGCCGACCCCAGCACGGCCCCCAGCAGACACGGCCAGAGTGATTTAATGAACCTTGACGTCATAGATCCCCAATCCGCTTTTGTTGCATAAATGTTTGGAGCATTTGCTCGATTTAAGCCCGCTATCATAACGCAAAGCGGGCCTGCAAGTGGACTGACAATTATGCAGGTGTCCGACCCGAATGGTACAGCGCTCACTCTCCGTCAATCTGGCCGTTTTTCAATAACTCCAGAATTTGCAAGCCTTGGCGCGACGTTTTTTTCAGAAAAAAATGGCTGACGCTCAAATACTAACCTTTTCTCCTGCCTAAAAAATGCGTAATATACGCCGCCCTAAGCCGATGGTAACCGTGGAATGCAGATAGGTCCCCACACGCTTGAAACTCCCTTGATTGTGGCTCCCATGGCCGGTGTAACTGACCGACCATTCCGTGAACTTTGTTTGCGATTGGGGGCCGGCATGGCCGTTTCCGAGATGCTGCTGGCCAACCCGGATGTCTGGGATACCCAGAAAACCCGGATGAGGATGGATCACTCTGCAGAAGGCGGTTTGCGATCGGTCCAGATTGCCGGAGCCGACCCCGAGATGATGGCGTTTGCTGCCCGCTACAACGTGGAGCAGGGCGCACAGATCGTCGACATCAACATGGGGTGTCCGGCAAAAAAAGTGAATAAGAAGCTGGCAGGTTCAGCCCTGCTGCGATACCCCGATCAGGTCAAAGCAATTTGCCGGGCCGTGGTGGATGCAGTGGAGGTGCCTGTCACCTTGAAGATCCGCACAGGATGGGATCCGGATAACCGCAATGGCGTGGAGATCGCCCGAATCGCCGAAGATTGCGGTATCGCGGCCCTTGCCGTGCATGGTCGTACCCGTGCCTGCCTCTACAAGGGCGAAGCGGAGTACGACACGATCAGGGCGATTAAGCAGGCCGTATCGATTCCTGTTGTCGCCAATGGTGACATCAACAGCCCGGAAAAAGCCCGGTATGTCCTCGACTATACCGGCGTTGACGCCGTGATGATCGGCCGAGCTGCGCAAGGACGACCCTGGATTTTCCGGGAAATCCGTCATTTTCTTGAGACGGGCACCAAGCTGCCGCCTCCCGAGAGGGAAGAGGTTCGCACCCTGATGAACGAGCATGTAACCAACCTGCACCGGTTTTATGGTGCATATCTGGGAGCGCGCATAGCCCGTAAACACGTGGGCTGGTATCTGGATGAAGAAGAGACGGGCCGAGAATTCCGTAAGCACTTCAATGCCCTGGATTGCGCAGACGCGCAACTTGAGGCACTCGAAGCGTATTTCGATGGATTAGGTTAACAAGATAACTAAAGAGCCGACCGAATATGTTCGAACAAACCCTGACTTCTGATGCATTGGTAACAACTACTCACAATCACGCTGCCGAGCCGACCCAGCGCCCCCTGCGTGACTCTGTGCAACAGGCCCTGCGTAACTACCTGGCCCAGTTGAACGGTCAGGAAGTGATTGATCTGTACGATATGGTTCTCTCCGAAGTCGAAGCGCCGATGCTGGACGTGATCATGCAGTACACCCGTGGTAACCAGACTCGCGCTGCCGTGATGATGGGTATCAACCGTGGCACCCTGCGCAAGAAGCTCAAGCGTTACGGCATGAACTGATTGCTGGCCGCGAGCCGCGACGGCGGTTCAAGGCAGATGCGAAAGGCGCCAGGTAGCAATACCTGGCGCCTTTCCTTTATGCTCTCCCCTCCATTTCACCAGACGACCCCGATGAACCGCACTCCTCTGCTGCTGATGGTACTGGTCACCCTGCTGGCCGCCGCTGGCTGGCTCTTCTCGAAAGAGGCGATCCGCGAACTGCCCCCCGCCGCCTTTATCGGCAGCCGCTTTCTACTGGCCGCCCTGCTGTTGCTGCCCCTCGCCTGGCTGCGTGAACCGCCGCCGACCCGCGCCCAACTGGTGCGCGCCGCCGGCTGCGGCACATTGCTCGGCGCCAGCCTGCTGCTGTGGGTCACCGCCATCAGCCAGAGCGATGCGCTGGGCAGCGGCGCCTTTATCATGAGCGTCGCGACCCTGATGGCCCCACTGGCCGCCTGGGGAGCCTTTCGGGCCAAGCCTGGCCGCCACTACTGGCTCACCCTGCCCATCGCCATCGCCGGTTTGCTGCTGCTCTCCAGCAGTACCCACTGGGGCGTGTCGCTCTCGCTGTTCTGGTTTCTGGCGGCGGCCACCACCCTCGGCATCCAGCTTGCCGTCCATCGCCACTTCGCCCAATCCATTGCCCCGGCCTGGCTCACCTGCATCCAGCTGGCGATGACCGGCCTGCTCGGCACCCTGCTCTCCCTGCTGAACGAGCAGTGGCCCGAGGCTGGAGTCAGCCACGGCATCTGGGGCTGGTTTGTGGCGAGCGTGTTGATCGCCACCACATTGCGCTACTGGCTGCTCACCCATGCGTTGAGCAAGATGACCACCGCCCACGCCGCCCTGATGATGCTGCTGGAACCGGTCTGGACTCTGCTGCTGAGCACCCTCTTCTACAACGAACCCCTCGGCGGCGCCAAACTGGCCGGTGCCGGATTGGTGCTCGGTGCCCTGGTGCTCTACCAGCTTCCCCTGCTGCTGCGTAGTCGCACGCTGAAACCGTGCGGATGAAACAACCAACGAAAAGGGGCCTGCAGTTGCAAGCCCCTTTTGTTGCATTGTCACGGCGACCTGCTTGGGGCCATGTTCTCGGCTCGACCCTGTGCGTCAGCTCCCTTCTTGAATTTCCCCAGGTCGCCAGTTAGCGGCTGGAAAGAGCAAGCTTGATCCCGAGCCCGACAAACAGGGTGCCGATGCCCCGGTTGAGCCAGCGACCAAGACGCTGTGACAACCGAACCCTGTGGCTGGCATAGACGGTGGTAAAGACCAGCAGGTGACACCAGATGATACCGCCCAGATTGAAGATGCAACCGAGCAAGATAAAGGCGAGCGCCTTGTCGGGGGCATCCGGTGCGATGAACTGGGGCACGAAGGCGAGGAAAAAGAGCGCTACCTTGGGATTGAGCACATTGGTCAGCACTCCCTGCCGGTAAATCTGGCCATAGGAAAGGACGGGCAGGGTGGCCCCTCTCTCCATTGCACCCGTCGTTTGCTGGCGCAGCAGAGAGAACCCCAGATAGATGAGGTAAATGGCACCAGCCAGCTTGATAAGGGCAAACCACTCGGCCGACGCGCTGAGCAGAGCCGACAGACCGAGGGCCGCCGCCAGCACATGCACCATGACACCGGTGCCGATGCCAAGGGCCGCGACCGAACCGGCACGCCACCCTTGCGAGCCGCTGCGCAGCATGACCAGCAGGGAGTCCGGTCCCGGCATGATGTTGAGCAGCAGCCCCGAGACCATAAACAGTGCAAGATCATGAATACCGAACATCACCCCTCCCCTCGTAAAGCAAAACCAAACAAAAGGGCTCCGCAGAGCCCTCTTTCCTTTCACTCTGCGGCAGCTGACGAGTCATCAGCTGTCCCGCCAGCCATCAGGGCCGCAGCGCCTTGTCCGCCCGCGAGATGCCGCAGACGCCGGAGCGCACCACTTCGATGATCTCGTTGGTCTGGGCGGCTGTTTTGATAAAGGCATCCAGCTTCTCGCTGGTACCCACCAGCTGCACCGTGTACTGCTCAGGAGTAACGTCGACGATCTGGCCGCGGAAGATATCTGCCAACCGTTTCAGCTCGGCACGGGCACCACCGGCGGCGCGCGCCTTGACCAGCGCGATCTCCCGCTCGATATGCTCCCCTTCGCTCAAGTCGCACACCTTGAGCACATCCACCAGCTTGTGCAGCTGCTTCTGGATCTGCTCCAGCACCCGCTCGTCACCCATGGTGACTATGGTCATGCGTGACAGGGTGGGATCCTCGGTCGGTGCCACCGTCAGGGTCTCGATGTTGTAGCCGCGCTGGGAGAAGAGGCCCACCACGCGGCTCAGGGCGCCGGATTCGTTCTCCAGCAGTACTGAAATGATGTGTCTCATCAGGTTCTCTCCGTCTTGCTCAGCCACATCTCATCCATGGCGCCAAACTTGATCTGCATCGGATAGACGTGCTCATCCGGGTCGACCGAGATATCCATGAACACCAGCCGATCCTTCATGGCGAAGGCCTTCTCCATGGCGCTCTCCAGCTCCGCCGGATCGCTCACCGCGATGCCGACATGGCCATAGGCTTCCGCCAGTTTGACGAAGTCCGGCAGGGACTCCATGTAAGAGTGGCTGTGACGGCCGCCGTAGAACATCTTCTGCCACTGCTTGACCATGCCCAGCGCACGGTTGTTGATGGAGATGATCTTGATGGGCACGCCGTACTGCATGCAGGTGGAGAGCTCCTGAATGTTCATCTGCACCGAGCCATCGCCGGTGACGCAGCAGACCACCGCATCCGGGTTGGCAAACTGGGCCCCCATGGCGGCAGGAATGCCGAAGCCCATGGTGCCTAGGCCCCCTGAGTTGATCCACTGGCGCGGTTTGGCAAACGGGTAGTAGAGGGCAGCAAACATCTGGTGCTGGCCCACGTCGGAGGCAACGAACGCCTGACCCTGAGTCACCTTGTAGAGGGTCTCGATAACCTGTTGCGGCTTGATCTGGGTGGCCGACTTTTCGTAGGCCAGACAGTGACGGGAGCGCCACTGGTTGATCTGGCTCCACCAGTCCGCCAGCGCCTCCTTGTCGTTATCGAAGCCACACTCGCGGATCACTTCCAACATCTGCTCCAGCACAGTTTCCACCGAGCCAACGATGGGCACATGGGCCTGCACCGTCTTGGAGATGGAGGTGGGGTCGATATCGATATGAACCACGGTGGCATTGGGGCAGAACTTGGCCACGTTGTTGGTGACGCGGTCATCGAAGCGGGCACCCACGGCGAAGATGAGATCCGCGTTGTGCATGGTCTTGTTGGCTTCGAAGGTGCCGTGCATCCCCAGCATACCGATAAATTGCGGATGAACACCGGAGAAGGCCCCCAGCCCCATCAGGGTGGTGGTCACCGGCAGGTTCAGCAGCTCCGCCAGTTTGGTCACCAGATGGTCCGCATTGGCGTTGATGGCGCCACCGCCCACGTACATCACCGGGCGCTGGGCTTCTACCAGCAGCTTGGCTGCCCGCTTGATCTGCCCTTTATGGCCAGACTTGGTCGGGTTGTAGGAGCGCAGGGAGACCGTCTCGGGATACTGGTAGGGGAATTTTTCTTTCGGGTTCTGCACATCTTTGGGCAGATCCACCACCACCGGCCCCGGGCGGCCGCTGGCGGCAATGTAGTAGGCCTTCTTGATGGCCTCGGGAATATCGCTCGCCTTCTTGCACAGGAAGCTGTGCTTCACCACCGGGCGGGAGATACCGATCATGTCGGTCTCCTGGAACGCATCCTCACCGATCATGCTGGTCGGCACCTGGCCGGAGAGGATCACCAGCGGAATGGAATCCATATAGGCGGTGGCAATACCGGTAATGCAGTTGGTCGCTCCCGGGCCTGACGTTACCAGCACAGTCCCCACCTTGCCGGTGGAACGGGCGTAACCGTCAGCCATGTGAACCGCGGCTTGCTCGTGCCGCACCAAGACATGCTCCATCTTGCCGTTTTCGAAGAGAGCGTCATAGATGTCGAGCACTGAGCCACCAGGGTAGCCGAAGACGTGCTCAACTCCCTGATCTTCCAGCGCTCTAACCACCATCTGGGCGCCTGATAACATCTCCATGATAAAGCCCTCCAGGCTTTGCTCCGTTTAGCGAATCCCGCCGACGATGCCGTGCTTCCCGGCACGGCCCGATCCGTTTCTTGTTGTTATCTGAAGGCAGATCGGTCCAATTCAGCCCCGTCGACAGTAGAAAAAAAGGATTTTTCCGTCATTCACCCGAAAATAGGGTGAAAAACCAACTTAACCCGCTTCATAACGCTTGTCCACGGCTTTATCTGACCAGAACAGTCATACATTTCAACCGGCTATTAACATTCAATGACTTGCCGTAGCGACCATGAGACAAAAGGGAAGGAAGTCGGGGAATGGCCAGCGGATCATTCCGCAGAGGGGAAAAACAGCCACAAAAAAGCCCACCGCTCAGCGATGGGCTTGATGCCGAATGATGACTCAGTTCTCCTGATCCGGCTCCGCCAACCAGATCTGCTGATCCGGATCGGTCTCTTCACTGACCGAAATGCTGACACCCATATCGAGCAACTCGTGCAGGGTGAGATTGTCAGCCAGATTCATGACTTCGCCGTTTTCATTGGTAAAGCGCATTTGCTCCGTCCTCTCCTTGGTGGGATCGCCTTTCAGTCTAGTCAACAACGCTCACTTGCGATAACCAGCAACTGGATAAACAGTCGCCCCCATCCAGCTCGCTCAGGCGATCACTCACCTCCTCCGGAAACAGGGTGCGAGCCCAGAGCCGCCGCGACAGAGAGGCCACGCTCTCGTCAGCGCCCGCAGCCAACCAGCGGGCCAGCTCCCCCGCTACATCGGGGTAACAGACTGCCCCCGGCGAGGCGCTGTCGAGCCAGGTACGCACCAGATTGGCATCGAGCACATCCATCAGAGTTGCCAGCCCCATCATCTCGAGCGTCTTGCCATTGGTCAGCTGCTCGAACTGGCCGCCGAGGGGCTTGACCAACAGCTTCTTGCCGAGGGTGAGCGCCTCGGAAGCCAGCTCGAAACCCGCGTTAGAGATGACGCCGCGACAACCGGCCAGCACGGCGATAAATCCGTGCCGCGATGGCGGTTCGAAGCGCAGGTTGCGCCATTGGCTAGGGGTGCGAATGGCGGGGTGAAAGCAGACGAAGCGCTGCTGACCAAAGCGCGACAACAGGGCGGCGATCGCCTCGGTCTGCTCGAACGGCAGATAGACCAGGATCTCGCCGTTATCCGGTGCGGCGGCAATGGGGTCGATCACCGGTGGCAGCAAGGGGTGACCGAAGTGAAACCAGTGCAGCCCGAGCGGCTGATCCACAGGAGCAAAGTGGCGCATCAGCTGGCGGCTGACCCCATCCTCCCCCCAGCGCGGGATGGGCCAGTTGAAGCTGGCCTGATGACTGACGGTGAGGCTCGGCTTGCCATAGCGGCGGGCGGCGTGGGCGGTCAGCGGCTCAAAATCGCTCACCACCAGATCGTATTCGCTGCAGTCGAGAGACCGCAGATCCCGCCAGAAGGTGAGCGGCGATGCGGCTTGCAGGGTACGCCACGGAGAAACTCGCCCCTCGTGACTGACAAAAGTGAGGCCGGGAAAGGCGCGGTAGGCGCCAAACTCTTCCATGTCGAAGTAGCGGTCTGCAGGGCGGCCGCTAAAGAGATAATCCACCTCGACACCTGCCGTGCGCAGCGCCCGCGCCAGGGTGCGACTGCGACTGATATGACCGTTGCCGGTGCCTTGCACCCCGAACAGTATCCTCATGAGTGGCTCCAGCTGAGCGCCAGCACGGCGCAACCGCCACCCAGCAGGGCACCGGCAACCAGATCGCTCAGGTAGTGTACCCCGAGCAGCAACCGGGATGCCCCCACCAGCGCCGCCCAGCCAAACAGCAGGGGCGCCCAGAGCGGAAAGCCGGTGGCCAGTATGGTGGCCATCAGAAAAGCGGCAGCGGTGTGACCGGAGGGGAGACTGTAACGATCGGAAGGAGTGATAAAGACCGGCAAGCCGACCGGCCGTTGCCGTTTCAGGCTGTTTTTCAGCAGCAGATAGAGGGGCAGTTCGATGGCGAAGGCGAGCAGCGCCAGTCGCACCAGCTCCCGCTCTGCCTCCCCCTGCCACCAGAGCAGGGCGGCCAGCACAGCGTAAAGCGGGCCATCGCCGGTGCGGGAAATGAGGCGACTCACCCTTGCCTGCTGCCGGTTGTAGCCGTGAAGCAGGCAGACCCTGCACACCTGCAGGTCCCATTGCTGGATCTTGTTCATATCCCCTCCTTCCCTGAATTCTGCTTGCAGAGTAAGAAAGCGGGATGACGTTACGTTGAACAAGGGATAACAGATTTATGAAAAAAGGGCCGAATGGCCCTTTTTAATCTCGATGTTGCGGCAAAATCAGTGGCTGCCGCGCAGACCGGTCTCCATCAGACGGCAGTTGTGGTCAGCCAGACGGGCCATGAAGTGCTCATCCACTTTCAGGCCAAACACCTGCTCGTAGAGATCTTTCATCACGAATGGCTGCCACATCATGCTGAGGAAGGAGATCTTCAGCATGTCGGGATCCAGATTGTCACCCAGCTCGCCGTTGGACTTCATGGTTTCCAGCAGGGCATCGAACTGCGGCAGCTGGCGTTCCAGCAGGCGGTTCAGCACAAAATCCCGGCCCGGGCTCTTCTCGGTCGACAATGCGCTGGAGATGGCAGAGGTCAGCTCGCTGTTGGGCGCCATCACCTGATAGTAGGTGTTGAGCAGCTCGTTGAGGCTGTGATTGCTGTGTTCATCTTGCCAGGCATGGTCAAGCGGCTCGGCGACATCGCCCAGCACCGCTTTGTAAAGACCCTCTTTACTGCCGAAGTAGTAGTGGATCATTGCCAGATTGGAGCCAGCAAGCTCCGCGATTTCGCGTGTAGTCACCTTGCTATAGGGAGTATTGAGAAAACGCTCACGGGCGGCAGCAAGCAACTTGTCACGAATGTCAGAACGTCCGACCGGACGACCAGGTCTACGTTTTTCCATTTAACACCTCAGATAATTCAGCCAATGCTGATAAGTCGATCTGGTTGTGCAGAGAATAGAGCACAGCAGGAATGACCAGATAATCGGTCATGGGCCGAATATGGGACAAGGAAATTTGCAATCCTTTACAATCCGATTAAATACGTCAGCAGATTGCCCCTGACCTTCCGTGTTGACACAGCATAAAAATCTCGATATTGGTAAAAGCGTTATCGACTGGAAGGAAAAACAACGTCATGCGTATCGCCACCCCGCTACTACTAATCTCCCTAATCGCGTTAACTCGCGCGGGATCCTTGTAGCCGGGCTAAGGCATAGCCGGAATTTACAAAAACCCGTGCACCCTGCACGGGTTTTTTTATGCCGCCGCAGGATGCACGTTACCGAACTTAGGAAGAGGGAAGTCACATGTCAGATCGGGTCATCATATTCGATACTACCTTGCGTGATGGTGAGCAGGCCCTGGCGGCCAGTTTGACAGTCAAGGAGAAGCTGCAGATTGCCCAGGCGCTGGAGCGGCTCGGTGTCGACGTCATGGAGGTAGGCTTCCCGGTCTCCTCTCCCGGCGATTTTCACTCGGTGCAGACCATCGCCCGGCATATCAAGAACAGCCGGGTCTGCGCCCTCGCCCGCGCCCTGCCCAAGGATATCGATGCCGCCGGTGAGGCCTTGCGGGTTGCCGACGCCTTTCGCATCCACACCTTCATCTCCACCTCCTCCATCCATGTCGAGAGCAAGCTGAAAAAGAGCTTCGAGGATGTGCTTGAGATGGGCACCAGCGCCATCAAGCATGCGCTGCGCTACACCGACGATGTGGAGTTCTCCTGCGAGGATGCGGGCCGCACCCCCATCGATAACCTCTGCCGCATGGTGGAGGCCGCCATCAAGGCGGGCGCCCGCACCATCAATATTCCGGATACCGTCGGCTACACGGTGCCGACCGAATTCTCCGGCATCATCCACACCCTGTTCAACCGGGTGCCCAACATCGACAAGGCCATCATCTCGGTCCACTGCCACGACGATCTCGGGCTCTCGGTAGCCAACTCCATCGGCGCAGTGCAGATGGGAGCTCGCCAGATTGAGTGCACCATCAACGGTATCGGCGAGCGGGCCGGCAACTGCTCGCTGGAAGAGGTGGCAATGATCCTCAAAACCCGCGCCGATCTGCTCGGGGTGCACACCAACATCCGTCACAACGAAATTCATCGCACCAGCACGCTGGTCAGCCAGCTCTGCAACATGCCGGTGCAGCCCAACAAGGCGATCGTCGGTGCCAACGCCTTCTCCCACAGCTCCGGCATCCATCAGGATGGGGTGCTCAAGGCGAAAAATACCTACGAAATCATCACCCCCGAGAGCATTGGCCTGACCCAGAACAATCTCAACATGACCTCCCGCTCCGGTCGCCACGTCATCAAGCACCGGATGGAGTCCATGGGCTACGCCGAGAGCAGCTACGACCTCGACCATCTCTACGCCAAGTTCCTCACCCTGGCCGACAAGAAAGGTCAGGTGTTCGACTACGACCTGGAGGCGCTCGCCTTCTTCAGCCAGATCCACGAGGAGCCGGAGCACTTCAAGCTGGAGTACCTTGGGGTACAGAGCGGCAGCTCGGTAATGGCCACCGCCTCGGTCAAGCTCAAGGTGGGTGGCGAGGTAGTGAGTGAAGCCGCCACCGGCAACGGCCCGGTGGATGCGGTCTACCAGTGCATCAACCGCATCACCGGCTACGAGATCCGCATCGACAAATATGCCCTCAAGAGCAAGGGCGAAGGGGAAGATGCCCTCGGTCAGGTCGATATCGTCGCCGAGTACAAAGGGCGCAAATTCCACGGCATGGGGCTGGCCACCGACATCATCGAATCCTCGGCCCACGCTCTGCTCCATGTGATCAACAGCATCTGGCGCGCCGATCAGGTCGCCGAACAGATGGAACGCAATAACACAATCAAGACGGAGACAGTATGAGCAGTTATCGGATCGCAGTATTGCCGGGTGACGGCATTGGCCCGGAAGTGATGACCGAGGCCGTCAAGGTACTGGCAAAAGTACAGGCAAAATTCGGCTTCTCCCTCGACTATCAGCACTTTGATGTGGGCGGCATTGCCATCGACAACCATGGCACCCCGCTGCCGCAGAGCACCATCGCGGGTTGCGAAGCATCCGATGCCGTGCTGTTCGGCTCGGTGGGCGGCCCGAAATGGGAACATCTGCCCCCCAACGATCAGCCTGAGCGTGGCGCCCTGCTGCCCCTGCGCGCTCACTTCAAGCTGTTCTGCAACCTGCGTCCGGCCCGTATCTATACCGGTCTGGAACAGTTCTCCCCCCTGCGAGCCGACATCTCGGATCGCGGTTTTGACATCGCCTGCGTGCGCGAGCTGACCGGCGGCATCTACTTCGGCCAACCCAAGGGGCGCGAGGGTGAAGGGGCTAACGAGAAGGCGTTCGACACCGAGGTGTACCATCGCTTCGAAATCGAGCGCATCGCCAAGATAGCGTTCGAATCGGCTCGCGTGCGCCGTGGCAAGGTCACCTCCATCGACAAGGCCAACGTGCTCGCCTCCTCCATCCTGTGGCGCGAAGTGGTGACGCAAGTGGCCAAGGATTATCCCGATGTCGAACTGAATCATATGTATATCGACAACGCCACCATGCAGCTCATCAAGGATCCGTCCCAGTTCGACGTGCTGCTCTGCTCCAACCTGTTCGGTGACATTCTCTCCGACGAGTGCGCCATGATCACCGGCTCCATGGGACTGCTCCCCTCCGCCAGCCTCAACGAATCGGGTTTCGGCCTGTTCGAACCGGCCGGTGGCTCGGCCCCGGATATCGCCGGCAAAGGGATCGCCAACCCCATCGCCCAGATCCTCTCCGCCGCCCTGATGCTGCGTTACAGCCTGGGTCAGGAAGCTGCCGCCCAGGCCATCGAGCAGGCCGTGGCCCAGACCCTGGCCGAGGGTTACTTCACCGCCGACCTGCATCAGGCCAGCGCCCGCCACCCGGTGCAGAGCACGTCCGAGATGGGTAGCCAGATCGCCGCCCGGATCTGAGCCGCATAACAGAGAACAAGGAAGAGAGAAGCAATGGCCAAGACCCTCTATCAGAAAGTATTCGACGCCCACGTGGTACGGGAAGTGGAGGGGGAGACCCCCCTCATCTACATCGACCGCCATCTGGTGCATGAAGTGACCAGCCCGCAGGCATTCGACGGCCTGCGTGCCATGAACCGCCAGCTGCGCCGCCCGGACCTGACCTGGGCCACCATGGATCACAACGTCTCCACCACTACCAAGGACATCGCCGCCTCCGGCGAGATGGCTCGCATCCAGATGGAGACGCTGGCCGACAACTGCAAGGAGTTCGGGGTTCGCCTCTACGATCTCAACCACAAATATCAGGGGATCGTCCATGTGATGGGCCCCGAGCTCGGCATTACCCTGCCCGGCACCACCATCGTCTGCGGCGACTCCCACACCGCCACCCACGGCGCCTTCGGCTCGCTGGCGTTCGGCATCGGCACTTCCGAAGTGGAACATGTGATGGCGACCCAAACCCTGAAACAGGGCCGCGCCAAGACCATGCGCATTTCGGTCAACGGCAAGCTGGCCGAGGGCATCAGCGCCAAGGACGTGGTACTGGCCATTATCGGCAAGGTCGGCCACGCCGGTGGTACCGGCTACGTGGTGGAGTTCGCTGGCGATGCCATTGCGAGCCTCTCCATGGAAGGGCGGATGACGGTCTGCAACATGGCCATCGAGCTGGGCGCCAAGGCGGGCATGATTGCCCCCGACCAGACCACCATCGACTACATCCGTGGCAAGGAGTTTGCTCCCAAGGGCGAGGTTCTGGAGCAGGCCATCGCCTACTGGCAGAGCCTCAAGAGCGACGATGGTGCCCACTTCGATGCCGAGGTGCTGCTGGACGCCGCCGATATCGCCCCGCAAGTCACCTGGGGCACCAATCCGGGTCAGGTGATTGCCGTCAACGAGCCTGTTCCGGCGCCAGAATCCTTCAGCGATCTGATGGAACAGCAATCCGCCCGCAAGGCGCTCGCCTACATGGACTTGCAACCGGGTCAGAAGCTCTCCGACGTTGCCATCGACAAAGTATTTATCGGGTCGTGCACCAACAGCCGCATCGAGGATCTGCGCGCCGCCGCCGCCATCGCTCGCGGTCGCAAGGTAGCCGCTGGCGTGCAGGCGCTGGTGGTGCCTGGCTCCGAGCAGGTGAAGGCACAGGCCGAAGCCGAGGGGCTGGACAAGATCTTCATCGAGGCCGGTTTTGAGTGGCGCCTGCCCGGCTGCTCCATGTGTCTGGCGATGAACAACGACCGGCTGCAACCGGGGGAGCGCTGCGCCTCCACCAGCAACCGCAACTTCGAAGGGCGTCAGGGCCGCGCCGGCCGCACCCATCTGGTGAGCCCGGCCATGGCCGCCGCTGCCGCAGTCACCGGCCGCTTCGCCGACATTCGCGCACTGTAAGAGGACATTTAGATGACAGGATTCAAACAGCATAAAGGGATCGTCGTCCCCCTCGACAGCGCCAACGTCGACACCGACGCCATTATTCCGAAGCAGTTTTTACAGAAGGTAAACCGCATCGGTTTTGGCAAGCACCTGTTCCACGACTGGCGCTTCCTCGACGATGCCGGCCAGCAGCCCAACCCCGAGTTTGTACTGAACCAGCCACAATTCGCCGGTGCCAGCATTCTGCTGGCCCGCGAGAACTTCGGCTGTGGCTCGAGCCGCGAGCACGCCCCCTGGGCGCTGGCCGACTACGGCTTCAAGACCATCATAGCCCCGAGCTTTGCCGACATTTTCTACGGCAATGCCATCAACAATGGCATGGTACCGGTGCGCCTGAAAGAGGAGGAGGTCGATGCCCTGTTCCAGCTGGTGGCCGCCAAACCGGGCATCGAGATCGACGTGGATCTGGAGGCCAATCAGGTACGTGCAGGTAGCCTCTGCTTCGGTTTCGAGATCGATGAATTCCGCCGTTACTGTCTGCTCAACGGCTTGGATGCCATCGGCCTGACCCTGCAGCACGAGGCCGCCATCAGCGCCTTTGAGGCGAAGCAGCCGAGCTGGATTTAACGCGCCAGTTGCAAAAAAACGAGTAGAATCAACAGGGAGCTTCGGCTCCCTGTTTTACTGTTCGCGACGTTTCCCACTTTGGGCCACCAGAACTGGCTCGTGCCACAGGAAAGGATGATGAAGAGACCGACGGCAATCCCTCTGCTCTGTGCCCTGCTGCTTGCCCTGCCTGCGGGGGCCAGCCAAACCAGCTTCAACAACAGCCTCGGCCAGATCAGCGTCGGCTGGCAAAATAGCGAAGGCAAACCCCAACAGCTCACCTACCGGCTCGAACAGGGCAAGTTGCCGCCCCTCATCGCCTATCGCCCGGCGAGAATGCAGGAGGAGGTGTTGCAGGTGTTGCTGCGGGAGGTGCGCCAGAACTACCCCGAGGTGCAGTTCACCCTCGCCCGTCCCTCGCTGGAGCTGCATCTGAAAAGCCGCAATCAGGACAAGGCGCGCGAGGCGATGGCCTTTCTGCAGTCCAAGCGGAGCAAAGAGGAGCAGGCGTGGCTGACCAAACACTACTTCCAGTACTTCAACACCCCCGACGGGCAGCTGGCGGTGAAGCAGGATCATGTGCGCATAGCGCTGGAGAGTCGCAGCGGGCTGGCTCCGCTGGCGGATCAACTCAAGCAGCAGGGCAGCACCGAAACGGAAGCGCGCCAGAAAACCGTGGCCCATATGCTCACCTTTATCCAGAGCATCCCCTATCAGCAGCTCGATAGCCTGAATGGAAGACAGGGCAAGGGCTTTCTCCCGCCCCGTCAGGTGCTGGAGCAGAACCGGGGGGACTGCGACAGCAAGGTAACCCTGATGGCCGCCATGCTGGCCCAGCTCTTTCCCGAGCTGAAACAAGCCATGGTGTTCGTCCCCGGCCATGCCCTGCTGGCTGTTGACCTGCCCGCCAAGCCGGGTGATGTGACCCTCAACTGGCAGGGGCAGAGCTACCTGCTGCTCGAACCTACCGGTCCAGCCACCTTGCCTGCGGGCCAAATAGCATCGACCAGCAAAACGCTGGTCGATAGCAAGCAGTTGAGTGTGCAGCCGGTTCAGGAGAAAGGCTAATCCCCTCCCTCTGCCGATGGGGAGAGAGGATTAACCCTGAGGCAGAAACTCCACCGCCAGCAGCAACCCGCTCTCCTCCTCCAGCACCCGGATTATACGGGCATGGGCTTCAAAGGGAGGCAACAGGTTGTTGTTGGTGGCAAGACTGATCCGGATGGGCTGATTGATGTCGAGCTGGTGTTCAGAGACCGCAATCCCCATGCCGTTGGCACTGAGATCCCGGCAGATCCCCTCCAGCACCAGCTGCTGCTGATAGACGGTGACCGGAGCATTGATGACCATGCGCGCAAAGGCACGCCTTTCCTTGGTATTGGTAAGCACGCGAACATCCTCTGTTGGGTGGGCGTCATCTCATGGGTATTGCACAATTGTGCTGGTCTACCCAAAAGAACGTTAATACAATGCGGTTCGTTTCTCAAACGGGGTGCGGTTTACCGCTGAGATTATACCCGTGTACCTGATCCAGATAATGCTGGCGGAGGAATTTGAGGCATGGCGCTCATTTTTTGCGCCCTCACCCGCTGGCACCTCGTTATTAACAAGTAATAGGGAGTGCCACCCATGAAGACCCTGCTGCTGGTCACCACCGGCCTGCTGTCGGCCAATGTGTTCGCCGCCGACACCCTCACCGTCTACACCTACAGCTCCTTCACTGCCGAGTGGGGTCCGGGGCCCAAGATCAAACAGGCCTTCGAGAAAGCGTGCGACTGCACCCTCAATCTGGTTCCCCTCGAAGATGGGGTCGCCATCCTCAACCGGCTGCGGCTGGAGGGCAACCACAGCAAGGCCGATCTGGTGCTGGGGCTCGACGATGCTCTCATCAGCGAAGCCAAGCAGAGCGGCCTGTTCGCCCCCCACCCCGCCAAGCTGGATGGCATCAAGGTGCCGGGTGGCTGGCAGGATGACACCTTCGTCCCCTACGACTACGGCTACTTCGCCTTCGTTTATGACAAGGACAAACTCAAGCAACCACCCAAGAGCCTGAAAGAGCTGGTGGAGCGTCCCGACCTCAAAGTGATCTATCAGGATCCCCGCACCTCCACCCCGGGGCAGGGGCTGATGCTGTGGATGAAGTCTGTCTACGGTGACAAGGCGCCTGCCGCTTGGGCCGAGCTTGCCAAAAAAACGGTCACCGTCACCAAGGGGTGGTCAGAGGCCTATGGCATGTTCCTCGATGGTGAAGCGGACATGGTGCTCTCCTACACCACCTCTCCGGCCTATCACTTGATTGCCGAGAACAAGCCCCAGTATCAGGCGGCGGCGTTTGAGGAGGGTCACTACCGTCAGGTGGAAGTGGCCGCCAAGCTGAAGAGCGCCAAACAGGAGAAGCTGGCTGACCAGTTCCTGCAATTTATGGTGAGCCCCACCTTCCAGCAGGAAATCCCGACCGGCAACTGGATGTATCCCGTTATCGACACGCCGCAGCCCAAGGGCTTCGAGCAGATGATCACCGTAGCCAAGCCGCTCGCCTTCAGCAGCGATGAGGTGGCCGCCAATCGCAAAGGGTGGATCCGCGAGTGGCTGCAAGCCGTCACCCAGTGAGCCGTTATCTGAAACCACAGGCTCGTCCCCTCTGGTGGTTGCCGGGCAGTGCAGCCACCCTGTTGATCCTGTTGTTATCCCTCGGGCCGCTTGCGGCCCTATTGTGGCAGGCCGGTTCACTGGCCCCCCGCACCCTGCTCGCAGATCCTTATCTGCGTCATGTGCTGGGCTTCAGTCTGGGGCAGGCACTGCTCTCCACCTTGCTGAGCCTGGGGCTGGCCATTCCGGTGGCCCGTGCATTGGCGCGGCGCCGCTTCCTTGGCCGCACCCTGCTGATCAAGCTATTTGGCCTCTCGCTGGTACTGCCGGTCATCATCGCCATCTTCGGCATCGTGGCGGTTCATGGCAAGCAGGGGTGGCTGCCGCAGGTGCTGCGCACCTTGGGGCTGGATCCCGGCAACTACCTCTACGGCCTGTTCGGTATCCTGCTGGCCCACGTCTTCTTCAATATGCCGCTGGCGGCACGCCTGATGCTGCAGAGCATAGAGAGCATCCCCGAATCGAGCTGGCGCCTCGCCAGCCAGCTCGGCATGCGCTCATCCCATATCTTCCGGCTGCTGGAGTGGCCGCTTATTCGCGGCATATTGCCGGGGCTGGCCAGCCTCATCTTTATGCTCTGCTTCACCAGCTTCACCACCGTACTGGCGCTGGGGGGCGGGCCGAAATCGACCACACTGGAGGTAGCCGTCTATCAGGCGCTACGCTTTGACTTCGATCTCGCCACCGCCGGCGGACTGGCGCTGGTGCAGCTCATCCTGACCGCCGCCCTGCTCGCCCTGCAGCACAAGTTGCAGAGTACCCCGGCCAGCAGGGTAACCCCCCGTCGCCCATGCCTGCGGCCAGATCGCCATCAGCCGGGCACGGCCTTGGTGGATCTGCTCTCGCTCGGTATCGGGCTCACCATCTTTCTGCCACCACTGCTGGCCATCGTGGTGGCCGGCCTCCACCCCGGCCTGCTGACGGCGCTCACTTCCGCCAAACTGTGGCAGGCGAGCGGCCAGTCGCTGCTGATTGCACTGGCGGCAGGCACCCTGGCGACTCTGCTCGGCAGCGGCCTGCTGCTCACCAGCCGTCACCTCAAGGTACGCACCCGCCAGCGGCGGGCTGCCGCCCTGTGGGAGGCCAGCGGCTTGATAATCCTGATGATCCCGGCAGTGGTGCTCTCTACCGGTCTCTTCATCCTGTTTATGCCCTTTGCCGATGTGTTCGCCCTCGGCCCCTGGCTGGTGGTGCTGGTCAACGCCCTGATGGCACTCCCCTATGTGCTGCGCACCCTCTCCGCCCCCATGCAGCTGGTGGTGCGCCAATATGACCGGCTGGCGGATAGCTTGGGGGTGCGCGGCCTACATCGCCTGCGGCTGGTGGAGTGGCCGCTGCTGCGCCGCCCGCTAGCACTGGCGATGGCGCTGTCGATGATCCTCTCGCTGGGGGATCTCGGCGCCATCGCCATGTTTGGCAGTCAGGAGCTCACCACCCTGCCCTGGCTGCTCTACCAGCAGCTCGGCAGCTATCGATTGACCGAGGCGGCCGCCACCGCTCTGCTGCTGCTGACACTCTGTTTCTCCCTGTTCTGGCTGGTGGAACGGGGGCTTGGAGGAAAACATGCTGAACATTGATACGCTGGTGACCAGCTACCCCGACTGGCGCGTCAGCTTCAGCGCGACCCTGCCCAAGGGGGAGATCACCGCGCTGATTGGCCCAAGCGGCGCGGGCAAGTCGACCCTGCTCGGGATGATCGCCGGCTTCGTGCCGGTGGAATCAGGCCGTCTCAGCTTCGATGGCGAAGATCTGTTGCCACTGGGCCCGGCCGAGCGACCAGTCACCACCCTGTTTCAGGATCACAACCTGTTCCTGCACCTGTCGGTGTTCGACAATATCGCCATCGGCTTGCACCCGGGCCTGCGCCTGAGTGCAACTCAGCGAGCACAAGTGATCGATGCTGCCGCGCGGGTTGGCCTCGGTGAGATGCTAAGCCGCCTGCCGGAGCAGCTCTCCGGCGGCCAGCAGCAGCGGGTCGGGCTGGCCCGTGCGCTGGTGCGGGGCAAACCGCTGCTGCTGCTGGATGAACCCTTCTCGGCCCTCGATCCGGCCCTGCGCCGAGAGATGCTGGCGGAAGTGGCCCGCCTCGCCTGCGAGCAGGGCATTACCGTGCTGATGGTTTCCCACAATCCGGAGGATGCCCAGCTTATCGCCGATCAGGTGCTGTTTGTCGACGAAGGGCGCATCGCCCTGCAAGGCAAGCCGGATATTCTGCAAAACAGCGACCACCCGGGACTGCTGCGCTACCTGGGTCAATAGCCCTTGGCACAAGACTGCGCCGGGATCAAAAAGGGAGGCCGATTGGCCTCCCTTTGTATCTGGAAATATTCAGTTTAATCAGAGGTTTTCCTCGGCGAACGAAGCCAGTCGGCTGCGCACCACGCCATTGAGGAAGATGTTGGCACTGCCGTCGAAATCCTTGAAACGCTCGACGATGTAGGTGAGCCCCGAAGTCACCGGGCTCAGGTAGTTGGAGTCGATCTGGGCCAGGTTACCGGAGCAGACGATCTTGGTGCCCTCGCCGCAACGGGTAATGATGGTCTTGATCTGGGATGCGGTCAGGTTCTGACACTCATCCAGCAGCACGAAGGTATTCTGGATGCTGCGCCCGCGCATAAAGTTGACCGATTTGAACTGGATGTTGGCCTTCTCCATGATGTAGCTGAGCGAGCCGCTCATGTTCTCGTCCTGCTTGTGCAGCACCTCCAGGGTGTCGGTCACCGCCGCCAACCAGGGCATCATCTTCTCCTCTTCGGTGCCGGGCAGGAAGCCGATGCTCTCGGCAATTTCCGGGGTATTCCGGGTGACGATCACCTTCTCGTAAATGCCCTTCTCAATCACCAACTCCAGCGCAGCAGCCATGGCCAGCAAGGTCTTGCCGCAACCCGCCGGGCCGGTCAGGATAACCAGATCGATGTGCGGATCGAGCAGTGCATCCAGCGCCATCCCCTGATAGACGTTCTTGGGATGGACACCCCACGCCTTGC
The DNA here is from genome assembly GCF_051948815.1 of Aeromonas sp. Lyrl_2. NCBI lineage: Bacteria > Pseudomonadati > Pseudomonadota > Gammaproteobacteria > Aeromonadales > Aeromonadaceae > Aeromonas > Aeromonas sp. Lyrl_2. Next base: position 357,911 of record NZ_JAYJLJ010000001.1, read on the forward strand.
GGGACATCAGCCGCTCGCGGCCCAGATCCTTGATACGGATCTTCTGGCCATCGTGGCTGAGTACCCGGGCGGCGAAGAAATTCTCTTCATCCACCAGATACTGATTTACGTGAACCCCTTCCAGCAGATTGGCATCGATCACATGGATGGTATCGCGGCCATGGGTCTCGCTCTCGCACTCGCCAACCCGCTCCCAGAAGCTGCCGGGCACAACCTGAAAGCCCTTGGCCAGCAGGCGGATATCATCGATCAGCTGGTCACTGCGGTAATCTTCAACGTGAGCAAGCCCGGCCCCCTTGGCCTTGAGGCGCATGTTGATGTCTTTGGTGACCAGCACCACCTGACGCTTCAACTCGTGCTTTTGCAGATAGAGGGCCGCGTTGATGATGCGGTTGTCGGCCTCCTTGTCGGTAAAGACCTCGGCATCCTGCGGCAGATGGTGATCGCTGAAGATGCAGATATGGCCGCTCGCTTCGCCAGCCAGCGGAACGCCCTGAGTGATCTGATCCGGGGTTGCATCGCGGAACACATCTTCCAGCGCACGGATGGCGACCCTCGCGTCGCGGCTGACATCCTTGTTGCGATCCTTGATGTTATCGAGCTCTTCCAGCACCGTCATGGGGATGAGCACATCGTGCTCTTTGAAGGAGTAGATAGCGAGGGGTTCGTGAAGCAGAACGTTGGTATCCAAGATAAACAGCTTTCGGTCCGTATTGTCCATAAGCATCCTCCTTGGCACTGAAGGGCCACGTGTGTGAATCTCAGATGTCATTGAAACCACACGGCCGTGACAGTTTTATTACCCTCAACGCTACGCCCGATTTTACTATCGCGCAACAAATCACTTGGCCGCCTGATGTGATTGCGCATAAAAACAGCAATAAAAATACCGGCACTGTGGCCGGTCTTTTCTCTATCGTTCAACTACTTGGGCCTGTCTGTCAGCCGCACTTGGAGTCGCCGCAGTTGAGGCAGGTCATGCAGCCATCCTTCAGCACCAGCGCCTTGGTGTGGCACTTGTAGCAGAGCGCGGCATTGGCCGGAAAACCACTGCTCGCCTGCTGCTCTTCAGCCTCCTGAGCGGCTTTCAACTCGGCTTGCTTCTCAGCCAGAAACGCCTGCTGATGCTCGTCCAGTCCCGGCGCCTTGAGCATGCCTATCTCGGTGAGATGGCTCTCGATCACGTTCCCAATCTCGGCGATCAGCGACGGCACATACTTGCCCTTGTTCCAGTAACCTCCCTTGGGATCGAATACGGAACGCAGCTCCTCCACCAGGAAGGTGACATCCCCACCCTTGCGGAATACCGCCGAGATGATGCGGGTTAGCGCCACGATCCACTGATAGTGCTCCAGGCTCTTGGAGTTGATGAAAATCTCGAACGGACGGCGAGTTTCGTGAACCGTGCCCTCGTTGAGAATGATGTCGTTGATGGTGATGAACAGCGAGTGCTCGGAGACATGCTCCGGCGTCTTCAACTTGTAGGTGGTGCCCATCAGCCGCTCCGGGCGCAGCACGGTTTCGTGCATATGCACTACGTCATCCTGCACAGAGAGATCTTCTTGCGGCTCATCCTTGGTACGCACCTTGTAGGCGACGATTTTCTTGTCGATCTTCTTGACCATAATGTCGTTCTCAGAATTTACCGTAATAGCCTTCTTTCAAGGCGTCGTAGAGGTTGGCGGCCGTATGCAGCTCGCCATCGTATTCGATCTCTTCGTTCCCCTTGACGGAGATGACGGAGCCATCCTCCAGAGTGAAATCGTACAGGGTGTTCTCCAGATCCTTCTCCTTCACCAGCACGCCCTGGAAGGCCTCCGGGTTGAAACGGAAGGTGGTGCAGCCCTTGAGACCGGAGTCCGAGGCATACATGTAGATGTCCTTGAACTGCTCGAACGGGAAATCAGTCGGCACGTTGGCAGTCTTGGAGATGGAAGAGTCAATCCAGCGCTGGGCCGCGGCCTGAATGTCCACGTGCTGGGCCGGGCTGATGTCGTCAGCAGTAATGAAGTACTCAGGTAGGCGGCTCGCCTCCTCTTCGCTGTACGGCATGGCGGCCGGATTCACCAGCTCGCGGTAGGCCAGCAGCTCGAAGGAGTAGACGTCGACGCTCTCCTTGCTCTTCTTGCCCGGCTTGATGACGTTGCGGCTGTAGTGGTGGGCAAAACTCGGCTCGATGCCGTTGCTGGCGTTGTTGGCCAGTGACAGCGAGATGGTGCCGGTCGGTGCAATACTGCTGTGGTGAGTGAAACGCCCACCCACTTCGGCCAGCTCGGCGACCAGCGCAGGATCCACTTCGGCAACCTGCTGCATGTAGCGGCTGTAGCGCGCATGCAGCACCTTGCCCTTCACCTTGTCGCCCACCTTGATGCCATCAGCCGCCATTTCCGGGCGCAGACGCAGCATCTTGCCGGTCACTTCAAACTCCTGCTCCATGATGGGGGCTGGGCCCTTCTCCTTGGCAAGACGCAGGGACTCCTGCCAGCCGGTCATCGCCAGCTCCTGGGATACCTGCTCGGTAAAGGCTACGGATGCCGCAGAGCCGTACTTGATCTGCAGCATGGTGAGGGTCGAACCAAGACCCAGGAAACCCATGCCATGCCGGCGCTTGGCTGTGATCTCCTCGCGCTGTTTGGCTAGCGGCAGTTGGTTGATCTCCACCACGTTGTCGAGCATGCGGGTGAAGATGGCCACCACCTTGCGAAACGCCTGCCAATCGAAAGCCGCTTTTTCAGTAAAGGGGTCACGCACAAACTTGGTCAGATTGACCGAGCCGAGCAGGCAGGCGCCATAAGGCGGCAAAGGCTGCTCGCCACAGGGGTTGGTCGCGCGGATCTCTTCACAGAACCAGTTGTTGTTCATCTGGTTGACCTTGTCGATCAGGATGAAGCCGGGCTCTGCATAGTCATAGGTGGAGGTCATGATGACATTCCACAGCTTACGGGCTGGCATGGTCTTGTAGACCTTGCAGGCGACCTGCCCCAACTCGTTGAATACAACCCCTTCCTTGTTGGGCCAGTCGGCCCATCGCACCTGAGCAGGATCGTCCAGCGCAATGCCATCCTGCTCCACCTCTTTGGCGGTGTAGGGGAAGATCAGCGACCAGGGTGCATCCTCTTTCACCGCCTTGACGAAATCTTCGGTGATGAGCAGGGAGAGGTTGAACTGACGCAGGCGGCCATCTTCACGCTTGGCCTGAATAAACTCGATCACATCGGGATGGCGGATATCCATGGTGCCCATCTGGGCGCCGCGACGGCCACCGGCTGACGAGACGGTGAAACACATCTTGTCATAGATATCCATAAAGGAGAGCGGGCCGGAAGTGTAGGCACCGGCACCGGAGACAAAGGCACCGCGCGGGCGCAGGGTCGAAAAATCATAGCCGATACCGCACCCGGCTTTCAGGGTCAGACCGGCCTCGTGCACCTTGCCGAGGATATCGTCCATCGAATCTTCGATGGTACCGGAAACAGTACAGTTGATGGTTGAAGTGGCAGGCTTGTGCTCAAACGCCCCGGCGTTGGAGGTGATGCGGCCCGCCGGAATGGCCCCATTGCGCAACGCCCACAGGAACGGCCCATACCAGGCCTCCGGTTCCAGCTCCTGCTCTGCCAACGCACGGGCTACCCGCTGGTAAGTCTCATCGATAGAGCTGTCGATGGGAGTGCCATCCTTGCTCTTGAGGCGATACTTGCTATCCCAGATCTCGAGGGACGTTTCCTGGAGGGGAATGAGGCGGGAGCCAGCTTCGCTCTCCAGCACCGGGTTGGATTTAGCCATTTTCAATCAACCTTATATGAATGCATCAACGTCATGACAGTAGTAGAAAACACAACCAATAGCACCATTAAAAAAAAACAACACAATATATAGTGATGATGCTGCCATGAGGGCGCAGATTCTATCCTAAAAAAATGCCCTGGCCAGCAGGTTTCTGCGCCAGGGCACTTAACTGATTAATTTACTGAGAGATTTAACACTCAGAGATAGATCAGGGCTTCTTGACGTAAACCGTCGGTGTTTCACCCGCCATATTCAGATAGAACTCGTAGACGCCATCGGCATCCGGTGAGAACTTCATGTCCTCATACTTGGAACAGGGGTTGACCGGCACAGCCTCACCACCCAGTACGGCAACACCATCACTCGGGCTCTTGTAGCCAAAGTTGGTGCCACAGCTCCAACCTGAATCAGCAAACTTGAACTTGTAGGGGGCCCACTCTTTCTTGAGGGTGCCTTTGGCCATGTAGAGCTTGTCGGCTACCTTGACTACCTTGCTTTCATCAGTCGCCATCCAGTCGTTCATCTCCCCGCGCAGGTAGATGGACTTGCCACCGAAGTCGCTGTTGTCTGCCCCCGCCTGCTCTGCACCACCATTGGATGCGCAACCGCCTAATACCAGGGTTCCCGCCGCCAGCATCATCGTTACTGTTCTCTTGAACATGAGTCTATTCCTTAAATTATTGTGATTCCTTGGTCCATCAATATGGACTGAAGAATTAAACCAGAGGAGACATCACAAGAAAGGTAGAGGCATCACATTCTGTACTTTTTGTATCCAACACATTGAATTGGTGAGCAAATATCGAACAGAAAAAGAGGTCTTTTTGGGGCTTTAGAAGGGTAATCAATGAATGACAAGAAGGGGGAAGTCTAATAATCCGGCGACGTGATGAATTGCAGGCAATAAAAAACCCCGCTCGATGAGCGGGGTTTCTTGTATTTGGTGCCTGGCAGTGTCCTACTCTCGCATGGCGAATGCCACACTACCATCGGCGCTACCGCGTTTCACTTCTGAGTTCGAC